>RFGP01000052.1 GCA_003697365.1 Chloroflexota bacterium | reverse complement strand
CCTTCTGAGAGAGCTTGAAGGACAACTTCTGGCGTAGCGATCTTTAATCGCCAGCGCGATTCAAAGCTCCGCTCTAGGCGTTGGAAGTATGGGTTGGCATCCAGCCATTGATATATTGTGTCGAAATCTTGTGTCTCCATTTTGCGCCATGTCGTGGGTTGTGGCGTTGCTGATGCATATAAACGCGCAAAATCAATAGTAAGTTGAAAACCTGTTTCGTTTGCTAAACGATGTACTGCTGTGTTTTCACTGGATGTTGCAAAGCGAACAATGCCGTTGTTACCCATTTGGCGCGCTTGATTTACGATATAGTGATGCATAATCCGAGCTAAGCCACGCCCTTGATAATCAGGGTGGACACGTAAACCTTCCATCCACCACTCACCATCGCCCATTCGGGTGAGTTTGCTCGTTGCGACTACTGCGTCGCGATAAGTCATGACGTTGAAGGCCCCTGTATCATCGGCGAGCCATTGATCAAAAATTTCAGCGAGATAGTCGTCTCCATCCCAAGTCTTGGAAGCTATGTATTCAATCGTAGGGCGATCAGCTTCTTGTGCACGACGGAATAATACTTCTTCACGAGTTAAACGGGCTGGGCTTGGGGTGCTCATAGTAGAATATTTTCTCCTTAGCACTATTTTGGGTTTGTGATAGAGCTGAATTTTAGTAACACTTGCCTAATAGCAGTGAAACATCATAAGTGCTTTACCGCTATAATGCTTTAAATTTTTCAAAAATGTTTTAGCCAATCTGTCCAAAAAAATGAATCCCCTATTTTTTGGGAGGTGCCCAATATTTCTTGACAGGATATTTTAGCACTTATGTCACACCCTAAAACCATTCAAAACAAGCAGCTAATGTGCTACTAGAGCATATTAGCATTTAAATTTTGTTTTATTCAAATAGGGAGCAATCTTGTATGGATGCGGTAATTCATACTGAACATCTAACGAAACAATATGGTGATTTTGTCGCACTCTCCGATCTTAACCTTGATGTTTATCGGGGAGAAATTTTTGGTTATTTGGGGCCAAATGGTGCCGGAAAGACGACTACGATACGTACGTTGCTTGATCTCATTCGTCCTACAAGTGGTTCAGCAACAATTTTAGGGATGGATATAAGACGTGACAGTGTGAAAATACATGCTCGTGTGGGATACATGCCTTCTGAAATGGGCTTGTATAATAATATGACTGCTCGCCAATATTTTCGATTCTTGGCACGGGCGCGTCGTATTTCAGCAATGGATGAAGTCGAAAGGCTCGCTAAACGTCTTGACTTTGATCTAGATCATTCTTTAGAGGGCCTTAGCACTGGGAATAAGCGCAAGGTTGGGCTTATCGCTGCGTTGATGCATAAACCAGAGCTATTAATCCTTGATGAACCCACCTCCGGACTTGATCCATTAATGCAGCAAACATTCAATGAGATGATGTTGGAGGCTAAATCTGAAGGTTGTACTATTTTCTTATCCTCACACTATCTCAACGAAGTGCAAGCACTATGTGATCGTGTTGGTATATTGCGTCATGGAAAGCTGAAGGCGGTAAATACGGTTGATGAGCTTACACACCTGAACGTGCGCTGGGTCATTATTACTTTTGATGACACTCCACCTGTAGAATCCTTCAAGAAGTTGAAGAATGTATCGAATATCCAAGTTCAAGGCAATGAGCTAAAATTTCAAGTTGCTGGTGATATGGATGAATTGGTCAAGCTGGCAGCAAATTATACTGTCCACGCTTTTCGCACCCAAGAACCCACATTAGAAGAAGTGTTCTTGCAATTTTACGGTAATCATGAGGCACCAACAACAGGACACACTGAGGAGGTGATGGCATAATGGGCGCTGTATTTTGGAAGCAATTTTACAGTGGGCGACGCTCTATTCTGTGGTGGTCTTTGGGCTTACTAGTCTATACGGTACTAACCGTTAGTTTTTATCCTAGCCTTCTTGAAGAGCGCGAAACATACCAAGAGCTGGTAGATAGTTATCCTGACGCGATGTTAGAATTCTTTGAAGGCATAGAGGATATAACAGACCCCGCCAACTATGTAAATGTTCAGCTTTTCTCATATATGCCATTGATCTTCGGTATTTTTGCGATCTTGCAGGGACTGAATTCGATTACTGGTGAAGAACGCAATCAAACAATGGATACCTTGGCCACTTTGCCGATTCCACGCTGGCAAATCCTCACCGAGAAATTTTTAGGCACTGGGGTGATTTTGTTGGGAATTCTGACAGGGTTTTACATTTCCTTAGTTTTGTCTGTGGTGTTGTTTCCCGAATTGGATTTGGGACTTGATGCATTAGCACTTGCCGCTTATGGGCTCTTCTTCCCAGTGATGATCATTGCAGGAGTTGCGTATTTATGTTCTGCTGCCTTGCCTTTACATCGCCGATGGGGAGGTGCTATTGCTTCTACTTATATGGTGGGGAGTTACCTCATCTATAATTTAGGCAACATCAACGATTCAATTAAGCCATTACAAGCTCTTACCGTATTTGATTATTATAACGCCATTGATGCTCTGCATAAAAACTGGGCTTTATCTGATCTATTGATCATGATTTTGGCAATTGCTGCACTTTATGGCGCTTCTGTTTTTCTGTTTGAACGTCGTGATATTGGCCGATAGTAATCATTTCAATACGTCCCATGTTTCGATACATGGGGCATTTGTTTTAATTCAACAATAATAATGTGACAATGTCAGGATAGCGTTGGTTTCGCGTTCTGGACGAATGCGTTCAAACAATTTACTCTTGGCTATACTAGAAGAGACTGCTAAACTCTTACCGCAATCTCAAATCTGGTAAATACCAAAATCAAGAAAAACATGTCATAAGATATTGACAGGAAAGGAATTTATCCGTGAAGTTACGTGCTGTTTTGGTTATCGGAGCAATGATGCTGGTGGTGGCGACTGTTGTCACACCAATTTTGACAGCAACTGCTTCCAATTCGGCAGGGCTTCCGCAAAACGGTATCGCCCAAACTGGACCAACTGCTACACCGAATGATCCTGCTTGGCTGGGCTTTTCAGTGGCTCGCGATGCGCTTTCGGAAAAATTAAATACCCGCATTACTCTTGTTCAACGCTGGCAATTTGCCCAAACAGAATTTCCCTATGGCATCATTGAAGGTTGCCGTGCGCTTGAAGAAGGTGAAGAAGAACCCAAAGAATACTTTGGTTGGCGTTATGTCATTACCCTGTTGAATGGCCGCCAGTACGAAGTACGGGTGAGTTTCAATCTACAAGCTGTGATTATTTGCGATAAGGTGACCTCTGATATTGGTGGTCCCGCTCCCGCTGGCCCGCAAAATGTTGGTACTGTTGCTGCTGGCCCATTAGAAGTAGGTGTACAAACACCCAATAGATTTGGCAGCACAGAAATTCAATATATGCAACAAGGTGGCTTCCGTTGGGTGAAGTTCCAAGCCCGCCCCGGTGTTGATTTTAGTGGCCTAATCTCGTCTGCTAAAGCTGCTGGCTATAAGGTTTTGATGTCTGTCGTTGGCGACAAGAGCCAAATTATGAATGCTAGCTATCAAGATAGCTATGTAGACTATCTCGTTGCCTTAGCCAACGATGGTGCTGACGCTATTGAAGTTTGGAACGAACCCAATCTTGCGCGTGAATGGCCAGCTGGCCAGATTAACGGCGCTAACTATGTTCCTTTGTTGAAGAAAGCCTATGAAGCCATCAAAGCTGCTAAGCCTAATGTCATTGTCATTTCAGCGAGCCCTGCGCCCACCGGTGCCTTTGGTGCTGCAGGTTGCACCAGCGAAGGTTGTAACGATGATGTTTTCTATCAACAAATGGCACAAGCAGGTGCAGGTGCTTATGCCGACTGCATTGGCGTTCACTATAATGAAGGCATTATTAGCCCACTCTTGAATTCAGGTGATCCGCGCGATAACTATCCCACCCGTTACTTTGGTGCGAACTTAAACCGCGCAATGGCTAACTTCCCCGGTGAAGTAGCTTGCTTCACTGAAATTGGTTACTTGTCACCAGAAGGCTATGGGCCTCTACCCGGTGCTTTTGCTTGGGCAAAAGATACATCTGTTGCAGAACAAGCTCAATGGTTAGGTGAAGCTGTGGTCTTGTCCTCTCAGCTAGGATATGTCCGTCTGTTCATTATTTTCAATCTCAACTTCACCTCCTACGGTGCTGACCCACAAGGTGGTTATGCTATTGTTCGTCCAGATGGTTCATGCCCAGCCTGTAATACGATCAAGTCTGCACTTGGCTAGTTGAACGCTATCTCTAATTAACGCATAAAATCCCTCTGTATAAGTTACAGAGGGATTTTCAATTTCTCTAAGTCTTAAATTCCATGCTCAGCGTTCAGAAAGTGGTGGGCATGAGCTCGTCATTAATGTCGAGATCAGGCAATTCTTCTGCAGGATCAGGAGTAGGGGGGGGATCAGCAGGTAGAGGATCGGGCAATCCATAATCATGATGGGGGATAATTTGCCATGCTTCCGGTGGCCAATAGCGAATCCAAGCCCGTCCTATAATTTGCTCACGCTTAATGGGGCCAAAGTCAAAGCTATCTTGGCTAGAATTCCGATTGTCGCCAAGCACAAAATATTCATCTTCACCAAGATACCATTCTTTATCACGGCAATTGCAATATTCATCAATGTATGGCTCATCAAGCAGTTGACCATTGACGTAAATACGCCCATCAATTGACTCAATATGTTCGCCGGGTAAACCGATTACACGTTTAATGAAATCGCGTTTGTGCGCTTCGTCATAGTGAAAGACGATAACATCGCCGCGTTCAGGTTCACCGATAATATAGGCTAGCCGCGATACAATCACAAATTGATCAGTATAAAAAGTTGGCTCCATACTAGAGCCTTCAACAACAAACCGCGCCGTACTTAAATTGACAAGTGTATAAATTGCGACGACTAGAAGTACGATTTCGCTTGCTTCTCTGAAAAAGCTTTTGCGATTTTTAAGGATAGGGCGGGGTAGCTCATAGTAGCTACGCCCGATAATACGCTCTTCTTGATTTTGCTCTTCCACATACTCATATTCTTCTTCATCTGTAGCAGATGAAAGAGTAGAAAAGGGTTGATAATCCAAAACACTACTCCTCTAGTGTATTGTCTTCGGTTATTGGCGAATCACCGTTTACGCGATCTGAGGTATTAGGAGCATTAGTAGGACTCATGAGATTCGCGAGAATTTCGTTATCCATTTCATCGTCATCATCTCCTAAAACAAGTGTCATGCTGACAACCTGATCATCCTCCTCTAAGTTCATAATCTTCACGCCGCGTGCATTACGTCCATAGGTGCTAATGCTACTTACAGGTGTACGAATGCTGATGCCATTACGTGTGATCAGCGTTACGTCTACTGATTCGCCATCAATAATGCGTGCACCAACAATTCCTCCTGTTTTTGACATATTACGTCCAATAGCACGAATGCCATAGCCATAACGCGCTTGTTGGCGGAATTCTTCTAGGGGAGTACGCTTACCAAACCCCTTTTCTGTGATGATCAGCACTTCACCGCTTTGTTTTTCAGGTGTGATAACATCCATTCCAGCTAGGACATCGTTATCATACATACGCATAGCATTGACACCAGCAGCAGTGCGCCCCATAACACGTACTTCGCTTTCATGGAAGCGAATAGACTGCCCACCATATGTTACGATGAGTATCTCGTCGTTTCCTGTAGTGTATTTAACCCAACCTAGATAGTCTTCGGGGTCTAGATTGATTGCAATTAGCCCTGAAGGTCGTACGCTCTCAAATTCACTGGCAGCAACGCGCTTAATGCGCCCACCAACCGTACACATGATGAAGTAGCCATCAAGGTTTTCAAAACTTTCAATGACAGAGATAGCCGTAATGCGTTCGTTGGGAGCTAATGCCAATAAACTTTCAAGTAAGATGCCACGTCCCGCACGATTATACTCAGGAAGTTGATAGGCGCGCAGGCTATACACTTTGCCTTTATCGCTGAAGAATAAAACATGATCCAACGACCGCGCACGGAAGAGATGCTCTACTGTATCTTCATCGCGCGTGGCCATACCCATTGCGCCTTTGCCACCACGCCGTTGTGCGCGATAAATGTGCGAAGGGGTGCGTTTGATGTATCCAAATTGTGTTAAACTGACAAGAACTTCCTCATCTCTCACAAGTTCAGATTCGTCGAAGTCAATAGAAATAGAAGGATCATACTGCGTTCGTCGCTCATCGCCATATTTCGCGGCGAGCTCCATAAGATCATCGCGAATAATGGTCAAAACTTTACGTGGGCTTGCCAGCAAATCTTCAAGATAGGCGATGCGTTCTGTTACTTCTTGATATTCTTTTTCTAGAGCCATGCGCTCTAATGCCGCTAGTCGACGAAGTTGCAAATCAAGAATGGCTGAGGCTTGTGTCTCGGTCAGATCAAAGCGCTGCATAAGTTCATTACGAGCATCTTCGGCATTTTCTGCTGCTCGGATAATTTGAATCACTAGATCGATGTTGGTGATGGCTTTGAGTAATCCTTCTAGGATATGCGCACGTGCGCGCGCTTTGCCTAGTTCATAGCGTGAGCGCCGCTCGATAACCTCAACGCGGTGTTGTATCCAGATCATCAACATACGTTTAAGGCTTAGCAAGCGCGGTTGTTGATCAACGAGTGCCAGCATTTGTACACCAAAAGTTGATTGGAGTTGGCTATATTTGTACAAGCGATTGATCACTGTTGCTGGTTGGGCACCCTTGCGTAGTTCAATAACAATACGCATCCCGTTGCGATCAGACTCGTCACGCAAACTTGCAATTCCTACTAGTTTGCCTTCATTCACTTGAGAGGCGATGCGCTCTAGGGTTGTCGCTTTGTTGATCTGATAGGGGATTTCAGTGACGACGATGCGGTAACGTCCCCCAGTCATTTCTTCAACATGCATTTTAGCCCGCATAACAATGCGGCCTTTGCCCAACCCATATACTTCTTTTAACTCATCTCCCCCCATTAATGCCCCTGTAGGAAAATCTGGGCCTTTCACAAATTGCATCAAGTCTTCAACCGAGACATCACGCACTGCTTCTTCTAGATTTTCACCCTCATATTCGATCATTAAGTTAATGAGGTATTCAACAGCTTGGGCAATTTCACGTAAGTTGTGGGGAGGGATATTTGTGGCCATCCCAACAGCAATACCACTGCTGCCATTCACTAAAAGGTTAGGAAAATTGGCTGGTAATACTATTGGTTCATTAATAGAGCCATCAAAATTTGGGACAAAATCTACGGTGTCTGCTTCAATATCTCTTAAAAGCTCTTCAGCAAGGCGTGACATACGCGCTTCTGTATAGCGCATTGCCGCCGGTGGATCACCATCTACTGAGCCAAAATTACCTTGTCCATCAATCAGCAAGTATCGCAGCGAAAAGTCTTGAGCCATGCGGGCCATTGCATCATAGACCGCGCCATCACCGTGAGGATGGAATTTACCTAAAACCTCGCCCACTATACGTGCGCTTTTGCGATAAGATGAATTTGCTCGCACACCCATATCATACATAGCGTATAAAATACGCCGATGCACAGGCTTCAGACCATCGCGGGCATCAGGCAATGCACGGGCGACAATTACGCTCATAGCATAGTCTAGATATGCGCCGCGCATTTCTTCATCTATTTTTACCGGTCGAATACTGTCGTTCATAAGCAGGTTTCAGCATCACAGCCCGCTACGCGCAGGTGTGCTGTTATCCCCTTTCTTCAATTTCAATGCAACAGCGGAAATTGTTGTTTATTTTTGAAAATTCTATCCTTAATTATAGCCTAAAATGCCCTTAAAAGCTAGGTGAGGTATTGAGTTGAAAACCGCATGAATAAGCCATTTTTACAACATAGGGGGGGGATGCTGCTAAGGCCCCAAAAAGGGGCCTTCTTTAAGAGTTTTTTAGTTTACGCTCTCAAATAGGTGGGCTACGGCAACACTGCCCACACCGCTTAAGTTGAGCGTCATACCTAAATGAGGAATATTGGGGAGCTGATTATCACCACCTTCTCCACGCAATTGTTGTGCAACTTCTACTGCCTGATAAACTCCCGTTGCACCATAGGGGTTGCCCCGTGCTTTTAATCCACCAAAGGTGCTGATGGGCAATTTACCGTTCGGCTGAATATCACCATTAGCAGCAAGTTGCCAACCTTTACCACGTTCGGCAAAGCCAGCCGCTTCTAGCTGTAGAGCACTCAAAACTGTGAACGAGTCGTGTAATTCTAACAGCTCTACATCTGTTGGCGTTTTATTGGTTTGTTCAAATAGGCGGCCTGCAGCGATATTTACCGCGCTTAAGAACAAAATGTCTGAACGGCTATGCAATGCGAGCGTATCTGTAGCTGCAGCGCTGCCCAATACGCGGATGACTTTATTGTGGCTTTGGCGTGGAAGGTTGCGAGTCAGTATCACAGCTGCTGCACCATCAGCTTCTGGTGCGCTGTCAAATAAATTAACGGGCTCAGCAACCATTGGGGCAGCAGCAAAACGTCCACTTTTTATGAGATTGCGATACATGGCATATGGATTTTTGCTGCCGTTTGCATGAGCATTGATGCTAAACCCTTCGAAGGCATTAAGGTCTAGACCATATTCATACATATAGCGGCGCATTAATAAACCTGCCACAGCAGGGAGTGTAGCACCATGCACACTTTCATATTCTGCATCTAGCATGGTGGTCATAGCAGTAACACGCTCAGCCCCAATTTGATCGGTTACTTTTTCTACACCAACCACTAAGACTGTTTCTACTTGTGACAATAAACTAATTCCATAACGTAAGGCTAAACCGCCAGATGCATCAGCAGCCTCAACACGAGTCGCTTCAACACCACGTAAACCCGCATAGTCGACAATTAATGATGCGAGGTTAATTTGACCGCTGATTGTTGCACCAAATGCATTTCCAATCACAACGGCTTCAACGTCATCTGGCCCAACTTCTGCATCCTGCATAGCATTTTGAATTGCTTCTAGAGCTATGTCACGTAGGGGGCGTTCCCAATGTTCACCTACCGCAGTTTTACCAATGCCAGTTATAAAAGCATCGTACATATTTCACATCCTTTGCTGATGATGCGTATCATACGCTTAATCTAAAATACACCAACTCACATTATGAGACGTACTCTGAGAATCATGGCTTAGCAACTGCAAGTGCAAGCGCGCGCCGAAAAGAGGGACTTTCAATAGCTTCCCACATTGTGGCCAATCCCCAACGCATTTCATTTGCGCGTTCACGCATGATAATCGCATAGGCTTCGCATACAAATGCTGAGACATCAGAGGGTGGGGCATTTTGTTGGTGTTCAGCAAACTGCGCGACCATCTCCATGCGATGCCACGCTTGAACATACTCTGACAAAGGATCAAGTACTTGTAATACTTGTTGAACCTCTGCGCCTAACAGGCTGATACTATAATGTAGCAAGTCAGTGAGATGTTGAAGATCGGCCTCAAAACTATAAACTATCTCTAATGTCAGTAATTCCTCAAGGTCAGCATTCATTCCCGCAGCGTTAACATGGTCGATGATGGCGCGCAATTCACCTAAATATGCCCATGCACGCACGCCGATTTGGCTACTAAATGTCAGAGTGTCATGCTCATCAGCTTGTTCTTGTTGAACACTTGCGAGCCATCGTTCATAACGGCGGCTTCGCAACGCTTGACGGAGCATTTCATAGGTTTTGGCCGCTTGCTCTGCATGAAGAATTGCAAGGGTTTTCAAATCACGAATGGCAGCAGGATCATCTTCATTAGGGTCAGTTTCATTTACTAATCCAATGGTACGATCTTCTAGGGTGGCATAAAAAAGTGCGTTATGAATGAGCGCTTCCAACCATTCGGTGTCTTCATTGAAGACTTGTCTTGGCTTAGAGCCGGGCAGTAACCATTGCCATACGCCCACGATTTTTTGAAATTCTCGCCAAAGTGGAACTAATAATCCCATTTCATTACGCTGTATACGTCTAACCAAATATGTAAAACGAAGTG
>RFGP01000051.1 GCA_003697365.1 Chloroflexota bacterium | reverse complement strand
GTTGCTGATAATACGCCGAACAGCTCTCGTGCTCACGACATCAAGCCCTTGAGTAGGTTCGTCAAAAATGATATTGGGTGGGTTGTGAATAAGGGCCATTCCTAAAATGACTTTACGTACCATCCCGCGCGAAAAACCTTTCGCAAGGCGATCTGCGAATTCGTGCATTTCTAGTACGTCAATGAGGTAATCAATTCGGGCTTCTAAGGAACGCCCGCTTAATCCATGAAGTTTACCGATATATCGTAGGTGTTCGCGTGTGGTACTGTGGGCGTATAACCCCGCGCTTTCTACTAAGATACCCAAACGACGGCGTACTTCATTTTTTTGTGTGCGAATATCATAACCATCAATTTTCGCTGTGCCCCCACTAGGCTTGACGACTGTTGATAGCATTCGCATTGTGGTTGTTTTACCAGCACCGTTTGGCCCCAATAAACCCAACACTTCACCTTGATATGCCGTGAAGGTGACATCTTTTACGGCCTCAAATTTTTTGAACTTTTTAGCTAGATGATATGCTTCGATCATGTTATTAATGTGTTCGTTGAACGATAAATTTTATTAACTCAAATAAAGTCAAGCAGTAGTTATTATCAGTCGGATAGTGGCTTTGTATAGCATCCATAACGCGATGATAACGTTGCTCTATATCCATAATAATTGATTGTTCAACATTTTGTTCAGTTAACAACTGGCGCATTTGTTTGGTAATGTGAATAGGAAGAGGAGCAGGTAAACTATACCAATCTTTTATCATTTGTTGGTATTGAGGTGCTAGATTTTCAAGTGCCCAGATAATTGGATATGATTTCTTCTTCGCTGTCAGATCATCATTAGCAGATTTGCCTGTTTTTGCAGTTTGTCCCCAAATACCTAGAATATCATCCTGCATTTGAAAAATAACCCCAACTTCTCGACCTATTTCTGCTAGGGCGAGCGCTTCTTCATAGGGGCGTTGTGCAAATAGTGCGCCACCCGCTAGCGCTGCACCCAACAATGGCCCTGTTTTTAAGCCAACCATTTGGATATATTCTGCACTTGTTACATCATCTCGATCTTCAAAGCTAATATCAAGCATTTGACCATAGACTGTATCTACACATGCTTTGCTCAAAATACGCTGAGCATAAACTATTGTTTGTGGTTCTGCGTTCTCTGCGTCAGCAAGCAGTTGGAAACTCAAACCATATGCACCATCGCCAACGTTAATGGCTTGATTGGTTCCCCAAATTTTCCAAACGGCTTCTCTTCCGCGTCGTTTTTCGGATATATCCATAACATCATCATGAATGAGAGAGAAGTTATGCAACATCTCTATAGCTGCTGCCATAGGCCAAGCACTTTGTGGATCGCCACCGCTAGCACCACATGAAAGCAAAGCGAGTAAGGGCCGAATCTGCTTGCCGGGGTTTGATTGCTGTGGAGTGCCATCAATACTATTCCAACCCAGATGGTATCCCAGCATTGTTTGAAGCATTGTCCAATTGTGGAGGCTATGGCGAACTGAAGTTTGAAAGTAATCATTAAAATCCGAGAGGAGTTTTGTAACTAATGATTGATATGTGATTGAATCCATGCATTTATCCTAATTTGCCATTGAGCAACCTGTCTATGTCACGATTATAGTAGAATATTGGCGAAAAAGTAATTAAGGTTAAATTTTGTTCATTAACCAATTAAATGTCTGAAAAAATAATGTACCTGTTTTAAATGAAGAAACAGGTACATGATGAGTAGTATAACTTCTTTAGGTTTAAGCGTTAGTTGGGTTCTGGAATAGCTGTCGTATCTACGCGAATACCTTGCATAAGATACTCGATAACATCTTTAGCAGAGTAGCTACGTTGGCCGGGCTTGATAAATTTAGCAATATTCACTAAATCGTTGCCCGAAGTTACAGATGGTGGCTCAACATAGCCCTTGCGACGTTGTCCGAAGCCAGCAGTTGCCCCTAAGTTATTGCATAAACAAGTACGTCCGACAGTGTCTTCTTCACGACCACCTTTCTTGACATAGTGATCCACAGGTTCTGCAGGACAACGATAGATGACTTTGCCATTTTCTCCTTTGACGAGATGCCTCAAGAAACCATAGTCGCAAATGCGTTGGCGTGCGGCATAAACAGCAGGATCAGCAACTGTGCCTTCTAGCATAACAGTTTTGAATGGAAAGCCTGTAGGTGATGCAAGCGCATTGGTACGCACAACGATTTCACCCGCTAGGACTTTATCAATGATGCGTTGTTTAAGGCTTGGTTCCATGCCAGATTCATTGCAATAGGCAAAAGCTGTACCGACTTGAATGCCAGCAGCACCAAGTTCTAGCGCTTGTCGGAACATGTTCGGATCGCCATAGCCACCCGCCAACCAAAAGGGTAAACCGAGCTTCTTGATTTTTTCTAAATCAACTTCATCTTTTTCGGTGTAAATTGGCTCGCCATGTTCATTGACTTCGTACTTACCACGTGGTGGTGCGTTGTGCCCACCTGCGATAGGAGTTTCGATGACGAACCCATCAATGCGACCATTTGCGCGTTTGACGAGCGCTTGGGCAAGGACAAATGACGAGATAATCGGAAGGAACATTGGGCGCTTGAGTGGGCCAACTTTTTCTGCTAGGCCCGGAAAGACTTCTTGCGGATCAAATTTGATGCGATAATCGTCTTCTTGGGTCGCACCAATAACATCCACGCGATAATCTGCGGCTTGATGATGAACAAATTTATCAAGCGCGCCGGGAATTTGCATCGGAACACCTGCTCCCATAATGACAAAGTCTACGTCGGCAAGCATTGCGCCATAGAGAGAGGCAAGATTAGGCAATTGTACTTTTTCTAACAGATTGATTCCTACGGGGTTTTGATGCCCTTCTTTTGCTAGCCACACTTCAACAAAATTGGCGACTACGGTAATTTGATTGAGCTTTTTGGGTGGATTCAATGACCACATGGTCACAGATTTAAAGGGTTGATCGTCAGGGATTCCACCTTCTACGTAATAAGTCTTAATGATTTCCTGAGCAATTTCTTGATCCGGAAAATGTGCGAGCGCACGCCGAACATGCCCACCCGGATCGCCTTTCATCAAGCGAGCCACCAGCACAATGACAATACCTGTACCAGAAACAACGCCAAGATGCCCTTCTCGTGCAACTGTATTGGCTAAACGCCAGTCAGAAATGGCAACTCCCATACCGCCTTGAATAATTTTAGGTAACTCCATTGATGAACCTCGTGATGACTTTAAATTTCAATACACACTTAATCCAACCCATAGTCACTCAAAAAGTTTCGTATGATTTATCATTATTTTTAGGTGACTATTGTCATAAGATTTGCAAAAAGCGCCTTTTTAAGAATAATGAGACAAGATTTTGAGTAAGCCGTTACAGTTCAATTGAACAATTTGAGGAGTAGAGAATGGGTCTTTTAGATGGAAAAAATGCTTTAGTTTTTGGGCTGGCCAACAAAGATTCGATTGCTTGGGGAATTATACAAGCCCTGCATCGTGAAGGTGCGAATATTGGTATTAGTTATGCCATCGAAAAACTTGAGCGGCGCGTCATGCCTTTGGCGCAAGAAGTAGGGGCAACTTTTGTAGAACGTGCTGATGCTAATAACGATGAAGAGCTTGATACCGTTTTTGCAAAAGCGCATGAACATTTTAACGGCAAGATAGATGTGTTGGTTCATGCCATTGCTTTTGCTGAACGTCAAGACCTTGATGGTGAATTTGTTGATACGTCGCGCGGCGGTTTTAAAACAGCATTAGAAACATC
>RFGP01000050.1 GCA_003697365.1 Chloroflexota bacterium | reverse complement strand
GGACAAGCATCTTCAGCATCATTGACACCGTCGCCGTCCTCATCAGGATTACATGGGTCGCCAACGGGATCGTTGGGGATATTGGGACAAGCGTCTTCAGCATCATTGACACCGTCGCCGTCCTCGTCAGGATTACATGGGTCGCCAATGCTATCGTTCGGATAATCGGGACAGCTATCCTGATCATCAGGGATCGAGTCATTATCCCGATCTTGAACTTGAGCTTCTGGCGAGGGCGTTTCACCGGCAGTACCAAACAAATTACCACCACCGATGATGAGCGCACCACCGATAAGCAGAATACCAGCCACAACAAGTGCAGCGATAACCTGCTGGTTCAGAGGTCTTCCTCTCATGCACTCAACTCCTTAATAAAAGATAAAAATAAGAATTTGGACTTGTTAGGTTTTCTGTAAACCTTACACCTTTTGTGTCGTATAAATTGGGACATATGGGTTGACACAAACCAACTTTTAACATTATGAATCGGCGCGGTTCAGAAAGATAAACGTGTCTCATATTTGAGTATAGTTTTATTCTGTACTATCTGCAAAAATGCCTAAAATAAAAAGATGGGTGCTGGTTTTGTACTATAACAGCGACATATCTTGAACATCCATTAATATTCGTGAATGAAGTTTTGTGGGAGTCAATGATGCTACAATGGGTTTGCGTGTACTGTGGATCGCGTTTAGGACATGATCCGATTTATGCTGAGGCGGCTAAAAAATTCGGAGACTTACTAGTTGAACGTGGTATAGGTCTTGTGTATGGCGGTGGTAGTGTAGGGTTAATGGGCGTTGTCGCTGAAACAGTGCTACGTGGGGGCGGGCAAGTGATAGGTGTTATCCCGCAAGCGCTAGATCGCCGCGAAATCATTCACCACAATTTGACAGAGCTACACATAGTGCCAACAATGCATCATCGCAAGGCTTTAATGTCTGAGCGCGCTGATGCATTTGTGGCCTTGCCGGGTGGATATGGAACTTTGGATGAACTATTTGAAGCTATTACATGGCTCCAATTAGGTATTCACCGTAAACCTGTAGGCCTTTTCAATGTGAATGGTTTTTTTGATCATCTTATTGCAATGATTCATCACATGGTGACACAGGGTTTTATTGATCAGAATAACGGTGAGCTCCTACAGGTTGAGGCAAATGCTGATCTTTTATTGGATAAGATAGCGAACTTTAATCCTGAACATTTTCCGCCCAAATGGAACAATCTCATACCTTAGATGGGGCGCGGCGCTTTTTCGCCCAGACGAATGACCGTTAAAATTTCCTCATGAAAAAGCCCATTGCTGGCAACAATATCGGGTTTGATAGCATGGATAAATGCAGAAGTGCCATCAAACCCGCTGACGTTTCCACCAGCCTCTTGAACTAGTAGCACGCCGGCCATAATATCCCAAGCGTTGAGTTTTTGTTCCCAATAACCATCAAAACGACCTGCAGCAACATAGGCGAGATCAAGCGCTGCTGAACCAAAACGGCGAACACCACGTGAACGGACGACAAAATGTGCCCACAAATCAGCGTTATTACGGGGATCGTGCCACTTGTCATAAGGAAAACCGCTCGCCACCACTGCTTGAGATAGTTTTGGGGTGCGACTTACATGGATGGGTTGCCCGTTGAGGGTTGCCCCATTACCTTTGCTTGCCGCAAAACATTCGTCACGAGTTGGATCATAGATAACCCCCACTATAGGCCATCCTTCAGCATCTACAAGGGCAATACTGACAGAAAAATGAGGGATGCCATGTGCAAAGTTAGTGGTACCATCAAGCGGATCGATTATCCATCGATACTGTGCTTCGGCTACGTTTTGCGCACCACCTTCTTCGCCTAAAATACTATGGTCAGGAAAGGTTGAACGTAAACACTCTATGATGAGTTTTTCAGCAGCTTGATCGGTTTCAGTTACCAAATCAGTTGCATCAGCTTTTTGGTTAATGCGATGTGGTTGACTGAAGCCATCACGCAAGATTTCACCAGCAGAATATGCAATGTCAATAGCGGTTTTTAATGCAGAATTGAGCATCTAGCGCCTTTCTAAAAGACATACACAAGTTAAATTTGGGGTTTGCGGATCGGTGTCAATAGGCTGAACACCAACTAATTGATACCGCATTTGCCAAACAAGCACATTAATATCTTTAGCCATATGTACCATATCAGACGAAACATAGACAATGCGTGGAATATTGAGCTTACGAAGGGCTTGTAGCACTGAATCCGATAGCCGTTTCGTGGGATCAAGAATGATCGTTGCATAATCTTCATGATCACGATCTGCTGCAATATCATCCAGAATAACTTCTGCACGCCCTTCAACAATGTCAACATGTTCAAAAGCCGCGAGATTGAACTCTGCATCGGTTGCTGCGGGTGGGTAACGTTCAATGTAGGTAATGTAATTCACATGAGGTGCTAAAAAGAGCGAAAAAAGCCCAATGCCACCATATACATCTAAAATCGAATCATCTTCTTGTGGTTGTGCCGCTTCAAGCACAGTTTGGGCAAGTGCTTGCCACTGGGGTACATTGGGCCGAGAAAATACACCTGCGGTAAGTCTTACCGAGTGTTTGCCAACTTGGTGCACGATATGAGTATCGCCAATTAGATTAACAGGCTCATGGTCACTCAGTAAAAAATTAATTGAGCCTGCGATATTAATTTCAAGTTCGGGTGGGGCATCATCGCTTGTTTGCAGCACCAGCATACTATCCCCTAGATCATTCACATGAATATCTAGGCGCGTGATCGTATCGAATTCCATATTAAGCTCATCTAAAACATTCATGATATGTGGATGTGCAATAGCACATGTTTCTATGGGGATAATTTTCTGGGCGCGCTGATAGCCTAAAATACCTTCAGTTGTAGGCAAAAACGTCATGCGGCGCGCATATGCCCACTGCTCCACGCTAGCAATTGGCCATGCCAGCGGCGGCTCAGGGATTTTGACGATATTTTCTAAGGCTGAGCTGACAATATCGGCTTTTAGTGCTAATTGTGCTTCGTATTGAATATGTTGCCACGAAACACTATCAAGACAGCCTTCATCTCGCGGTTCAACACGATCAGCTGATATTTCTTCAAATGATTCAACTTCAGCATCGATCTGAGTATCTGTTTCATGGATAACTCGAATGTGCACTACTTCACCGGGTATTGTGTTGGGAACAAATACCGTCTTTTCGCCTAAATATGCGATTCCCCGACCATCAGGGGCAATATCAACGATCGTTAACGCTTCCACCTTATGCACCTTCAAGTTATAATCATCTTGTTAGAATACCGCAAAGCAGGATACAGCAATTCTTCTATGATTTCCAATCATTTTCACCCTAATCACCGATTACACCGCTGGATCGGTTGGATGGCACGTGCTGCAATGTTTGGCACCGTGTTAGCGACGTTCGGACTTATGTTGGGCGCAGTAGCATATTCAGCAGGATTGTTACTCGTGATGATACCGTTTTTGTGGGGATTAAGCGTTCCGCTTTTCTTGCTGACATCTTTATATCCGAGTGTGATAGTGTATGAAGATGGCATTGAGTTAAAGCCTTATGGTTTTTCTGCAAGCAGACTTTCTTGGGATGATATTCTTGCGACTACACAGCATACTTTGCTAAAGCCTCCACCTCCCAGCAAGTTAAAACGTGTGGCACAGAGCGGCGTAATGATTGTCGTGAAACCTACAAGCCTACCTTTTCATTATCGCATGGTTGGGCTTATGGCAGGAGCGGGCTGGAAACCTATTTTTGCAATATCAAATAAAACTCATACAGACTATGAGGATTTACTAGCTATTTTTGAATCACATGTACCGCATCGAGAGTGGAATGATGTCTAATGTTTTAATGATCACTCCTTATTTGCCTTATCCACCTGTCAGTGGTGGCAGAATGCGCACTTATAGCCTTGTTAAGCGCCTTGCTCAACAATACCAAATTACGTTGGTATGCTTTGGACGACCCGAAGAGCGCCAATTTGATCTATCTCCGATGCGAGAATTTTGTGAGTTGATCATTGTAGAACGCGATCCTAGCCCTAGCACAGCTCAAGCAGCACTGATGACACTTACGAGTGTTAAGCCGATAACAATGCGTTTATATGGAACTGTGGCTATGCGCCAAACACTTGCGCGGCTTTTACAAGAGCGGCAGTTTGATGTAATACATGTAGAATCTTTCTATATGTTACAAAATTTACCTCAAAATCATGGCTTGCCTATCTTACTTTCTGAGCCTGCGATTGAATATGTGGCATGGTGGAGACATGCGCGCGTTGCTGAACCGATCTATCAACGCCCCGGAATTGCGCTAGAAGCGCTGAAAATGCGCATGTTTGAGCCGCGCGTGTGGCGAAAAGCTGATATTATCGGCGTAATGTCAAAAGTGGATGAAGCCATTGTTCAGCGCTTTGGCTGTAAAACTGCTCTAGCGCCTAATGGCGTTGATGTAGAGTATTTTCATCCTGCAGAAGCACCACGAGACCCTGCAACTGCTATATTCATGGGAGACTATAAATACTTTCCTAATACAGACGCAGTACTTTACTTCATTGAAGAGATTATGCCTCTCATTCGTGCTAAGCGCCCTGACTTTCAACTTATCTTGTTAGGGAAAGACCCAGTTCCTGCATTGGTCGCATTAGGAAAAGACCCCTCTAGTGGTGTAATTGTGAAGGGATTAGTTGATGACACACGCCCCTATTTACATCAAGCAACAATGTTTGTTTGTCCATTGCGCAGCGGTAGCGGTACTCGTTTTAAATTGTTAGAAGCATTAGCGTGTGGGTTGCCCGTTGTTTCGACTACTATCGGTGCAGAGGGATTAAACGCACAACATGAACGACATATGTTATTAGCCGATACACCGCAGACTTTCGCCGAAGCGGTGCTTCGATTGATCGAGGCACCTAATTTTGCAGCAAAACTAGGTGCTGAAGGGCGCGCTTGGGTTGTTGCTCATCATGCATGGGAGCATAGCGCGACCCTTATCTCTGAAACTTATCAATGCTTGATGGGCGGCTAGCGTATCATCTCCGTTGTCACGATGTTTTTACAGGTGCCGCTTTGTTCAAACTCAGTGATGTTGCTCAAAGTTGTGTCTGCGATGTTGTGCAGCGCTTCTTCAGTGAAAAAGGCTTGATGTCCTGTGATTAAAACATTAGGAAAGGTCAACAGCCGCGAAAATGCGTCATCTTGGATAACTTGCCCTGATAAGTCCTTGAAGAAGAGATCATCTTCTTCCTCATATACATCAAGCCCCAAATAGCCAACTTGCCCACTTTTGATGGATTCAATAATAGCATGGGTATCAATAAGTGCCCCACGACTCGTATTAATGATCATCACACCTTGTTTCATCTGGGCAAGCGCACGGCTATTGATAATATGATGCGTTTCAGGTGTTAATGGGCAATGCAAAGAGATGATGTCTGATTTTTGGAATAGTGTTGGTAAATCAACATATGTTCCTAGCTGCTTGGCCTCGTCGTTAGGATAAGGATCATAACACAAGATGTGGCAACCAATGCCATTCAAAATCTTCATCATTACACGGCCAATTTTGCCCGTGCCAATGATGCCAACGGTCTTGCCGCGCATGTCAAAGCCAACAAAACCTTCAAGGCTAAAGTTTCCATCACGAACGCGATTATAGGCACGATGAATCTTGCGATTTAGCGCCAACATGAGCCCTAGTGTGTGTTCAGCAACGGCATATGGCGAGTATGCAGGCACACGAACCACCATTAGCCCTAACTCTTCAGCAGCTGTTAAATCTACATTATTAAAGCCAGCGGAACGAAGCGCAATCAGTTTTACGCCTTGTTTAGCAAGCCGAATTAAGACTCCCGCATCCAATTCATCATTCACAAACGCACAAATTGCAGGGTAACCTGCTGCTAGTGCGCTTGTGTTTTGTGTCAGACGCGCCTCAATAAAATGAAGCTCGTGCCCATACTTAGAATTTGCTTCTGTGAAAAAGCGTCGATCATAAGGCTTGGTGCTGAAAAAGGCGACTTTCACTTACCGTTCTCCTAAAAATCTATGTGCTAAGAGTTAGTTGTTATTCTAATCGTATCAAATGATGCTCACAATGAAGCTATAAAAAATTTTGATACTTAGCACAACTAAACATACCTAGTTTGAAAAGATAAGGTATCGTATAGTGTTTATAGAGGAGTTACGAGTTTTAGGGTATGATTAAGTCCCTGATACACAAAAGACCATACTCTGCAAAAATCCGTTGTAATCAAGTAGAAGGTAAAACTTATGTCTGCCAAGCATCCAACTAAAGATGTTTTTGGGGCTTTATCGACATTAGAAACACCATTTGGCCCCGTAAAATATTTTCGTTTAGGGAAACTCATTGAGGATGGTATCGGTCATATTGAACGGTTACCATTTAGTATCAAGATTCTTGTTGAGAATTTACTTCGCCACATTGATGACTATACAGTGAACGCCGAAGATGTTCGTAAGCTCGCGGCATGGAATCCTGAAGTCGTTTCTGAAGATGAAATTGCCTTCATGCCTACCCGCGTAGTATTACAAGACTTTACCGGCGTGCCCGCAGTTGTTGATCTTGCAGCTCTACGTTCTGCGATGGCACGTATTGGAGGTGATCCTTCGCTTATTAATCCAGTTGTGCCCGTTGATTTGGTCATCGATCATTCGGTGCAAGTAGATTATTACGCTACGCCAGAAGCACTGCGATTAAATGCTGACCTAGAATTTCGGCGCAATCGTGAACGTTATGAGTTTTTGAAGTGGGGACGCAATGCCTTCTCTAACTTCCGTGTTGTGCCACCTGCAACGGGCATTGTACACCAAGTGAATTTAGAATACCTTGCCAAAGGTGTTTTCATCCGTGAGCTAAATGGCGAGAAAGTGGCTATTCCGGATACATTAGTGGGCACAGATTCCCACACAACAATGATCAACGCGCTCGCTGTTTTAGGTTGGGGTGTGGGTGGCATTGAAGCTGAAGCGGTTATGTTGGGGCAACCAATTTTCATGCTTACACCACAAGTTATTGGCTTCAAGCTCTATGGCAGTTTGCGCGAAGGCGTTACCGCGACCGATCTAACTTTGACTGTTGTTCAGATGCTACGTCAGAAGGGCGTTGTTGATAAGTTTGTCGAGTTTTATGGCCCCGGCCTCAGCAATATCAGTTTGCCAGATCGTGCGACCATTGCCAACATGGCCCCAGAATATGGTGCAACAATGGGTTTCTTCCCTGTTGATGATGAAGTGTTGGCATACTTACGCCGTACAAATCGTACAGAAGAGGAAGTTGGGCTAGTAGAAGCATACTACAAGGCGCAAGGGATTTTCCGTACAGATGAAACCCCCGATCCAGTCTTCCATGATACATTAGAACTCGATCTCTCCACTGTAGAGCCAAGTATGGCGGGGCCAAAACGCCCACAAGATCGCATATTGCTGCGTGAAATGAAGCAAGATTTCCGCACATCCTTAACAGCACCTGTAGGAGCAAAAGGCTTTGGACTTAGCTCTGATCAACTTGATAAAGCCGCAACGGTACAACTAGATGATTCATCTGTCACATTACGACACGGATCAGTCGTCATCGCAGCCATTACAAGTTGTACCAACACGAGCAACCCATCAGTGATGGTCGGCGCAGGCTTATTGGCAAAGAAAGCAGTGGAAGCGGGCTTACGAGTTCCCCACTATGTCAAAACTAGTCTAGCGCCCGGCTCTAAGGTCGTAACAGAATATCTCAATGCGGCTGGTTTAACGCCCTACCTTGAGCAATTAGGCTTTTACACAGTTGGTTATGGGTGCACAACATGTATTGGCAACAGCGGCCCCTTGCCAGAACCCATTCAAAATGCTGTTAAGGAAAATGACTTAGTGGTCAGCGCCGTATTGAGCGGTAATCGCAACTTTGAGGGGCGCATTCACTCTGTAGTCCGTGCAAACTATCTAGCCTCCCCACCGCTAGTAGTTGCTTATGCACTTGCTGGAACAGTTGATGTTGATCTTTACAATGAACCACTTGGCTATAATGATGAAGGTCAACCAATTTACTTGCAGGATATTTGGCCAAGCCAACAAGAGATTTTGCATATTATCCAAAACTATCTCGACGCTGAGATGTTTGCTAAGCATTATGCTGAAGTCTTTAGTGGCAATGAAACTTGGAATGCTATTCCTAGCATTGAGAGTGAAGTCTATCCTTGGAGTGAAGATTCCACTTATATTCAAGAACCGCCATTTTTCATTGGAATCACGCCAGATGTTCCACCATTGCAAGATATTCGAGGGGCGCGCGTCTTAGTTAAAGTGGGGGACAGCATCACCACAGATCATATTTCACCTGCAGGTTC
>RFGP01000049.1 GCA_003697365.1 Chloroflexota bacterium | reverse complement strand
CTTGTCAAATACCGATTTTTTTTGTAGGATAATAGGCGATGCGGGTGTAGTGTAGTGGTAACACACCAGCCTTCCAAGCTGTTATCACGGGTTCGAGTCCCGTCACCCGCTCTCCCCTAAAGCCGACTTCTAGACAGAAGTCGTTTTTTGTTTTTAAGAACTCCTCATTTTTCGCAAAACTTTTCAAAGTGATCGTGTACAATAAAAATAAATTCGATTGTATTTTTGTGAGGAGAGAACAAATGCCATTTTATCATCGCTTGGGCGAAATTCCCCATAAGCGGCACACGCAATTTCGCAAACCGAACGGTGAACTCTATCGGGAGCAAGTAATGGGACTTGAAGGTTTTTCGGGGATGCAATCTATCTCCTATCATCTTTATGCTCCCACACAACTATTACATGTTGAGTATTTGGGCAATGCAGCACCAACATTTGTTGACTTTGGCGCATTACGGCATCGTCACTTTTTGACCAAAGACGTTCCAGCAGGTGGCGATATACTTACAGGGCGGCAGTATTTTCTAGGGAATAATGATATTTGGATTGGTATTGTACGCCCAACGGAAGAGATGTCTTACTTTTATCGCAATGGACAAGCCTATGAGATGTTCTTTGTACATGATGGAGAAGGCTTATTGCGCACCAATTTAGGAAACTTACGTTTTGGCCCCGGTGATTATGTCGTTATTCCTTATAATGTCACATGGCAAGTGGTATTAGAGGGCGATAATCATCGCTTCTTGTTAGTTGAATCCCCATCGCCTATTGTTACCCCACGTCGTTATCGAAATGAATTTGGACAATTACTAGAGCACGCCCCATTTTGTGAGCGTGATTTTCGTGTGCCTACTGAACTAGAAACCTATGATGAATTGGGTGAGTTTGAGGTACGTGTGAAGGCACGTAATGGCTTACACCGTCACATTCTCGATCATCATCCCTTAGATGTCGTGGGTTGGGACGGTTTTCTGTTTCCCTTTGCTTTCAATATCAGTGATTTTGAACCTATTACTGGACGAATTCATCAACCTCCACCTGTACATCAAACATTCAGCGGTCATAACTATGTTGTATGTTCCTTTGTCCCACGATTGTTTGATTATCATCCTCTTGCTATTCCTGCGCCCTATAACCATGCAAATGTTCAAAGCGATGAGGTCTTGTACTATGTAGAGGGTAATTTTATGAGTCGAAAGGGTATTGAGCGCGGTAGCTTTACCTTACACCCGTCAGGCTTACCTCATGGCCCACATCCCGGCACCACTGAAGCTAGTATTGGCAAAGAACGCACTGAAGAGCTTGCTGTGATGATCGATACTTTTCGCCCTCTACACGTCACTGCTGAAGCAATGGCATATGAAGACCCTAATTATGCTTATAGTTGGGTTATTCAACATCATTAGTCTACATAATATCTTCATAATTTAGTGCTACAATCATCGGCAACAAACAAAATTGCCGATGATTTTTTGAGAAACAGGAAACGATAAATATGCAAATCAACCCGTCTGACCTTGCTTATTCGGATGTGTATAAACTGCTAATTGGTGCGATCGTTCCGCGCCCTATTGCGTGGGTTAGCTCAATGGATGCTGAAGGAAAATTCAACCTTGCACCATATAGCTTCTTTACTGCTGTATGTCCCAATCCACCATTGGTTGTTTTTTGTCCAAATATTCGCCGTTTGACTGGCCAACCCAAAGACACATTGCGTAATATTGAGTGTATCGGTGAGTATGTGATCAATATTGTGAACGAAGCCAACGCTTCAGCAATGAATATGACAAGTGTAGAAGCCCCGCCAGAAGTTGATGAGTTTGAACTCGTGGGGTTAACCCCTGCACCGAGTGTTATTGTGAAACCGCCACGTGTTGCTGAAAGCCCTATTAGCCTCGAATGTAAACTTCATGACATCATCAAAATTGGTGATGGTTTGGGACAAGGGAGCATGGTTATTGGGCAAGTTGTGTACTTTCATATCGATGATCGGGTTTATATACCGAACTACAAAATTGATCCTGATGCACTGCAAGCAATTGGCCGCATGGGTGGAGCAAGCTATTGCACCACGCAAGATCGTTTTGAAATGACACGGCCACCATCACTCATAAAATCTGAGTAGGATTGATGCATTATGTTAGATCAAACTATACTCGTTGCTGATGACGAAGAGCATCTTCTCTATCAAATAGAGGCTTATCTGAAACAAGCTGGCTATCGGGTGATTACTGCTACTAATGGAGCAATGGCACTTGAGCTGTTTAAGCGCGAAAAACCTGATGCTGTCATCCTTGATGTGATGATGCCTGAGATGGATGGCTTTACAGCGGCGCGCCTGATTCGACAAGAGAGTATGGTTCCAATTCTTATGTTGACAGCGCGTGATGACGAATTTGATCAAGCATTAGGGTTAGAACTAGGGGCTGACGATTATATTACAAAGCCCTTTAGTTTTCGCGTGCTTGTCGCTCGTGTGCGGGCAGTGTTACGTCGTGTGACACATCAATCTAACAATGAAGCGCAAAAGCTCATAGTTGGCCCTATTCAACTTGATAAAGAAGCACGCCTTGTTACTGTTAATGGGGAGGAAGTGGATCTCACGCGGAGTGAATTTGATTTGCTTCAAACGCTCATGATGCATCCCAACAGAGTATTCACGCGCATGGAACTCTTAGAACACATTCATGGTGAAGCGTTTGCCGCTTATGAACGTACAATTGATGTTCATGTTAAGAATTTGCGTGCCAAGCTCAACACCGATCTTATCGAAACTGTCTATGGCGTAGGATATAGAATCAGCAAGATATGAACAGCTTGATTGTACGGCTTGCAGTGAGCTTTATGCTTTTGCTTAGCATTGTTATTGGTGTTATTACAGTAGCAATCAATCGTGCTGTTGATGAGAACTTTAGGCAATTCTTGACCGAGATTGTATCACCAGAGGTTGAGCTTTTTATTGAACAGCTAGAAACTTATTACAATACATATGGTACTTGGGATGGCTTGCAAGAAACGCTTTATGCGCCCGCTGGAAATGCACGCCGCACTAATCAACTTCCCCCATTTGTGGTTGCTAATACAGAGAAAGTGATCGTTGCCTCTAATCAACGGGGGTTAGTAGGTCAAATGTTGCCCCCTGCCTTAGAAAATGTAAGTATTCCACTTAAAGATGCTGATGGGTATACAGTGGGTTACTTTAGCCGTCAGCTACAGGGTGAGCAACTGGCACTAGCCCAAACAGAGCAGGCTTTTCTAGATGATATTACAAACAGCTTGTTTGTGATTTCAATGATTACAGGTATATCATCAATGGTGTTGGCAATAGTGCTAGCATGGTGGTTTATACGGCCACTACATCATTTAGAGCAAGCAACTCACTCAATTGAAAGCGGTTCACTGGGTATCCAAGCGCCTGTTGCTGGAGCTACAGAAATTCAAGAAGTGATCATTGCTTTTAACAAGATGTCAGCAGCACTGGCGCAAAGCGAAACCGTAAGACGGCAAATGTTTTCTGACATAGCACATGAGCTACGCACGCCGATTGCTGTGATGCGTGGACAATTAGAGGGAATCCTTGATGGTGTTTTTAGCCGAGATGATGAACAAATTGGCATTATTTACAACCAAGTTTTGCATCTTGGTCGTTTGGTGAATGATTTGTGGACGCTCACTCGTGCAGAAACACGAACACTACATCTTGAAAAAGAACACATTAATCTTGCTGAGTTGCTGAATGAAACGTTACAAGCCTTTAATGCTATCGCTCAAGATGAACATATACATTTAACCTTAGCGGTAAATTCCCCGTTACAACCACTTTGGGTTGATGTTGGGCGCATTCGTCAAGTGTTTTCCAATCTTTTAGCGAATGCCATACGCCACACACCAAGCGGAGGCTCAATTATAGTGTCAGCACGACAAGATGAAATGTGGACAATTGTTGATGTCACAGATACGGGTGAGGGGATGCCTCCAGAGGTTGTTTCACAAGTTTTCACACGTTTTTATAGAGGTAAAAACGCAAAGGGTGAACAGGGCGCTGGGTTAGGGCTAGCGATTGCTAGAGAGCTTGTGCGGCTTCATGATGGCGCAATTGATGTCAAAAGCGAGGTAGGTAAGGGCACAACCTTTACTATTTACCTTCCAAATACCACATCATAAACATTATAAAAAGGGCAACTGTATAGAGATAGTCGCCCTTTAGGATTGATTGTGTTCAAATTTTAGGAGGACTAATTCAGGTTTTCAAAGATACCGGCAGCACCTTGACCGCCACCTACGCACATTGTTACCATGCCGTATTTACTATTGCGACGCTTCATCTCATGGATAAGTTGAACGGTTAGTTTCGATCCTGTACAACCCAGAGGGTGCCCAAGCGCGATGGCCCCACCATTAACGTTGACAATCTCAGGATTTAATTCTAGTTCGCGTATTACGGCTAGAGATTGCGATGCAAAGGCTTCATTCAGCTCAATGAGCTCAATATCATCTTGTGATAATCCTGTACGCTCTAATACTTTAGGTATTGCTTTAATTGGGCCAATGCCCATAATTTCGGGACGCACGCCAGCAGAAGCAAATCCTACAAAACGTGCTAATGGTTGTAAACCTAAGCGGGCAGCCACACTTGCTTCCATAATGATCACGCCAGCAGCGCCATCGCTAAGCGGCGATGAATTACCGGCGGTGACTGTGCCCCCTTCTTTAAAAACGGGTTTTAATTTTGATAGTGCCTCTAGAGTTGTATCGGGGCGTAGGTGTTCGTCGTGGTCAAAAACTACTGTTGTTTCAACTCGTTCTCCGTCAATATATTCTACTTCAGTAAATGTAAAAGGTACTATTTGATCTGCAAAGCGCCCTTCACTCACAGCTTTTGCGGCGCGCTGATGGCTTTGAAGCGCAAAGGCATCTTGATCCTCACGAGATACCCCAAACTCTTCTGCAACACGCTCTGCGGTAAGCCCCATTCCCATATAGACTTCAGGGTATTCATCAATGAGGTCTGGATTTGGACTGAGCCGAAAGCCTGTCATGGGAACAAGGCTCATCGTTTCTGCTCCACCTGCGATGATGATGTCTGCCCCATTAGCGATGATGCGCTCGGCAGCGGTAGCGATGGTCTGCAGGCCACTAGCACAAAAACGGTTGACTGTTTGCGCAGAAACATCAACAGGCAAACCAGCCAAAACGCCAATTGTACGCGCAAAATTTAACCCTTGTGGCCCTTCGGGCATAGCGCACCCAATGATAATATCGTCAATTTCAGCAGGATCGAGCTTGCCTTCTGTTTGGCGTAATAATTCTTTTATAACAACGGCCGCCATATCATCTGAACGTACATTGCGGGTTGTTCCTCGTTTGGCTTTTCCGACAGCAGTTCGAGTTGCGGCAACAATCACGGCTTCACGCATGGTCAATTCTCCGTAAAAATTATGCACATGGAAAGGTTATGATGATTATAGTATAAATCAAATGGTCGTTCAATTACACAGGAAATTTTAAAGATTATGTACACAAGACAACATCCAATGGGCAATTACCAAAAACGCGGTTGTAGTGGTGGTTGCTTTCTATTTTCTCTCGTCATTGGCATATTAGGCGGAACAATCCTTTTTCTAAATAATCCGCTGACACCAGAACCAACTGTGCCAGCTGAACAACTGATGAACGATTTGGCAACTCTGAACGCGATGAAGGCCGAAGTTTCTTCAAATTCTTCATTGTTTAACAATAACAACAATGATGCATTAGCTGTGCGCAGATTGTACTTACCTGATGCTATCTCGGGCCTTTTGATACAAACTGTTGCACGTAGAGGCGAAGAATGGGACATCAGCGATTTACAACAAAATACAGTAGGTCATTTAGAAGGTACCGCATGGCTTGGTGATCGTGGAAACACGGTTTTGGTGGGATATTATGAGGATGATTTTGGCCAACCAGATGCATTTTATGCACTTGGTGATATTGAAGTTGGGGAGCAGATCATTGTAGAAGATGGCAGCTTTGAAAATAGAAGTGTGTATGTTGTGGTAGACATATTTAGCACCACCGCAGATGATAGAAGCATGGTTCGTGATGTTGAAACACCTCGCCTTACGCTTATCACCTGCGATAGTTGGAATCCTGAACGCAACGCAGCTAACGATCCCATTATTGTAGTAGCCGAACTTCTCAATTAAGCAACAGGTTCAATGAGTTCTGGTGCATCATAATTTGGGTTATTGACTTTTGGAGAAACTTCATAAGCGACCATATCTTCTGATGGATAGGGGCGTAACAAGTCAGAGAGCAAAGAGTGGTCTTGATTGTTACGATCTAACCACAGATCAAAATGCTCAGGAGGCAGAATAACGGCCATTCGATGGTGCATTGTTTTGATTAGATCATTAGGGTGCGTCGTAATAATCGTACAGGTCAGAACTGATTCTTTCGTAGTAGGATCAACCCAACGATCCCATAACCCCGCTAAACCAAAGGGTTGACCATTTGCTAAGCGAATATACATAGGCACTTTGCGGCCAGTTTCATCTTTGCGCCATTCATAGAATCCATCTGCCACGATTAAACAGCGTCTCAAAAGAAAAGATTCTCGAAAACTAGGCTTCTCTGATAAGGTCTCAGCACGTGCATTAATGAGCTTATGGGCAAAACTACTATCTTTAGCCCAACGTGGGATGAGCCCCCATTTCATCCATGCAATTGAGTTCTCTTCTGCAGGATTGCGGCCAACTGTCATGACGAGTTGTGTGGGCGCAATGTTATAACGTGGTTGTAACGTAGATGCATCAGGAACAGTGCTTAAGTTGAAAGTTTCAGCCAATAGTGTTGGATCGGTCACTGTATTGGTATAACGGCCACACATTAGTTTTAGTCCTCTTTTTTAACTTGGTGTTCATGATTCGATTGAGAGAAGAAATCCATACGTTCCTTAATAACTTCTATCATCTCACTAAGGCCATCAAGGTGTGGGTTAATCAGCTGCAAAAATTCAAGACGCGAATAAACACATAAAACACACTAAATGATGGAGGCGTGAATTCAATCGCTTCTTTTGACATACTCCCTTGCCTTTAGGCATGGGGAGTATGTCAACTTGCTCATAGTATAGCAGAGCAAGGTTCAGAAAAGGATAAGAACGTCCCGGCGTGATTTTTGCGGCATGATGATAGCG
>RFGP01000048.1 GCA_003697365.1 Chloroflexota bacterium | reverse complement strand
TGACTGATGGAAGAATAGGCAACAAGTTTCTTAATATCCGTTTGTGCATAAGCGACGATTGCGCCATAAATAATACCAATGACGGCTAAGACGGCGATCCATGGGGCAAAGTCAGCGGATGCATTGGGAAAGAAAGGAAGATTGAAACGGATGAAACCATAAGTTCCCAACTTTAGCATTACGCCTGCCAACAGTACTGAGCCAGCTGTTGGCGCTTGTACGTGAGCATCAGGTAGCCACGAATGGAAAGGAAAGACGGGCACTTTAATAGCAAAGGCGATAAAGAAGCCTGCAAAAAGCAAGCGCTCGGTGTTAGTGCTGAAAGTGAGCTCGCCATTACGCACCATATTGGTGATTTCAGCGACATTGAATGTGCCCGCTTCACCACCTAGCCACAAGATGGCGATAAGCATTAAGATCGAGCCCGCCATTGTGTATAAGAAGAACTTGATCGCCGCATAGATACGTTCTTCGCCGCCCCAAATGCCGACCATGAAATACATGGGCACAAGGGTGACTTCCCAGAAGATATAGAACAAGAACATATCCTGAGCGACAAACACACCAATCATAGCTGTTTCTAGCAGCAACATAAAAGCATAGTATAGCCGCAAGCGCTCATGCACCATCGAGAATGAGGCAAGGATTGCGATGGGTACGATGAACGTAGTGAGCATCACAAGCCAAATGCTAATGCCATCAACGGCAATATGAAAAGTAATGTTGACACCCGGTATCCAATCGAACTTTTGCTCCATTTGTAGGCCGGGGTCTTTGCTGTCAAATGCAACGAGCATTAACACCGATAAGCCAAACGTTGCCAAAGAGGTGATGAGGGCTACCCATTTCACGCGATCTTCTGGCATACGCCCTGCAAAAATAATGTATAAAAAGCCTACAAGTGGCGCAAACAACACCAATGTCGTCAGCGTCATGTTGATCTCCTAAATTCCCACCAAATCCCGTAAGACGGGTAACAAAATTAAGATAATGACAAATAGCACCCCTGCAATAAGTGTAAATGCATAGGTGCGAACATATCCTGTTTGAATTTTTCGTAATTGGCCACCGACATTGCGGACACTACGCGCCAATGCCATGAAGCCACCATCAACCACATTGCGATCAATGGGTTGGCTAATAATAAGCGCAGCACCTTGAAAACCTCGAAAGATGATGCTGTCATGTACGAAATCGTGCCAAAATTGCCAATCCACCACGTTTGCAAGGAAGCGTGCCAAGCGCTGGAATGGATAGACAATAAATCTGAAATAGGTTTCGTCCCAATAAAGTTTGGCTGCTGAAAGTTCTACTACTGGCTGAAGCGCTGGATATTGCGCTTCTAGTGGGTCTTTTTCGACACTCTTCATAGCAGCATCCGTATAAATGCTACGCGCCGTAAAAATTGCGCCAAGCGCTACAATAGTGGCAATAATTGCCAGCAAGGCATTAAATGAACCACCATGTGCATGGATAACGCTTTCTTCTAGCCAATTGGCGAAAACATGTTCACCCAATAGCGAAGGCAAAATTGGCAGCCCGCTGGGCATGTTAACGAAACCAATTAGTGCACTCCCTATGGCCAAAATGATGAGTGGCACGGTCATTAGGCGACTACTTTCATGGGCGTGTTCAGCTGCTTCAGAACGCGGTGTACCATAAAACACGAGGCAGACCTGTCGCCAAATGTAGAATGCTGTGAACCCTGCCGCTCCGAAAAGGGTCAAAAGGGCAATAGCGCCTTTAAGCTGACCTTCTTCAAAGAAGACATTAAAAGAGTCCACAATAATTTCGTCTTTAGACCAAAAACCTGATAAAGGAATGACACCAGCGAGTGCTAACGCGCCAATGAGATAAGTCCAATAGGTAATGGGCATCTTATGGCGCAAACCACCCATATTACGCATATCTTGTGGATCGAATGGCGTTTCATCATGATGTCCGTGATCGTCGTCGTGCCCGTGTCCATGATGGTGAAGCGCATGATGCCCGTGCTCAACACCATGAATGATCGAGCCAGAACCCAAGAAGAGTAGTGCCTTAAAGAACGCATGGGTGACGAGGTGGAACATTGCAGCTGTGTATGCTCCTAAGCCCACTGCTGTGACCATAAACCCTAGCTGGCTTACGGTACTGTAGGCTAATACCTTCTTCACGTCCCATTGAGCCAGAGCCATATACCCTGCTATTAGCGCAGTCGCTGAGCCAACCAGTACAATGATAAATTCGGTTACATCTGAGTGATAGAAGAAGGAATTAGAGCGCACCGATAGGTAAATACCAGCGGTAACCATCGCCGCTGCATGGATGAGCGCACTCACCGGCGTTGGGCCTGCCATCGCATCTGGCAGCCAAACGAATAAGGGTATTTGCGCGCTTTTTCCAGTTACGCCCAAAAGTAAAAATAGCGTGATAATGGTTACAGTCGTTTCAAACGACAAGCTGAAGGTGCCGAAATCCACTTGATGATCGCCTTCATGGAACCATATTTCAGCTTGCGTAAAAACACCTATTTCTCCTGCTGCATATTCATGATGCTCTTTGCCTTCAAGACGTTCAATACCTTCGATTTCAAAGAAACGCAACGGTTCTTCTTCAAAATGCACATGAAACTCTTCATGCGGTTTGTAATAGTCTAATGTGCCGAACGTCCAGAAGGTGATAAACATTGCCATTAGTAAGCCAAAATCGCCTACACGGTTGGCAATGAAGGCTTTGCGTGCCGCATTGCTATTCGCCCACCCTACAGTGCCTTCTGTAGGGTGCTTCTCAGGCTTATCAAACCAAAAGCCAATGAGCAAAAACGAACATAAACCCACGCCTTCCCAACCGACGAACATTACAAGGAAATTGTTTCCTGTAACCAAAATCAGCATAAAGAACAAAAAGAGGTTGAGATAAACGAAGAAACGTGGGAAGCGAGAATCGCCTTCCATATAACCTATTGCGTAAATATGAATGAGCGTGCCAATGCCTGTAATGACAAGCATCATTGTCACGCTAAGTGTGTCCACGCGGAACTGCCATGGGATGTCTACCCCATCTGAAGGAATGACAATCCAAGAGCTAAACAACGGCAGGTTAACAATACCGGGCTCAAAATCCGAATTAACGAGTGCCAAATATAAAATCAAGGCAACTAAAAAGGATAGTCCACTGGCAATTGAGGCGAGAACACCTGCTCCGCGTGAGCCAAGACTTTTCCCAAAGAATAGATTGGTCAACATTCCGAAAAATGGAATGAAAACCGCTAGTGTGACGAATGTGTAAAACCCCTCCATACGCTTTTTCTTCCTTTAGCCTTGTAGGGAGTGCAAATCGTCTACATCGGTGGTGTGCTTAGTGCGATAAATGGCAACGATCAATGCCAGCCCAACCGCAACTTCAGCAGCAGCAACAGTCATCACAAAAAAGACTAGTGTATGTGCATCAACTGAGTTCCATTGGCGGGCAAAAGCAACAAGCGCCAAATTCGCTGAATTAAGCATCAACTCGACTGACATAAATATCAAAATAGCATTTCGGCGTAATAAAACGCCCATTGCGCCTAACATGAATAAGACGGCGCTTAATAGTACAAATAAATCGGTAGCCACAGCGGGTTGTTCCATAACCTAGTCTCCTGTGCTTTCTGGCAATTGTTTTGCACCTGAAGGCGGTGGCAGTCGTTGTCCACTTTCGCGTGCTGCTAAATACTCTTCAACAGTTGGAGCGCCGGGAATGGCTGCCATACGGCGCACTTGTCGGCGGCGCGGAATGATTTCGCCTTCTTTCGTCAAAACGATAACGCCGATCATCGCTGTTAGGAGTAGTAACCCCACAATTTGAAATGCCAGCATATAATCTACATACAAGCTCTCGCCAATTGCCTTTGCACCACCAAAAGATGGGCGATTGGGAACATCCTCAAAAATACCATGCAGACGGAACACGTCCTGTGCACGTGTATCACTTGTGACAACCCACAAAATATTGTGATTACTTTTCACTTCAAACGGAGGATGATGCAACAGCGGTGGAATATCGCGAGAAGTATCTTCTTCGCCTGCACGTGCTGAGGCAATTGCGCCTGCTTGATACGCTGCAACCTCAAATTCCTGATCAACGTATCGATCTCGGTATAGGGTTTCAGCTGTTGTTACTGTGCCATAGGTCAATTCTTCCGCAAAAAGGCGCGGCGGCTTTGCAGCATCAGTGACATCTGCTATATCAAAAATACATGTTTGAGGGCAATCAGCAGCATGAACAATTGTGAGACGCGCCGTACCATATTCTTCAGTAGCTGTTAGATCAGTTGCGACTGGAAGTAAATAACTTCCATCAATGGGCGCTGGCAACACAATGAGGGTTGTTGCATTATCTTCTTCTACAAAAAAGACCTCTTCGATCAAAGGAGATGCTGTGCTTGGATCATCTTCATGCTGATAAACAGTGATCTGATGCTCCCCCACTGGCACCTCTTCAAATGGTGAAGTTTCACCAAAAGAAAGCTCTTCAGCAATGAGTTGATCGTCAAGATAAACATCGACCAATACAAAGTCGCTATCACTTTGTACAACACGCAACAAAGATTCGTTGTGGTGTGGTTCAAAGTCATTTAATTGGCTTTCTACGATAGCAATGCTAGCAACAAAGAGCAACGTTGCTACAATGCCCACTGCTGCTGGGGTCAACCAGTTGTAACGTGGCATTGGTTTGGGAAGCAATCGATCAGCGCCAAGTAGCATGATCACAAATAAGAACAGCACCATGATTGCCCCTGCATAGACCGTAATTTGTACTAATGCCAGAAACTCTGCGTCTAACATTAGGTACAAAAAGGCCACACAGGCAAAATTCAAGATCAAAAATAAAGCACTGTGTACTGGATTTTCGCTAATAAGCATCATGACGGCAGCAAATATTGCCACACTGCCAACCAACAAGAAAATCGCTAACTCCATAAGTCACGGATCCTCACGAGGCTTCGGTGATGAAACTTTGTGCAGTTTATCGCAATCACCCTATTCTGCCAAATGTTTATTTCGTACATGGTCAGGGGTAGGTGAATGACCCTACCCCTTCTAAACGCTTGTGTCCCCCAAATGCATCCCATAAAGACACTATTTAGGGTCTTCCATATCAGGAATAGCACGATCAAAAGTACCCGGTTCTACCTTTTGTGGTGTGGGTAACCCGCCTTCAGGCACGGGTACGATCAACATATCTTTTGTATAAATTGCGTCACGTCGATCGGTAAAAGATAGTTGGTATTCATGTTCAAGTACAATCGCCTCTGTAGGACATGCATCTTCGCAATACCCACAGAAAATACAGCGCAGCATGTTAATTTCATAGGTCTTGGCATAACGCTCACCGGGACTATAACGCTCGTCATCGGTGTTTTCAGCTGCTTCTACCCAAATGGCATCTGCTGGGCAGGCGGCCGCACATAAAGAGCAACCAATACAGCGTTCTAGACCGTTGTCATAGCGGCGCAGTACATGCTTACCTTTATACCGTTCGCGTACAACACGTTCTTCTTCAGGGTATTGAATTGTTACTGGGCTTTGTAGGGCATATTTGATTGTTGTCAACAAGCCGTTGATAATACCCATACGTTACCATTCTCCTCTCAAATACTTATGGCTACCGATTTTGACGAACGGCCGCTGCTTCTTGAATGTTCTTCAACACACTTGTTGCAATATCGTAGATTGCAAATGGGATAGCAATCAGGCTGCCAACCGCAAGCAGAATAATTCCACTGAATCCACGACTGAGCGGATTAAATTCTTCTGTATCGGTTGGAACAGTTGATGGATTGATCGCACGGGCGAAAGCTACAGCCATCCCTAATGTAATTACAAATAAAATAGCCGACGAGATGAGGTAGGTTGTTTGTCCACCACCTTCTTCAGCAATCACGATAGAAATTGCTGTCCATGCAACGGCTAAAATCGATACTGGTAGGAGCAGCTTCCAGCCAAAAGTCATTAAACGGTCATAACGTGGGCGGAAGATCGTTCCGCGTATCCAGATCATCAAAAGCAGCATTGGGATCACCTTGGCTGCGATCACAGGAATAGCGAGCAATGGGAAGCCATTGACTAAGCCAAAGCCATCATCATAGCCGCCCAAGAACATCGTGGCCCAAATTACGCTGATACCGATCATGTTGATGTATTCAGCCATATAGAACATAGCAAAACGCATACCACTGTATTCAGTGATGTGACCAGCGACAAGCTCTTGCTCTGCTTCGGGCATGTCAAACGGGGCTCGGTTAATTTCAATCATCAATGCAAGGAAGAACAATAATGCTGCTAGCGGATTTTTGAAAATATACCAATTAAAAAATCCTTGCTGATCGAGTACGATGTCGCTAATTGCCATAGAGCCGGCTAATAAAATTGGTACGGCAAATAACGTGCCTAAGCTCAACTCGTAGCTGATCATTGAAGCTGTTGAGCGTAATGAACCTAACATTGCATATTTATTATTGCTGGCCCAACCCGCCAACGTTACACCATAAACGCTCAGGCTGGTGATCGCTAATATCCATAGCACGCCCACTTCTACATTCAAAATTCCCTGCGGCAGACGATACCAGTTTCCATCAAACCACGGAATTGTCACTTTGGGGCCAAGCGGAACTGTGGCAAGCACCGTTAGCGCTGGTATCACCTTAATAATAGGTGCAATGTGAAAGACGATCTTATCAGCACCTGCAGGCGTTAAATCTTCTTTGAAAATGAGCTTAATACCATCAGCGACAGGTTGTAATAGCCCAGCTGGCCCCGCACGGTTTGGCCCAATACGCGATTGTATCGCAGCGATAAAACGTCGCTCCAGCACTGTTGTATAGGCGAAGCCTGTTAACAAAGTGAAAAACACCAGCAACGCAATTACGATTGAATGCGCAACTTCACAAGTACTATTGGCTGAGCATTCAATTATTTTGCTCGTATCATTTGGGCCGAACACCAATTGATTTAGAAAGTCAAGAATACCATCCATCCAAAGCCTATCCTTCAGTTACAGGTACGGGCTGTACAATTTTTTCTATGGATTCTAGAACCGTCGGCACGCTAGGATCAGGGCGGTTACTCAAACGACGTGGCATTAACACAGCTCCACGCGGTAAAGTCTTATCGATCTTCACCTGAACTTCATAACGATGACCCTCAACGACTATTGCCACTGTATCGCCATCTGTTATCCCTTGTGCTTCGGCATCTTCAGGGTTTATGACGATGTGTGGTGCGGGGATTCGTTGATGCATCAACGTGCTTCGACGGAACAAAACGCCACGATCATACAGCAAAGTTGTTGGAATAACCACTAATCCATCAAATTTAGGTGTCATTGCTTCTACAGGGCGTACGCTTAAGCGTGCTTCGGGGTCTTCTGCAACTGTTGGAGTTTGTTGCCCAATACCGCCCCGATTTTGGTACGCAGTTCCACCATAATAAAGGTCTTCACCGCCAACATCTGGGAACTGACGTGGCATTTCTGCTAATTTCTTGTATCGCATTTCAGCATAGCTCGGTACAGCTTTATTGATTTCTGCCATCACTGCACCTGCTGATAGCTTGGGCTTTGGCCCACCTAAACGATAGTGAATTTCGGCAAAGATACGCCAATCGGGCAAGCTCTCACCAATAACACCTTGTGCTGTATAGAAGCGCTGGACACGACGCTCGCCACTTGTAAACGTTCCATCCCGTTCGGCAAAACTTTGGCGTGGTAAGACCACATCCGCTATTGCTGTGGTTTCTGTCTCAAACAGAGAAGTGACCACAACAAAGTTTGCATTCTGCAATGCTTCTGCTTCAACAACTTCGCCAACTGGGTTGCATCCTGCAACGAGTACTACATCAAGGCTTTCTTGATAGATTGCTTCTGTCGCTTCTGCAGTAAAGCCGAGATCATATGCTCCTTGAATGTTTGCCCCATGCCACACAGGGATTAACCCATTGTTAGGACGGCCAACATGACCCGTGACGATCAATAGATTTGCACATGCCTGCATCAGTTCGCGTTGCTGAGCAAGGGTCAGACCTTCGCTTCCTGCCAACACGATCATATTCTGCGCATCACCAATAGCTTCTGCAGCTTCGGTGAAGTTTGTGTAAGCTGGCTTCTTGACAGATTTTGCAAGTTCATCATAGCCATCAACGCGGCTAAGGATTTCATCATTGATTTTGCCTGCACCAATGACTGCACTGATCAGGCTATTGATCGCACTCACGGCATCGCCATAAGCATAGGTGAGGTTATACTTGGCGTATTTGCTGAGCTTCGTTGGGCGTGCATTCAACAGAACGAGTTTTACTCCTCGATCACGAGCAACTTTCGTGCGCAAGTACCAAATAGGCGCTTCCTCTTCTAGATCAGAGGCGACAACAACAATAACATCGCCCTTCTTCAAATCAAGGAAGTTTGTCCCAACGCCAACGCCAACTGTGTTAACAATATCTCCACCACTCATCGTCGCAGGGAACACGCCTAAGTGATGGTTTTCGACGTGGCTAGCAAGTTGTTTAAGTTCCCATAAATCTTCATTAGATTGATTTGGGCCAGCGATCACGCCAAGACTTTTTGCTGCACGCAAGCGATCAGTGATCACTTGGTAGGCTTCTTCCCAAGAGGCTTCAGCCAGCTGTCCGTTTTGACGAATAAGGGGCTTCGTCAAACGTTCATCGCTACGTGTGTGATGATGACCGAAACGAGTTTTGTCAGAAATCCAAATTTCATTTACATATTCGTTTTGGCGCGGCATGACGCGCTTGATGACGATGCGGCCACCAGCATCACGATCTAGACGTGTGCTTAAGCTGATATTTGCGCCTTCTGGGCCATAAGGATCAAGGCTGGGGACTTCTTTTAATTCCCATGGGCGTGCGCCAAAGCGAAAATCTGCTGTAGTTAATGCCCCTACAGGGCAAATGTCGGTTGTGTTGCCACTGAATTTAGTGTCGAATGGTGGGTCTGAGATTGTGACAATTTGCAAGCGCCGTCCACGTTCATGAAAAGCGAGCACATCATCACCCACTAATTCATCGCAGAAGCGGGTGCAGCGTGCGCATTGAATACAACGCTCGCGATCCAAATAGATAAGCTCTCCTAACGGGACATGCTTATCAAGGTGCATTTTATCTTCGTAATAAAAAACAGATTGCCCGGGCCCATGACGCATTGTTAAATTTTGAAGTGGGCACTCTCCGCCTTTATCGCAGATGGGACAATCGAGAGGATGGCTTGTCAAAATGAATTCGATAATGTCATCACGCGCCACTTGCACTTCTTCAGAATTGGTGATGATTGCTAAGCCATCATAGACCGTTTGCGTACAGGCTGTTTGTAACTTAGGAAACCAACGAATTTTAGGATTCCCATTTTCATCAGTGACGACTTCGCCTGTTTCACGGTTCTTTTCTACTGACCCCATTTTAACTAAGCACATGCGGCACATCCCAACCGGGGCCATTTTGGGATGATAACAAAACACCGGAATATCGTTGTCAGCATAAAACTTTGCCACATCTACTAAATTAGTATTTGCAGGTACGCGATATTCCTGTCCGTCGATATAAATCGTGACTTCGCTCATTTAATTTGCCTTCACTTAAATGAATGCCTTTGCCATTTTAAGGCCTTGCCGCGCGCGGTCTAAAATTGCTTGCGGCAAGTATACCCAATCGCATAGTTCAACTTCTTGTTCAGCGAGCATAATCGCCTTTTCAAAATCGGCAATAGCCGCGTGATATTCTTCGTTCAAAAGCCACAATTCACCACGTAACACATAATTGATAGCAGCATTTGGGTTGCTATCAATTGCTCGGTCTAAGAGTTCTTTGCGGCTTTGCTCTATCATTTAATGTGCTACTGCTACTGTCTTAGAGGCAGGAAGCTCTTTTTGCTTCTCGCCATTTACATATGCTTCAAATTCAGCGCGATAGTGCTTTAATGTACCCAGAATTGGACTGGTTGCAAACTCACCTAGTGCACACAAACTTTTACCTTGCATCTGTGTCGCAGCATTTTCAAGAATTTCGAGATCGCGCATAGTACCTTGTCCGCTGATAATGCGCGTCATTAATTGATTTAGCCAGTAGGTCCCTTCACGGCATGGGGTGCATTTGCCACAACTTTCGTGCTTGAAGAATTGGGCCATTTTATAAGCTGCCCACACCATATCAGTTCCTTCTTCCATCACAATGAAAGAAGCAGAACCAAGCACACTGCCTAATTCAACTAGGCTTTCGTATGTCATCGGGGTATCCATCATGTCTTCTGTTAGAGGAATAACAGGCCCCGACGCACCTGATGGCAATAGTGCCTTAAATCCTTTGCCTTCATGTTGTGGCCCACCAGCTAAGTCATACAATAGTTCGCGGAAAGTCGTTCCTAATGGAATTTCGTAGTTCCCCGCTTTTGCGATGTGTCCGCTAAGGCAAAAAATTTTCGGGCCGGGACTTTCTGGCGTACCAATTGCGCGATAGGCATCCGCTCCGTTAACGATAATCCATGGAACGTTTGCCAATGTTTCCACGTTATTTACAACAGTTGGCTCATAATACAACCCCCCGCCTTTCATGACAGGAAAGGGAGGCTTTACGCGCGGTTGACCAAGTAGTCCTTGTAAGCTATTGAGCATTGCGCTTTCTTCGCCGCATATGTATGCGCCCGCGCCCAAATGTGTGTAAAACTCACAACTCCAATCCCCGCCGAGAATATTCTGACCGATGAGGTTGGCTTCGCGCGCTTTGGCGATTTCTTGCTCAAAATTGTGTGCTATATCCCAAAATTCACCACGAAAGTAAATATAAACAGCAGTTGCTTGAATGGCATAAGCTGCGATCATTGCACCTTCGATGACTTGCTGAGCATTAAATTCTAGCAGTTCTCGATCTTTGAAGGTGCCCGGTTCACTTTCATCAGCATTGACAACAACATATTTACGTTCAGCATCTTTAGGGATAAAGCTCCATTTGCGGCCTGTACTGAAGCCTGCCCCACCTCGTCCGCGCAAATTGGAATTGAGCACTTCTTGAATCACCTCATCAGGAGACATAGAAAACGCTTTTTTAAAGGCTTCCCATCCTCCATGTTCAAGATAGGTCTCAAATGTACCAATTTCAGGAATAGTGCGGTTTCGTAAGAGAATATTTTCCATGACAACTACCAATCTTCTACGCTTACCCAGATTTATAATACTTCAACATGTTTCAATTCGCTGGTAGAGGATTCTTTACTTGTATGAGCTGACCAACCCAAAATGCCCAACCACAGCACCATACCATATCCAACTGCCGCTACGATTGGCCCAATTACTAAGCCTAATGAAGCTGTGTAAATGATGCCATAGCTGCCACTGACCATTAACAATAGGTACATACTGCGGTCGCCTGTCCATGCTAATCCACCGATAGCGACAAGGCTTTGAAACACCATGTAGTAAGCTAAGGCATCTAACCCCTGATGGATAATGTACCCGCTTGGACGCTCGACATTTTGCCCTTCTGGGGTATCTGTGCCTGCCATGCGATCCCAATGAGAGACCGTATAGCTGCTGGGGGCATTCTTAAAGTTTGGTGGCCACGCCATATAAAGTAATGCCAAAACAACCAACAGAACGCCCATCAGCCCTATTGGCAAACCCGCGAGTACCGCTTGTTGAGGAGCAGTCGAGCGCGGGGAATCCATCAGCTTTTTTGTTCCTTTTCGCGTGCTTCTGCACGACGTTCTTCAATCCATGCCCGCATCTTGTCCATGTCCAAGTTTTCCATGTAATGAAAATTGCATTGCAACATGGGGGCACGATCACATGCAGCTAAACACATCACATGTTCAACAGTGAAGAGCCCATCTTCAGTGGTGCCGCCTTCTTCAACTTCTAGATATGCCTTTAGCTCTTCGTAAAACTGATCAGCGCCGCGTAATGCACAAGGGAGATCAGTACAGACTTGTAGCCAATACTTCCCTTTGGGCGTTTCGCGATACATCGTGTAAAAACCAGCAATGCTTTTCACTTGGGTTGGATCAATATCGCATAGTTCTGCCACTTCATCTAGCGCCTCTTCTGGCAACCATCCATAGGCTTCTTGTGCCAAATATAAAAGCGGCATCACTGCTGAACGCTTATCTGGATATTTAGCAAAAATACGTTGTATTTGTTCTTGGTATTTTTCGTCTTGTAGCAAGGCGTGCACTCCTACTCTCGATAGTTAGCGATCTACGTCGCCTAACACAATATCGATACTACCAATAATGGCTACTAAATCCGCGATCATATAGCCTTGCGAGAGCTTGTTCGCAGCGCTCAGGTTCGCAAATGAGGGCGTGCGGAAGTGTACCCGTAATGGGTTTGGCCCGCCATCACTTGCCAAGAAGCACCCTAATTCACCGCGTGGGCTTTCAGTGGCCACATATACTTCACCCTTAGGTGGACGGAAGCCTTCTGTCCATAGTTTAAAGTGATGAATTACAGCTTCCATGCTGCGTCCTAATTCTGAGCGAGGTGGTGGAACATATTTGCGATTATTAGAGCGGAAGGGTCCGGGTTCAAGCATATTGAGACCTTGCTCAATAATACGCAGACTTTGACGCATTTCTTCCACGCGCAACAAGTAGCGGTCATATACATCACCGTGTTGGCCCACCGGCACATCAAACTCAAAACGCTCATAACTAGAGTAGGGTTGTGCTTTACGAATATCCCAGTTCACGCCCGATGCACGTAAGGTAGGCCCAGATAACCCATAGGCAATGGCATCTTCAGCAGTAATAAAGCCAATACCTTGTGTTCGATCTAAGAAGATCGCGTTATGGGTCATGATTTTTTCGTAATCATCAATTTTGGCGGGGAATGTTTTCAACACAAAGCGAACGGCATCTTCAAACTCTTCAGGCAAATCTCGCCATAGGCCACCCGGACGGAAGTATGTACTCATCATACGTTGGCCCGACACCATCTCAAAGATGTCGAGCAAAACTTCGCGCTCGCGGAAGCAATAAGTCATCATGCTGGTCACGCCAAGATCAAGACCATGAATGCCTAACCAAACAAGATGACTGTTGAGACGTGTTAATTCTGCCAAGATTACACGTGCAATTTGGGCACGCATGGGCACATCAAGCTCAAACAGTTTTTCCATCGCTAGGCAATAAACAAGGTTGTTGCCCATCGGATTCAAATAGTCCATGCGATCCGTCATGACGATGGATTTTTCGTAAGTCTTATATTCCATGTTTTTTTCAATCCCTGTGTGCAGGAAGCCCACATCAGGGATGCAATTGACGATCTCTTCACCCTCCAACTCTAGAATGAGGCGCAACACGCCATGTGTACTAGGATGTTGGGGGCCCATATTCAGCAGCATTGTTTCGCCACTTATGGCACGCTCAGTGACCAAACCTTTAAGGTCATCTACGGTGCCTTCCCAAGTTGAAAAGGTCTCAAGTGTCATCTTAACCTACTTCTTTGCATATGGCTTATGCTGGTTTATTTCATCGTAGTTGAACGAGAACTGTACTGTTTCATATCCCAAAGGATAGTCTTTGCGCAATGGGTGTCCATCCCAATCTTCTGGCATCATGATGCGACGTAAGTCAGGATGCCCGTTAAATGGAATGCCGAACATGTCATAAACTTCACGCTCGAACCAATTGGCACTTGGCCACAGAGCCGTCATGCTAGGCAAATCATGATCACCATCACTCCACATAACCCGCAAACGCAAACGTCGGCCCTTTCGTAGAGAGTATAGTTGAATGTTGACGCTAAAACGGGGTTCTTGTGGATAGTAGTCAACGGCAGTAATGTCTGATAAATAGTTATAATCTAGCTCTGGAAAATCTCGGCAATATTGGGCGACTGCTAGCAGATCGTCAGCATCAACAACAACTGTTAATTCGCCACGAAATTCTTGGATTTGAATTTTGTCGCCAAACTGCTCTATAAGAATCTTTTTCGGGTCTGGAACAACTTTTAGATCACTCATTGACTCTACCTTGTAAACTGACCCATCGTCAGTATTACTATTATGCGAAATTAGTATATTTTAGGAGCAAGGCGATTGATAGCATTGCTCCTTCTCTATAAGCTAGGATTCAATAACTGTTGTTTCTTGTGGTTGAGCCCACTCGTTCCAGCGCATTTCCTTCACTTTTTCATGAAGTGTAAGGAAGCCATGAATTAGTTGTTCTGGTCGTGGCGGGCAACCCGCAACATATACATCAACAGGAACGACTTCATCAACACCTTGAACAATGGCATAGTTGTTGAAAACCCCACCGCATGAAGCACAGTCTCCCATAGCGATGACCCATTTAGGGTCGGGCATTTGATCATAGAGTTGGCGCAACACCGGAGCCATTTTCCGCGTCACACGCCCTGCAACGATCATTAGGTCACTTTGACGGGGGCTAGCACGCATTAACTCCATGCCAAAACGTGACGCATCATAAGCTGGTGCTTGGCTGCTCATCATTTCAATAGCACAGCAAGCAAGCCCAAAAAGCATCGGCCACATTGCGCGGGTGCGTCCCCAATTCACTGCATCTTCTAGGCGCAAGGTGACAACTCCTAAATTGCCTAGCTTTCCGCTTACTCCCATTCCAAACCTCCTACCATCCACTCATAGGCAAAGCCGATGATCAGCACAAAGAAGAACACGCCCATCACAGCTAAGCCATATAAACCCAAATCACGTAGAACGACAGCCCAAGGTAAAAAGAAAATCACTTCAATATCAAACAAAATAAATAACATACCAACGCGATAAAATTTTACGGGAATACGGCGTACAGCCGCACCAATTGGGCGCATACCGCTTTCATAAGATGCTGCTTTACGGACACTAGGGCTAGAGGGGCCCATAATGCGTGAAAGAAAGCTAATAAGAAGCGCTACACCAATTGCAAGCAAAAATAACGGCAAAACAGGTGCATAATGTTCCATTGATAATGGTGCCTCCGCGTTTGTTCATTTTGTCACAATTTTAGCATTAACCTCAGTAAAAATCAAACATTCATGCTAAAAATTATTTTTTGAATTGAGTTTAACATAGCGGGTGTTGAACGGCCAACACAAACATTAATCTAGTTCTAAACGTTGTAGAAGTTGATAGGCCTTGATGGCTAGGTGCAAGTTTAGTTGAACGTCGGCATCATCCATATCAAGTTGGGTAATTTCAGCAATACGATTCAACCGATAGACTAATGTATTGCGGTGCACATTCAGTTGTTTGGCAGTTGCGGCCATGTTTCCATTGTTAGCAAAGTAGACGGACAAAGTGAGCAATAGATCACTACTGTTTTGTTGATCATAGTCTAAAATGCTAGAGAGCCAATTTCGGCAAAACAAATAAATCTGCTCATGCCGAGAAACATTCATGAGTAGCTCATTTAGGCTTAAATCACCAAAAAAGGCGATATGCGTTTCGTGCCAAAGTTGCTCACTCAGTGTTAATGCACGTTCGGCTTCTTCAAAAGAAACTCGTAAGTCTGTCAATCCTACGGCTGGTCGACCTACCCCGCACATAATATTACCGCCAAAAACTTCAGCAAGCCGTTGAGAAATGATATTCATATATTGGCGCATTCGGCCTGTATGTTGTGCTTTTTCTAAGGGCAAGAAAATGATCACACGTTCATGATATTGGCCGATAAGTGCATTGATGCGCCGTGCTGTTGTTTCTTGGCGTGTCTGTTCTGCAAGTTGCTCTGCCCGAACAACTCTGCTATTGGGGCGCGGTTCAGTATTGGGAAGCCATCGCAACACACCAATTGCATACACTTGATCGGGCAGGAAGTTATTTTGCTCTGCACGTGCGGTTAAAAGTAAATCGTCGTTGGGCGTGCCATCAAGCCATTCGGTGATCCAATCGCTACGTTGGTAATAGTTGCTTGGGGTATTATGTGAAATCAGTAGCCCACAAACCGAAGCCGCGCGGATCAATGCAGCAAGGCTAAAGCTATCCATGATCTGAGGGGATGGCTTCATAACGCTGAGATAGCCCACCAACGCCCCCTCAGAAATAACAGCTGCTGTTGTAGAGTGTTGGCTTTCTTGTACATTTGCGTTTTGTGGATGTACTGTGCTATGAGGCAACAAATGCGCGATCAAGTCACGATCATATAAAAGCATTGTTTGATGTAGCCAGCGCTGTTCTGAGCTGTTTTGCGGTAAGGCATAACCGATGCGATAACGATTAGCATCGTGCAAAACCACTGGCTGTGAAAGCCGATCTGCCAGCAATTTGAGAATGATTTGGAAAGCATTGCTACTGTTGGCATGGCGCGCTAATTCTTGTTGCCAATTGGCATCTTGGCTTTCAAGCTCATTTTGTTTTTCGCTAATATAGCGACAGATAGCGCGTTCAACACTTTCTAAATTTGCATCTGATGGCAGATAAATGATCGAGATGTTATTGCGAGCAGCATTTTCAAGTGAAGCCACACTCACTTCACCACGCACGCCAACTGATCTAACGCGCAAGGTAGTTAGGTCAGCGATAATGCGTGAAAGTGTACGCACGGCATCAGTTCCTAAGGCAGACAGATCAATCAAGACCATATCATGCGCTTCAACTTCAGATATATCTGAAGTGATAATGCGTGCCCAACTTACGCGGGTGCTATCTTGCCCGCAAATTAGGAAAGCCCCATCCGGCAACACCTGCTGAGCAAATAACTCTGCAATAGAGATAGCAGGCATGGGAACTCTCATCGAGCGAAACCGTGATAATGCTGCATTGCTAATCATCCAAAGAAACCCATATCTGGCTAATGCGAGAACACTTATGTTATCTGATTATAACTGGAATTGCCCATTTTTGTAGAAAAGTTCACCATCAACATAGATTTCACTATCTTGACGCATATCACATATAAAATCCCAATGAACGCTGGACTTATTACGGCTGCCAGTTTCTGGATAACCAGCACCAACTGCCATATGAATTGTACCGCCAATTTTTTCGTCATATAAAATACTTTTGGTGAACTGGCTAATACCATAATTGGTGCCAATCGCAAATTCACCTAGATAACGTGAGCCCTCATCGCTATCAAGTTGGCTGAGAAGATAATCTTCATTTTTCTTGGCAGAGGCTTTGATCACTTTTCCATTTTCAAAGGTAAGTTCTACCCCCTCAACTTCTCGCCCATTACGGATAGCAGGGTAAGTGAAACGTACCCAACCATTTACTGAATCCTCAACTGGCCCTGTAAAGATTTCACCACTTGGCATGTTGTGTGTACCACTACTATTAATGAAAGTTCGTCCTTCAATTGAAAGGGTCATATCAACATTGGGGCCACGTACCACAATCTCTTTTTTACCTTTAAGCCAATCGACGTATTTTTGTTGTTCATTATGCAAATTGTACCAAGCCTGAATTGGGTCTTCTTGATCAGCAAAGGTGGCACGATAGACAAAATCTTCAAACTCTCTTAGGCTCATGTCAGCTTCTTGCGCATAGGCTGGGCAAGGATATTGGGTAACCACCCACCGTAGTTCACCTGTTGCTGCTCGACGCATATAAGTTTCCATCATGTCACGGCGAGCTAATTGTGCTAAGCGTTGTTTATTAGGATCAACATTGGTGAGTGCGCGGGTGTTATCAGTGGCACGAATGTTAATGGATGCATCAATGTTCTCAATCATGATTTGTTCCATTGGCGAACGCCATTGCAGTTGCTCATCATTCGCTTCTTGATACATGATGCGTTGTAATTCATCAGTACGGATCATAGTGAATGGATGCCCGCCTGCACGATATACTTGTCGTAGTACTTCTTCAACTAATGGCATTGCCAGCACGTCGCCACTGATCAGTACAAAATCATTGGGTTGAACTTTAATTGAATAATTCACCAAAATTTTGGCAAGATTAACAAGACGGGGGTCGGTCATGACGAAAAACTCCATTCACCGCAAAGTGTACAATTTGTGATAAACGATACAAGTTTTGGATTATACCCCTAAAGTAGCAAAAATTAAAACATGAGTCGTCTTGAATTTTTGACTGATAAAACTCGGCTCTTGTTCAAAATAATGTCAAAATTGAAGAATGTCCAAAGGATACAACACAAAAAGCAGTACCAAGTTATTTTGATACTGCTTTGGGGGTATTTTTGCTTATTGTTGATAAGAAGCTATTAGCAGGACAAGTTATTCAGATTCAGTAATGCCAAATGGGCGATTCTCAACGGTGAACAATACGCCATTTGTGCGCCCAAACACTTCCGGAAAATAGAAAGCGTAGCCTTCAGAAGGCATTGTCTGAAATTCGCCCGGAATTGTAGCTTTGATCTGATAGCTATAGGTATAGCTTCCACGTGGTAAGTAATCGGCATACAGATTTACTTGCTCATCACGCATTTCAGTATGGTCGAAATACCACCATCCCCAATACCAACGCCATTCATCTTCATAACGTGGCTGTAATGTTGGCCCTTGTGTTTGTTGACTCGTGGTCAGAAGCCCTGTGTCTAATGGCTCTGTTCCCGCTGGGATGGGGTCTTCTAGCACAAAATAGTAGATGTCTTCTGTCAAAGTAATGGTTAATTGGACGGTGATCGTATCTCCGACGGTGGCGCTTGTGATAGGCGTTTGTGGATCAGCTGTATTATAGTAAGTACGTGTCACTGTTACTCCACGACTAATGGCATCTACCTCAGAAGCAGGTAAGCGTAAATCAAGGTGTGCTGTATAATACAATGCGCCTTCGCCTTCGCTGCGGCTGATGGCTAATCGGTTAAGTTCGCCCATCAAAAGTTGCTCAACTTCAACACGAAGACTGTTTTCTTCGCGGACATTGTCTGACGTAACGCTTCCCTCTAGAATCGTCGCATCATTGAGAGTGACTGCGAACTCATAATTTCCTTGTAATTCACCAGTAAGCACCATCCAATCGGTTAGCGCAAGTAAGGCCCATACGTTTTCTTGTGTTGTTTCCCAATGATCGCCATTACGAGCTACCATCAACCAACGCACAGCATTTGGTAACAGATCATTTTCTGGTCGGGCATTGATCAACGCATTGAGTGCAAGGGCTGTGGTTCGCGTATCGCTGCCCCAGTTCCACCAATCGCGTTGCTCTTCTTCCCAGTGTACGCCCGTTGCAGAGACCTTTGCTGCTGTGATCAGATCACTGACCAGATCATTAACGGCACTCGCTTGTGGAAAGCGCATTTGATAAGCCATCAATAAATAGGCGCGTGCACCATAGGACATATTCAAACGCCATTCCAATAAGGCATCGAACTGTTCTTTATTGCCTTGATTGTCTTTTGCTAAGACATAGAAATAAAAGGCTTGACGATTAAGCTCCCAATAGCTGCTATTGACAGAAGGACGAATGAAGTCACGTTGAACAAAATTTAAAGCGCGATCGATGATGCTTTGGTCGACTTCAAAACCTGCATCACGGGCTTCGATAAGCCCAAGTACAGCATAAGCGGTCACAAGCGGATTGCTTTCCATGTTCACAAACCAACCCCATCCACCATCTGGGTTCTGTTCGCGCTTGAGTTTTTCTAAGCCAAAATCAAGAGCATTGAGCAAGTTTGCTTCAAGCTCTGGATCAACGATACCCAAATCACGTAAAGCACGATAGTTCACGACATTTGGCAAGAAGCGGCTTACCGTTTGTTCAATGCATTGATGTTCATAGTTCTTCAGGTAGTTCAAAGAATCAACAGTTGCCGCTGCTAGTGACGGGTCGGCATTGATCACGAGATCGCCTTCGACAAAATCAAAGCGTGTTGGCAAGCTGATACCTTCAATACTTGCGCCACCATCGAGAAGGATGCCTGCTGTTCCTACTCGATCAGGAGCGGTATATCGATATACCGGGATAGTGCCATCTGGCCCTGTTGCCAACATTGGCTTAGCAGCATCTTGATAGCCATTTTCGCCTATAGCGATAAATGTTAGATCAACAAATTCAACATCATTAACAATAGCTTGCCATTCAACACGTGCCCGACTGCCAGCTTCGATCACGATTGTTTGTGTGGCTTCGCTTTGTAAGGTTACGCCTTCTGCTTGTAGTGTTACTTCCACCGATTGAGCATCGGGCGTGTTGTTGTTCACGACAGCAGCTAAAATCACCCGATCATCAACTACCATGAAGCGAGGTGTGGCAGGCCGAATCAAAAGCGGTAAAGTTGTTATAACCTCAGTAGTATTTTGACCTACTTTGGTATCAAGACTAACACCACGTACATCAAGTGTCCAAGTTGTTAGATTATCAGGTAATTCGACAGAAACTGTAGCTGTACCATCTACGTCTGTTACGATATGTGCTTGCCACAGAGGGGTCTGCTGAAAATCGCTACGAATATCCACTGTTGTGGAAGACATGTCTCCACCACCACCGGCTGCAGGAGCTGCTGTTGGGGTCGCCTCTGCAGCAATGCCATCATTAAATGAACGTTGTGAAACATCAGCTTCTGCCAACTCTTCATCCGTAACGCCTACTATTCGATCTGTTATCCGATCAAGCAAGGCTTCAACAGAAACAGTCGTGAAGACATAATTGGACTGATAGCCATAAAATGCATCAACAATGTTGCCACTGTTTGGAGCGCTAAGAATTAAGATAGCTTTATCGGTTAAGGTAAAACCTAGCTCAGTTTGAACAGGTTCGCCATTAGCATCGGTAACTTTTACATCGAAACTTAGGGTATCGCCGGGTTGAGTAGGGTTAGCAGAGGGAGTAATCTCAATATTCAAAGTCTGCTGAACTGGCTCAACATTTAACGCCATAGTACCAACACGATAATCAGGATTTAGATTTTCTTCATCGATACCTTTCACAAGTGCGACAGATACATGAATTGTTGGAACATGTTCTTCAGTAATAGGTAATTGGTAAACGAGTGTGCTACCTTCAACCTCAAACACCTCGCTTGACAAAATACCTTCGCGTTCTGTGGTAATGAGGACAGTAGAACGCTCAGCAAATGGAATAGGCACTAATATTTCGGCGACATCGCCACTTTGATAGCTGTCTTTGTCAGCAATAAGTTCAATTGTTGGGGTAGGCTCTCCCCACCATACAGGTTGTGTTCCTGTCACCCAGAAACGGATGCTGGCACTATTTTTGCGTTCACGTCGATCTAAGACAGTCGCACGGGCACGGAAAATACCAGCATTGGGGGGGACGAATTCGTAACTAACTTTACCATCATCACCTGTTTGTAATGTGACCGATTCAACTAAAATCTCGGTCATTTGCCAATCATAACGCCCAAATTGATCTTCAATCGGAATGCGTTCCCAGCGATTTTCAATAAGGTCTAGCGTGATGGTTTGATTGGCAATGGGGTTGCTCTCTATATCGACAGCAATGAGATCAATAGACATGGGCTCATTTTCACGCCCACAGTACCGATCTGTTCGTAACCCTACATATGTTTCAGCGGGGTGTGCAACCACAGATGTGCGGCCGCTAATCGTTTGGAAGCTCTCATCGGTAACGTTGGCTTCAACGCTAATCTCAACGGGGCCTTTTACATCCTCAAAGCGAGTATTCTCTATAGAGATGATGAAGTTTCCGTTCGCATCAGTTGTACCACTACCATCTCCTATATAGATGCTACCATATCCGCCATAGTAAAAATCATCATAGTAGTAATAGAAATCGCGATCAGTAAAGGTGTAGTTACCTGATCCACGATAATCAAAAAAAGTGGGAGAACCATATGCGTTCCAATAAACTTCAGCATTGCTCACGGGGCCACCCGCAAAGAAGCTCGCTGATGTTACTGCATTTAAGGTTTCTCCTTGAATGATGTCGCTGTGTTGTGCCTCAACACCAACTTGAAATTCGGGCACACGAAATTCGGCAATGGTAAATGTAAGATATACACGTCCGCCATCTGCTTGGATATAAGCATCTCCGATCGCTACATCAGCAGGCAATTTAACTTCACCGCTAAATGTGCCATAGGGGGTTAGAGGTAATTCCTGATTGAATAGCTCTTGTCCATCCGGTGCATAAATGGCAACCGGAACCCGACTGCGATTAGGGATGCCGTAGGTATTATCTTTCTTTTCACGTAGGATGCCTCGAAAATAGACAGTTTCGTCGGGGCGATAAATTGGGCGATCAGTATAGAGGTAGTTCTGTGTAGTGTCCGGACGTACGCCCTCCTCAACGACCCAAACGCCATAAGTATCCTCTTGCTCAACAAATATGAAATGGTAGTAGCTTCTTTCGATAGAGGCACGGAAGATACCATCGCTATCGGTTCGGCCGACTGCTACTCGTGCCCCTGTACGATCTAAGATGGTTACAGTTGCGTCAGCAAGCGGCTCGCCCGTAACTGATTCTGTTGCCCACACGAGGACTTCATTAGGTGCACGTTTAACGCTGATGTTTGCTGTCACCACACCTAACAACATTTGGTAAAAATCAGATTCTTCACCATAACGAGATGGTGATTCCATTGTGAGCCAATAGAGGCCATTCTCTAGTGTGCCGCCTTCTTCAGATGCGAGTAATACTTCTGCAGAAGCCCCTTCAATACCCTTAGAATCGAATGTAGTTTCCCAAGAGCGTATTAGCTTATTAGGATGAACCCAATTGGGCAGCTTTTTATCGTAGTAACCATAAGGATATTCGCTATAAACAGCGGATAAATCACTTGCTTCTAAGCGGTATAGCTGAAACTTAACGGTTGGGGTACCGCTGAAATAGATAGAAAAACGTGTGTTCTGCCGATAACCGCCAACGAGTTGCAAAGCTTGATAGTAGGCTGTATTAGGCGCTGCCCATGTGGGAATAGCACGGGTTGTATAGCTAAAGGTGTAATCAGTTTCAATGGCATTTCCATAAATATCTTCAGCGCCAGCAAGGAATGTAATGGTATATGTAGTTTCGGGCAAACTACGAAAATCTAAATAGAGGCTATTGTCACTATAAACGATTGGACTCCACTCTGTCTCTGGAGTAATGATGACTTTGTCGGCAAATGTTTCTGTATTCATAGGGGACTTAAAATAAATCGCTGCTCCCCGCCCCGGATACACATCTTGTTGCCCATTGGAAGGCGAAGTGCTTTGAATGCCCGGATATGGTATGGTGCGAAACGAGTGTGAATATCCTCGATCTAAGGTTGCTTCTCCTGAGGCGCTTTGAGCCGTATCCGCAATGTTGATTACATAAGTGCTATCAATTTGTAAGTTCTCTGCGGGCAGAAAGGTCATTGTGGTTTTGTCATCATTCCAAACGAATGTCCCTTCAACATTTTGGCCGCCAAAAAGCAGCGCAAATCCTTCTTCTACGCTTGTTATATTCATAGGCTGGCTGAACTGCACAATGATAGGCGTTTCTAGCAAGACGTTATGCGAGCCATCGCTAGGAGTGATTGATAAAATCTGAGGCGGTAATGTCTTAAAAGACCATACATAGTCTTCAGGCAAAATAGCACCATCAACACTGGTTAACCCCTCATTGACGGTGACGGTGTAAGTTGTGCCGCCTTTCAAAGCGCCAGCAGGCGTAAAGGTATAAATAGAAGTGTTCAACCATTCGCCTTTTCCATCAATGTCTGGTGAAATGCGAATAGGTGAAGGTAAATTTGCAAGGTCTTCAGTATTAACCAAAGGCACAACGGGGCGATTAAATGTAACGACAATACGAGCGTCTGCAGCAACACCTGTAGCATCAGCTGCAGGCACAACAGTTGCAACTTCCAATGGCCCTAAGGTGCGCACTTGGATGCTTATAGTGTCTTCAAGTGGTGTGCCATCTATGGCAAGTGCGCTCGTGTCGATCGTGATTTCAAATTCACTGGCACGTGGCCACCCTTCTACGGGGGTAAACGCCAGTGTGCGTTCATCTAGCCAATCAAAATTGCCCATTAACATAGGCTCAATATTAAAGGCCGCTTCAACACTTGAGCGATCCATCGCTTGATTGAAAGTAATCGTCAATGGTGTGTCATTAGCTAATTCGACACCGGGCAGCGGCCAAACATCAATCACGCGCGGCGCAATTCCACCGCTATCTTGTGAATACACACTGCCTGATACGCCGAACATAACAATGAGCATTCCTACCAGAGTTATAAAAAAAGATTTACGCATAGCTTATTCCCTTTTAAAATAATGGACGCAAGTTCATGAAATAGTAACGTTCAAAAGATGATGTAAGTTCCCAACTCAAGAAGGAAATTTATTAGGTTGAAGATTTTATTTTTAGTTTCTCACTTTCCCTATCCGCCGCATAGCGGGGGGGCTTTACGGGCATTAGGTTTGCTGCAAGGACTTTATAAGGCGGGTTACAATATCACTTTATTTTGTCTAGCGGAGAATATTCCTGCACATACTCCATTACATGAGATATGCGCTAATGTAATCACTGTTCCTCCGCCTATGCGTACAACTAGAGAGCGTATTCGTGATATTGTTTTGACATCTCATGCGGATATTGCGCGGCGCTTTTGGTCAAAAGATATTGCACAACGTTTGCATAATACTATCTTACAACAATCATTCGATCTTGTTCATGCTGAAAGCATTGAAATGGCGGCTTATTTTCCCGTTATTCAACAAGCAAAACCCAATCTGCCATTCATTTATGGCTCGTTAAACGCTGAATATGACTTACAACGCACCATTTTTAGAACCGAGCGAAAACACCCACGTCGTTGGATTGGGGCAGCATATTCATGGATACAAGCAAGACGAATCACGCGCCTTGAAAGAGAGATTTGTACACAAGCATCTCATGTTTTAGCAGTGAGCGAAGCAGATCGTGACTTATTAGCTCAGCTTAGTAATACACCTATTACTGTGGTGAAAAATGGGATTTCTGTAGATGAATATTTAGACTTATCTCCTAATGGTCAGCTAGGCGAAGGAGCAATTGTCTTCAGTGGGTCTATGGATTATCGCCCCAATGTAGATGCGGCGTTATGGTTTGTTAACGATATATGGCCGTTCATTATGTATCATCCCAAAAAACTGTATTTGGTCGGTAAGCGTCCGCATCCGCGTTTGCAAACGTTAG
>RFGP01000220.1 GCA_003697365.1 Chloroflexota bacterium | reverse complement strand
TTTTCAAAGAATGTGGTATTGATCCTGAATCTGGTGTGCCCATTGCTGAACAAGAGCCGAATCCGCTACCTGACCGTAAAGCCCTTGATGATATTGTTTTCGATGCACTAGGGTTGACCGAAGAAGAGCGCAAAGAAGTGTATCGTGCCGTCTGTCAATTGGTTTGGGAACGCACCAACAAAGCGAAAAGTGTGGCGCGAAACTAATAGATACAAACTCACATTGGAAATTTGAGCAATTTAATAGACGAACCTGTCGCTGGTCTTTATTCAACAATTAAGTGCATTGCCAAAGAAGTTGGTTGGCATACTTAAGGGGGCAAGCTATATAAATGTCCAACAATTTCATTACGAATGCTCAACAACGCAATCTAAGGAACCGCATCCAAACACTTATTCAGTATAGCCAAGAGCTCAAGTTTTTAGTTGGTTTCTTTTATTTTTCTGGTTGGCAAGAACTGTATAATGCGCTCAAAAATAGAATAGAAAGTGCCCCCCTAATGTCACCTTACATCAAAATTTTGGTGGGGTTAGATACAGATTTGCGTTTAGGACAAGTGGTGGAGGTCGCTAATGCTGAAACCAGCAAACGAGAGCTTATAGGGCGCTTTTTCGCCTCATTGCGCACTGCTTTGCACGATGAAGCTCTTGATACCCAAGAATTCTATGAACAAGTCACCTTCTTCTTGCATATGCTAGAAAAAGGACAAATACACATTCGTAAGACGTTTGAACCCAATCATGCCAAACTTTATCTATTTCGCTTAGACCAAACAGGGCAATTATTAGTTGGTGGGCCGGGGCGCTTCATCACGGGTTCTAGTAACCTAACGCGCGCAGGATTGTTAGGACAACATGAGTTCAACGTAGAGATCGGTGATTATGGTTGGGAAGATGCCGAAGCCTATTTTGATGAATTATGGGAAAATTCTATTCCCTTAAGCGAATTACCGGAACACAAAAAGCAAATATTACATGTTATTCGCCATCAAACACAAGTAGCAGAAGTGACACCTTTTGAGGCCTATGTCTTGGTGCTCAAGACCTATTTAGACTTAATGGAACAAAAAGCATTGCGTCCTCAAGTCAGAGAATTGATGGAATCACGAGGATACACAGTATATCGCTATCAAGAAGAAGCAGTACAACAAGCGCTAACGGTGCTAGAGGAATATGGTGGAGTTATATTAGCTGATGTGGTTGGGCTAGGAAAATCCGTGATTGCAAGTTGGCTAGCGCGAGAACGCAACGGACGCGGATTAGTTATTTGCCCTCCAGCATTGATGGGCGATGCAAAAACTCGCAATAGCGGATGGTATAAGTACCTCAGCGATTTTAATTTGCATGATTGGGATGTTTATTCATTAGGTGCGCTAGATAAAGCACAAGAATATTTGGCTAAATATGGAGACGATATTAGCACTATCATCGTTGATGAAGCGCACCGATTTCGTAATGAAGATACCGAAGCCTACGAGCGCTTAAGTCAAATTTGCACTAATCGTTCTGTTATCTTATTAACAGCCACTCCCTTCAACAATACGCCATCAGACATCTTTGCATTGCTGAAACTCTTCATACCACCGGGAAAATCTAGCTTAACCTTAGATGAAAAATTGGTTGATCGTTTTGCACGTTATAATAGCGAATTTCGCAAACTCTCTTATATCTTACGCTATCATGCTACTAGCGGTGAAAAGCAAGCGCGTGCCGAAAGATATTATGCCGAACTGTTTGATTCTTCATCACCAATTAACGTAGCGCGTGTTCAGAAACGAGTGAAAGAGCTATCGCATGAAATTCGTGCAGTAATTGAGCCGGTTGTCATCCGCCGCAATCGTCTCGACCTAAAAAGCGATCCGATCTATCGAGAGGAGGTTACTGCTCTCTCTGAAGTAGCAAATCCTAAAGAACTATTTTATGCGCTTACGCCAGAGCAATCGAGGTTCTATGATCGGGTTATCAATGATTATTTTGGCGAAGATGGGCGTTTTCACGGTGCAATCTACCAACCTTATGCCTATGAAAAACGGAATCAAGGGGAAAAGCTAGAAGAAGAATTCACTTACCAACAACAGCGTAACTTATACGAATTCATGAGGCGGTTGTTGGTCAAGCGTTTTGAGAGCTCATTTGGTGCTTTTGCGCAGAGCATCCAAAATTTCATTCGTATACATCAGCAAGTACTTGCTTTCATTGAGAACAGCGATGGGCGTTATGTCTTAGATCGTCAATTAGTAGAAAAAATCTATGAAGCTGATGCCGAAGAAATTGATGCCGCGCTAGAAGCATTTATTCAACGACTTGCGCAAAAACAGAAGATAGACCCACGTCATGATCGTATTTATATCCTTAAAAAATTTGATGATCAAGAAGGGTTTTTGCACGACATTCAATCTGATCTTGATTTGCTAATCAATATTGCTCAACAAATAGAAGCACTTGGTCTTGTTGTTAACGATCCTAAAGTTCAACGTCTAGTTCAAGAATTAACGGCTATCTTGGAAACTCATTCTACATCGAGAGAGCCTCGTCGTAAGATCATCATCTTTAGTGAATACCTCGATACAGTGCGCCACATCGCACCTATCTTACACGAAGCCTTTCCGCACAAAGTATTAGTAGGTGAGGGGAATTTAAGCAAACAATTTTTTGATGATTTGCTAGCAAATTTTGACGCAAGTCATCCGAAAGACAAACAGCGTGACGACTATGATATTCTTCTGACGACTGATAAACTTTCTGAAGGTGTGAATATGAATCGCGCTGGAGCAGTCATCAATTATGATATTCCTTGGAACCCCACGCGCGTGATCCAACGTTTAGGACGCATTAATCGTATTGGGCGCAAAGTATTTGCTGAATTACATATCTATAACTTTTTCCCCACAGAACAAGGGGCAGATGTTATCAAAAGTCGTGAGATTGCCGAGCAAAAAATGTTTCTTATTCATAACACCTTAGGTGAAGATGCCAAAATCTTTGCAGCTGATGAAACACCATCAGAAGCAGAGCTTTTTAAGCGTATCAATCGCAACCCTGAAGAGATGGAAGAGGAAAGCCTGCTGACATCTATACGTCAAGCATTTTTTGCCATTCGACAACAGTATCCTAACTTAATTGACATTCTCAATGACTTTCCTGTTCGCGTCAAAACTGCCAAGCTCTATATACAGAATGAACTGTTGGTTTTTCGCCGTAAAGGGTTGCAACTTTTTATTCAAATGGTACCTGACACAACTGTAAAAGAATTGAGAGTTGATACTCTTATGCTTGAAGATGCCTTAGGGCATATCGAATGCACTGAAGAAACTGAACGCCAAGCATTAAGCCAACACTTTTGGCTTGCATATGAAAAAATTAAACAATTTCGAGAACATAGTCCGATGCCGCGAAGTGAGCAATCACTTATTTCAAAAGCTGAAAATAATTTACGCAGTGCATTGGAACAACACAACTCAGATTTACAAGAGTATTTATCCTTTATCCAAACACTATTAGAAGACTTAAAAGAATACCAGACCTTACCAAAGTATACTTTGCGACGTTTGATAGCAGTAGAAATGGACGGCAAAGTGTCATCGGAACATTTGCAACGTTTCAAGAGAGAGCTTGATGTGTTACGCAAGACATTAGGTGAAGATTATCTTAAGCGCATTGAAAAGCGCGCTAGAGAATTTCGTAGTGAAATTATTATTGCAGTGGAAAATTTGAGGGTTTAAAACAAAAAACCAGAGCACTTAAGACTCTGGTTTGCTTTTTGTCGCGGGGGCAGGACTCGAACCTGCGACCTC
>RFGP01000219.1 GCA_003697365.1 Chloroflexota bacterium | reverse complement strand
GTATGAAAACGATGCCAACGTACATCTACACCAGCAAATCGACGTGGCAGGTTTAGTCTGGAATCATGCGCTAGCGCTAGCGCGTCGCTACTATCGGTTGTATGGGAAAAGCCTCAACTTCAATCACTTGCAAAAGCACATTGCTAAACTGCGCAAATATTCTACAATACGTTGCAGTCAAGCGTGGTAAGCAAGTCGTGTCCCTTGCCTTTAGGCATAATTTTAATAGGGTTTTTGAGGGGGATAGATGAGCTACCAAATATAAAAACAAGGGTAAAAGCAAGAAAAATAAAACAGCTTTTATACAATAAACTTATTCAAGTGTCGTGACACGTAGTATTTCTGCTAGTTCAGCCCCAATCACTTGTTCATAACCATTAATTCGTAAACGCAATGGGCCATTAAAAGGGGCACGCGACAATAAAGCAATTGGCGCTTCAGGGACAAGGCCAAGTTCAGCTAAATATCTCAATTTCTCAGGATCATGTGTCTTTACACGACTTACTTTTAGTTCAGATGGCGGGGTAATATCTGAAAGTGAAACATCATGCAGTTGTTCGATGTCGCCTTCAGCTGTTGGAATTGGTTCTCCATGTGGGCATCGCTTAGGGAAGCCTGTCATTTCTTCCATGCGCTTAGCAAGTTGTTCACTAATCACTGGGCCCAGTTGATCAGCTTCATCATGGACTTCGTGCCACTTAAAACCCATAACTTTAGTCAGAAATACCTCTGCTAAACGATGACGGCGAATTGCCTTTAGTGCTTCACGCTCCCCTATTTTCGTTAAACACATACCATGATAAGGTTCATGATCAATGTAACCAAGTTCACGTAGACGAGTCGCCATCCGTGCAACCGCCGGTGCCGTCACTCCCATTGCTTCTGCCAATGCTGAAGTACTGACATATGGTTCTCCTTGATCAGAAGCAATACGATAGGCTTCGGCTAGATATTCTTGCATAACTGCACTGATGCTCATTCGTCTTCTCTCGCTCTTCAATTACCTATTGCAATAAAGTGTTATGGGCTTTATTTTGCCCACATTGTGCCTGTAAATGTGACAAAAATCAAGCATTATTCAAATAAGTTTAGTATTTATTTGCAAAAATCTTATCATTCACCCACATTAAATGCTAGCCGAGTTATAACAGTATTCTCATATACAATCAAAAGCTCATAAGAGCCAGTCAACCAACCATCTTGAGGCGGTGTCAAAGTAATAAGTTGTAAATTTTCTCCAGATAAACTTTGTTCTGCGATAATTTGACCATTAAAATCAGCGATTTGAAAGATCAATATAGCCTCTGTTTGTATCGGAGGAATAAATTCAACACTAATCGGCATTTCGGGCGTAAAATCAGTTTGTGCTACAAAACCCTCTTCATCTATAAAACCTAGCTGTGCATTCACTGTAATTGTGATGGCGGCTTGTGTCTCAATATAAGATTGCTCAGTTGCTACATGTTGGGTTGCCCGTGCCACTACAGTGCTCACAGTAAATGTGTTTTGAGCGTAAATGGTAGATGCCGCTGCCTCATAAACGGTACGTGTTTCTGTTGCATGTATTGCGTTCTGTGAATTCAAGTCATTAAGATATATGCCAACTAGCACTAACACAATCAGTAAGACAGAAACAACTCCTAGATATATAGTCAAACGAAGTACCCGATTTCTAGAGTTTGGTTTAAGAGGTTCTGTTGGTTTTGGATTTGATTGTACTTGTTGGGGCGTAATGGCAGGCATTTGTTGGGTCATCAGCCCCAAATTCGCAAGGCTTTCACTGTTGCTATCAAAAGGCGCTTCAATGACTTTACGTACCTGAAAATCAGGGTGATCGGGAACTCGGCGCAATATTTCCTTCCGACAACGATCATATTCATACTGATTTAGCGCACAATATGATAATAGTATCCAAGCCTCTACATTATCTCGATTTTCACGCAAAATATACGCTAATGCCCGTCTAGCCCTTGTACAATCACCTTTTTCAATGAGCGTTTTTACTTGTTCTAGAGTAATCATTGCTCTAATTCCTAAATTTAATTTATGCTAGGTAATATGGTTGTTTCCAAAAATATCACTATCTTAATATCTTGGGAGAATCGATCAAACATGCAAGTTTACTTTATTTATGTACCTGAAGATGAAGATTTTGTTAATCAGCTAACAGATGAACTTCATCAGCGTGGTTTTCGAGTTACTCATCACCCTTCTGATGAAGAACTGACATCAGCTACACGTACAGATGCTGTTTTGATAGCGCTTTCCGAGTCAAGTGCGCAAAATCAAGCATTTGTTGACGAACTAGAAAACCTAATTCCTAAAAGCCGTGCTCAAATTATTGTTTTGCGGATTGGCACTATCTCACAAACGCCGCCAGCACTAAAGGGCATTCTTCCACTTGATTTCTCAAACCCAGACCTCTATGAAGAAGCCTTTCAAACGCTTTTACAAGACCTTGAACCACAAACGGCAAAGTTACAGCCTATATCTATTTTGCCAGATAACGTTGAGCAACTACTGCAGAGCGAATCAGCAGATGAACGAATTCAAGCTATTCAACAATTAAGTGATCTTCGCACCACATTGACAGATGAACAAATCGCACTTGCAGAACGCTTGCTGAGAGATTTGGTGTTCAAGGATAACAATAATAATGTTAAACAGTTAGCGCGCGTTACTCTGCAGCTGTTACTAACGCCCTCTTCAGATGAACAAACCGTTGAAGAAGATGAACAAGATACGGTGGAATTTGTTCCCACACACACAACAACCGAAACGTCAACAGAAGAAGTAACTCCAATTATTATTCGCCCTAAAGAAAGCTCAGCACATTCACAGCTAGTAGTATTCTCGCAACAATGGTGGTGGTTACCAATTTTGGGTATCTGTTTAGCATTGAGCAATGCTATTTATCTTGAACATGCACTCGGAGCATTACCAATTGGTTTAGTATGGCTAGTTTTACCTTGGTTTAATGTAATTATCCGCGATGGTGGACGCTTAGATTGGAAAATGCCCGCACCACTAGTTGGCAATGCACTTATCGCAGGTTTTCTGTGTATTATCAGCGTTTTGTTACTAGGAGCTCTAGGCACAATCAGTATTTTAGATGCTTTTGCCCTTGTGTTAAGCTGTGTTGTCTATGGTGTGCTGATCGGATGGATGTCAACCTTTCATTCGCCCTACTAGTGACCAACGAGCAAAATCATTGCTTGAGAATTTCTGACAATCGGCTATCATCACTCGCTGATAACCTACATTAGATATATATGGTTAGAGCAACGGTGGTAAATATTACATCTCGACAATGGCGGTGGCTCTTGTTAGTTGCGATCCTATGCTTAGCAACAGCCACGCGGGTTCATGATTTAGATTTGCGTAGCTTATGGGAGGATGAAGGCTGGACACTTGTTCTTGCTGAAGGGCCATCACTCTCTGATGTTGCGCGTCGCATGGCCTATGATCAACATCCACCATTGTATTTTATGATCTTTCGCCTGTGGGAAGATGTGACAGGTAGCAGTGAATTCAGCCTTCGCTATCTCTCTGTGCTGACAGGAATCGTAGGCGTAGCAGGCATGTATCAGCTGGGAAAAACAGCTTTTAATACCTCTATAGGTCTACTTGCAATGTTACTGCTTGCCCTTTGGGATCACCATATTGATCTATCGCAAGATGCTCGCCATTATAGCCAGCTTGCCACGTTGATTATTTTGTCGACATGGTTCTATTTCCGCCTTATTACCCCAAATCAAACTCGTCATCATTTACGAGTTAATAGCGCTCTATATCTATTACTTTCAAGTGCATTACTTTATAGCCACTATTTAGGTGGCTTTGTGCTCATCTGCCATGCAATTCATATGTTGCTTTTCGTCAGACCATTAGCACATCTACGTTGGTGTTTATTTGTTTTCATTTCCGTTTGCTTAAGTTTTTTGCCTTGGCTACCAATTGTGATTCGCCAAAACCAAGTACGCTGGGAAACACCGCTCTACTACCTAAATTCTTTGCCTAATAACCACAACACTTATTTAATGGTACGAGATGCATTGCTTGGCAAACAATATGCGCTGTTTGGATTTTTTATCATATGGGGCCTCTTTGTTGTATTCACTCAGTCTGCATGGCGAACACGATGGATAACTCTCCTATTTCTCATGTGGGGAATAGGCTATATTGCAATGACATATTATCTCAACAGCATACCGAATCGTCAGTTTTTGACAATTCGTAATTTTATTGTCGTTACTCCTGCTTTGTTGATGATGATGGCAATTGGTCTCAATGCGCTTCCGCTACGTTTGAAGTCATTGATGATCGCAGTAATTGTGGTATTGTCTTTGACAACAATCGATACTCAACAATTAAAACCCCCTTGGCGAGAAGTTTTTCAAAATGTAACAAATTATCATAGCCCAAATGAACCCGTATTAATGGATATATGGGTAGGTGATTTTCCCGGACGTTATTACGTTGAGCAACAAATGGGATCAAGCACCCCTTGGCTTTCTCTAAGAGAAACACGAGATGATTATCGGGCACAGTTTTTGCCCGTTCTCAAAGGATATTTAGCAGATTATGAAGCGTTTTGGCTAGTGTATTGGCGAAGTATTACTGTTGATGAAATTGAATACGCAGAAATCTTTAAGCAATTAGGCTTTCAACGTACTGCTTCTTTTGTTGTGGATCACGTTGGTAATCACATTTACAGTTATCGCTATGACCGCCGTCCTAAAGAAACGCTTGCTACATACCAAGCCGAAAATGGTGCAGTGATCGAGCTTCATCACGCAAGTGTGACCAACGATCCACCTGCGGTTCAATTACTACTTTCAACCCCACAATCGATAGATATTGATTATAGTTTATCAGTTGTGCTAATCTCAGAAGATGGGCAAGTCGTCTGGAATCAAGATCAACCACCAATCACGCCAACATCACAATGGCAGCCAGAGCAGTTATTTTATGATATACATCGGTTACATTTACCTGACAGTTTGCCAAAGGGTCGTTATCGGGTGGCGATCAAGTTATATTATTATCTAGAACCTAATAGACCTTTAAAGACTTGTACACTAAAACAAATTGAATGTGAATGGTTTATAATTGGGGAATTTATTCATTAGAAGAGGAAGGGAAGCGGCGACAAAGATTTATAATTTGCCGCCGATATGTGGATAGCAGAGTACTTTATTTGCTTTCGCGATAAAGCACATGACGGCGCAATGTGGGGTCATATTTCTTGAGTTCAAGACGACCTGCATCATTACGCTTATTCTTTTCGGTATAGTAAACATGATTGCTTTCAGTGCTTACTAACCGAACCCAAGTGCGATCTTTCTTCTTCTTGGCCATTTTCATATTCCTTTGAACGAAACTATGATCGTTGCTTTTTTATCGGAAAGCACAGCAGATGTCAATGACAGTTCGCAAAGATGAACAAATTTGGAATTATGCGAAAACTAATGAACGCTAAAATTCTCATAAGAAAGCCATCACTAATCATTATCTTGTTGATATTAGGAGCTTTAGCTTGTAGCTTAACGGCAGAGCCACCTCCTACATTGCCGCCACGCACACCACAAGTACAAGCAACATTAACGCCGCAAAATCCTCTCGTGCCACAGCAACCAGTTGTGACAACAGACGTAAAAGGTGGCTTAGATAATAATCTTGGCCCAACATCACCCCCCCCAGCATTACCAACAAGCGTGGCCGTAATTACTTTCGATAGTCCTAATATGACAAGTGAGTTACAACAAGTTGATCCAAACCGTTTATATAATACAGTAACGGCATTAGTGCGTTTTCAAAATCGGCACACACTTGGGCTGCCAAATCCTGACACGGGCATTTTTGCAGCGCGTGATTTTTTGATGGCACAACTATATCAAATCCAAGTGGATAATCCTCAAAGCCGTATCAGCATTGAGTCTCAACCGTATACCTTTCCTTACGCAGGACAGTCCTATACTGCTGAAAACCCTGTGATGATCATTAACGGTACTGACCCTACTGCTGGCATAGTGATTATTGGTGCTCATTATGACACTGTAAATGCTAATGCCATTACTAATGCCTATTTAGATCAGCCCGGAGCCAATGATAACGCATCTGGCGTTGCTGCAGTGCTCGAAATTGCGCGCATTTTAGCTCAACGCCCTCATCGAGCATCCATCATTTTAATTTTTTTCTCTGGTGAGGAATTCGGACGTTATGGTAGCCTTGCCTATATCGAAGATTATCTTGTACGTTTTGGTATGACGCAAAATGTACGCGCTATGATTAACCTAGATACAATTGGCAGTTCGTCAGGGCCAAACGGGACATTTGTTAACAATGCTATACGAGTCTATTCTGCCCCGCCAAATGAATCCCCATCTCGCCAACTTGCTCGCCTAGCAGAATTTACTGTACGTTACTTTCTGACAGATATTCGCGTTACCGTTGAAAATCAATTAGATCGAGCAGGACGCTGGGGAGATCATCAGAGCTTCAGTGATGCCGGAATGCCTGCTATTCGTCTTATCGAGTATGCTGAAGAAGCGAATAAATTTCATAACACGCTCGATAATTTAGATGAAATAGACCCTGACTACTTACGACGTACTACCCAAGTAGCATTGTCTTTGGCTTTGGTGCTGGCTGATGGGCCAAACCCACCAACAGATATTCGCATTGATACTAGCCAAAGCCCATGGCGCATTGAATGGACACCTAGCGCTGGTGCAACACGCTATGTGGTCGCTTTACGCAAAAGTGATTCGTTAACTTTTCAACAAGAACTTATTGCACCAACCAACAGTTTTGCGCACTCAGTGCTACAAAGTTTTGATGTTGTAGCGGTTGCTGCAATTGATGCAAATAATCAAGTAGGGCCATTTTCGGCTGAAGTATATTTACCAGCAAGTGTGGCAGCAGCTAATTAAGCAGCACCATCTATTCGCGCACAGAATGTGGGCTACGTTCAGCTGAAGCAATTGCATGAGAGACTACTGGGGCTGCGGCCAGCATAAATAGCCCTAAGGCTAATGCTTTCCATATAAGCGCTGGCATTATAAATGAGGCTCCAGCTAATAATCCAAATAACCCAACAGTTGCTGCTTTGCCAGTTGCATGAAGTCGTGTAAAAGCGTCAGGAAAACGAATTACGCCGATTACACTTATAATCCGAAAAACTAGCCCTATAGTAATTAAAGCAACACCAATAAGCTCCATTAAAAAACTTTCCCCTCTGACACATAACGTGCAACTGCTAATGTCCCAATAAACGACACAGCCGCAATAGCAATACCAATATCTAATAGAGCCTCATTTTCCGTGATCAATACTAAAATTACAATAATGCCGACAATCAATGTGGTGAAAAGATCAACCGCCAATAACCTATCGCTTATGGTCGGCCCTTTTACGGCAAAATATAAGGTGGGTAAAAGCAATAAGACTTGTATTACTAACACAATATCATAAAAGATATTGAGAAATTCTTGACTAATCATCCCGACCGACAATCCTTTTGATTAAAGCAAGCCTTTTCTTTTGATCCTCTTCTAATGTTTGGCGAGATTTTTGGGCATTCAGTACGTGCACAGACATTATTCCAGTATCTTCATTGTACCCTACGACCATCTCGCCGGGCGTTACAGTGATAGCGTGCATACTCAGCCCTGCGACAAACGAATTCTTTTGTGGGTCTTGTACTGATACTTCAATAATGGCAGGATCAATAGGCAAACGCGGATCGATAACCCGCCGAGCTACGTCAATACTAGAGATAAAAATTTCAAAGATGAGAATTGCCGTATAAACAAAAACAGCCACTAACTGAGAAGGAAACCGAGCTGGGTGGACTTTTGCTGTTCGGCTTCCCACTAAAGACAAAATAGCAAAAGATACAATATATCCTAAAGTAAAACCTGCTAGATTTAACTCATTACTGAGAGCCATCCAAACAACCGACATGGGTACTGATAAGATCAACCACCGTAATACCATTTATCCTCCTAGAAAAGGCTGATAGTCTAATGCGCGCCAATTATCTGGTTCCACAGCTTCAATGTAATTCTTGTGGGGATTATCTAATGAAGTCACGGTATCCTCTGCGAATTTATAGAGTGGTGTAGCAAAAATTCCTAGCAATAAACTCGCAGCAATCAGCAGTGCAGGCGCAAGGTAGCCATCGCCACCCGTAGCATGAACTATAGCGCTCGTTTCTGTTGGTTTTTGTTGAAAAATAAGCTGCCATGTCTTCATCATGTAAATAAGTGTCAGAATTCCTCCACCGATCGCCAGTGATGTAGCCAACCACTCATGTGCCTCAAGCCCACTTTGAAGTAATAAAAACTTGCTAATGAAACCATTCATTGGTGGTAACCCTGCTAGCGCCATACCACCTAAAAAGAACAAAAGGCCAATTGACCAATGTAATTTTCGACCAGTGCCTGCCACTTTCTCTAGATCAGCAGAATGTTCTTCATTGCGACTAGCAACCACACCCATAAGCATCAGAAGTGAGGATTTGATAAATGCATGGTTAAATGTATAGACAAGGGCTGCAAGCAATGCTAGAGGTGTTCCCCAACCAATACCTAGTAAAATAAATCCGATTTGCCCAAAAGTCGAATAAGCTAAAACACGTTTTCCGTTATACGTTCTTAGCGCACTAAGTCCCCCGAAGAAAATAGCCAAAACACCTAACATCACAAGCCATCTATATATAAGCGCTTGCTCTGCTACAAACAATAATGATGTTAAGCGAATAATACCATAGATTCCAATTTTCACGATAACTGAAGATAAAACGGCTGAAAGTGGCGTTGGTGCAGCTGTATGAAAATCGGGTTGCCACCAGTGAAAAGGTGCAACACTACTTTTAAGAAGAAATGCCGACAATAACATTACCGCAGAAGCACGTGTTAACAATGGTTCATTGCCATTACTGATGGCGAGTTGTCGCGCTAAATCCGCAAAGTTAACCGTTCCAAAGGTAACATAAATCGAGGCTATACCTAACAATAAAAATAGTGAGCCTAGTGAGCTCATGAACAAATACTTCATCGCGGCCTCAAGCGCAAAGCGGCTATCCCCAATGGCAACATTAGCAACCGAACTCACTACTGTTAGCTCAATAAACACAAACAATGTGAAAAGATCACCTGTGTACATCGCGCCCAGCAAGCCTGTTTCCATTGTCAAAAACAGTGCCATAAATGATGGACTAGTGATGCTTTTATCCTTGCATTGAACAGCATATAAAATACCGCCAAGCATTATTGTAGCAGACATGAAGCCAAACAAAGCGCTTAAATGATCCGCAACTAAAACAATGCCATAAGGTGGCTCCCAGCCACCAAGTCGATAAATTTGCGTACCATCCTCATTTACTGCAATGAGTACAACAATACTAAATATCCATGCGATAAAACTCGCCAGTAATGCTAAATAGCGTTTTTGCATATCCTTTGGCACGGCAAGCGCCAGTGCTGCTCCTGCATAAGGAACAAAGATAGTTGCAATAATGAAGATGTTGTTTTCCATTCAATTGCCCTAATTTTTCAGTTCGTCAACTTCATCAGAATTCAAGGTATCATAACGAGTAGAGATTGCCGTGATAATTGACAGCAGTAATGCATATGATCCAAAGCTCACAACAACAGCCGTCAAAATCATCGCTTGTACAAGGGGATCGCTGGGCGTAGCCTTCCCATCAGCATATTGATCGACGTAGGCAGGAACATCAGGTGCAAAAGCTCCTGATGCTAAAAAGAAGAGATTAATCGAAGTAAACAAAATTGCTGTCCCCATCGCAGCTTTGATCAAATCACGGCGTAACAATTGAAAAACACCAGTTCCAAACAAAATACCAAGTGCTAAGGCAAAAAAGAAATCCACTTATGCACTCTCCTCAGTGCTCTTAGTGTTATATTCAGCACCAGCTCCCTGATTGAGCGTCTCCACTTCAGTCGGATGCGTAATTGCCTCTAACATCACACCTACGCTGCCAAATACAGTCAATCCAATAGCAATTTCAAATAACATTGTTGTTGAAGGTGATAAGCCAGCAAATTTGATGGCTTCTAGCTTATGGAAAGAAAGAAATTCACTCTCAATGAGCAAAGGCCATACCGCGTTAAGTATCGCTAAGCCAAGTCCCAAAACAAGGATGCGCACAGGATGAAACCACTTATTCTCTTCTCGAACCTTTTTATATCCAAAAACGATATACCATGCCGCAACTCCCAAGCCAGCAATTACACCTCCCGTAAAACCATCACCGGGCGCATAAGCGCCGTAAAGAGTACTAGAGACGGCAATTAGTAAAGTGAAAGGCCAAATAAATAGAGCAAGCATACGTGTAAAAGGTGTAGAAATATAAATACGCCCATTTATAGCAGCAAGTTCTGCGGTTTCATGAGAACCTTGTTGTTTTTCAGCTTGTCTTTGTTGTGTTAACAAAGCTAGGATACCAAGCGCTGCGACAGAAAAAACACCAATTTCAAGTAAAGTATCCATGCCCCGAAAATCTGTCAATATGCCTGAAACGACATCATCAACCTTAACCGCATCAGCATTTTCAAGATGCCACTGGGCAATTGTCTCACGGCTGGGGCGGTTAGCTAGAGCTGTTGCAGCAAGAACAAATACAATAAAGCCGATGGCGACAGAAACGCTCAAATCGCGC
>RFGP01000047.1 GCA_003697365.1 Chloroflexota bacterium | reverse complement strand
GTTGATAAGTGGCATCAAAGCGATAGGCTTCCAGCCCAGAAGGTAACTCTTTGATAATGCTGGCGTGGTTAAAAGGTGTGCTCATGAGATTGGGAAGGAACCTTTGTCAGCTAGATTGATAGAGAAGCATCCTTTGCGTTTGTACAAAGAGAATTCTGCTTATATTTACTTTATTACTTTTTTGAGGATTTGTTATCCGTTGAAAAGATGGTTTTTCCCCTAGTCGTTCGGCTAGGGGAAATTTTTTTAGGTGATAACGGCAGCATCAGGAGTTATCATAGCAGGGGGATCAGGTAGATTCGATTCTAGATTGCGAACAATTGGGCGAATGGAGATACCACCAACAAACAACGTCATCAAGAGACCATTTAATATCATGATGAGACGCATCCCAGCACCTGTATCATTACCCACTAGCCACGCGACAGCATCCCACTGTGCGGTGCCCACTGCTGGCTCAAAAACGTTATCAGCCAGTGGACCCGCCAACAGTGCCCCAATTGGTTGAATGAGCATTGCCATTTGCATGAGCGTCGCCAACACACGCCCTTGAATATCAGCAGGTACTTTTTGCTGCATGATACTCATGATCAGGCTATTGAGTACTGGAAACTGAACAAAAATAGCAAATAATATCAACCCGAAGAGCGGTAATGTATCAACAAGACCAGCTATCGCCAATAAAATTCCCTCGAATGATATAGAGAACACAACAACACGCATACGCGGACGGATTTTCTGCCAAAAACCAATCGATAATGCACCTATCAGTCCGCCCATTGTGCCGATACCTTGCACAAAGCCCGTTGTGGCAGTGTTATTATCACTGAGGACTAGCAAGTATGGAGTGAGCAAGATCAGTGCCATCATCAAGAAAAAATTGGCAAACATAGCGGCTAGGGCGAGCTGAAAAATAGGTTGATGTCGCCACATCCAGCGCAACCCAAAACTTAATTCGGATAGCATTGACTCTTTCTCAGGGGTGGTTATGCGCGGTGGGGTAGGGATGTGTGAAGCGAGGATAACGCCCATCGCCATCAAGAACGTCAGTAGATCAATAATGATCAAACCGCCCAAGTCCACAATACTATAAAGTACACCAGCGAGAATGAGCGCGAACACTTGTGAGACTGCTCCGCTGAGTTGCATAAGCCCATTCGCCATATCACGTTTTTCATCGGACACCATCAGCGTTACAGATGCCATAAAGGCAGGTGTTTGCAGTGCACCAAAAAGACGTTGTACAAATGCAATCCCAAAAATGATCCCCAACGTCAGAGCGTCCAACCAAAAAGCCCCTAACAATAGCGCAGTACAAACTGCTTGGCCCATGTCTGAAAGACTCATAATTAAGCGTCGATCATAGCGATCAGCCCATACACCGGCAAATCCTGTGATGATGATATTTGCCAACTGCCCAAAAAATGTTACGCCAGCAAGGGGGGTGACATCACCTGTCTCAATAAACAAATAAAGGGCAATGCCATAGCCTGTCATCTGACTGCCAATTAGCGAAAACGTCTGAGTAATGAGGATGAGATAAAACGTATGGATTGAACTCAACTTCATAAATTTTCACCTCTCGTGAATATAATGTGAAAATTCTATGACATAAAATCATGATTTTCAACACAAAGATTAAAAGGGTTGATTGTCGCTTTGGTAAAATTTATACGCTTCATTTAGATTGAAAGTTGCAAAAAATATGATTTTTCATCTAACATGAATAAAAAAGAGGCACTATCACAATGCGGTTTTGGCGTGGAATAGCGATCATCAGCCTATGCTTCAATGTTTGTTTATATGCTGTGTTGCTTTGGCATCATCAGCAACAAGCAGAAGCCTATCTTGTCTATGTTGCCTATCTCGATCATCGTGGAACGGTCATGCTGCGCGCAGTGAGAGCTGATGGCCAAGCCACACCTCAAGATTTAACTGTGCCACGTCAAGATTGGTCACTCTTTAATCGCTTCGTTGTTACGGATGATCAGCGTTATATTTTGTTTAATGTACGTAACTCATTTGGCACCCATACATGGTTGCTTGACTTCACACGTCAAGATGCGCAACGTTGGGCAAAGCTGGGAACAGAAGAATACTTCTATGCACTCATTCCCAATTCACACCAAGCATTGGTCGCGGTGGCGGGCAAAAATTTTCGCCAGTTCTATTTGCATTCCGTACGAATTGGCCGCGATCAGGGGCGATTGATCGCGCCTTCTAAAGTTTCATTGTTTGGCTATCCACCACATTGGTGGCAAGACTGGTTCATCTTTCAACACATTACGGATAAGGGCTATGGGATCACAGCGCTACATATGCCAACCGAACGTATTCATGAGTTGACGAATGAATTCAACATCATTTATCTGTATGATGTTGTGGATGGTTGGGTGTATTGGGCTGTACCACAACAAGAACTACTGCTCTTCAAAACGCGCATTGACGGCACAGAAAACCAACTTATCGGCATAATTAATGCAATGAGTTCATATTTACCTCAGATGGCAGAAGGCGTGTTAGTCTATTCTCCTGCACAAGAACAACAAGAGCCTGTGCGCATTTGGGTTGATGATGGGCAAAAGGCTTATCCACTACTGAATAGTGAACAAAATGAGTCGTTCTTATATAGTGTTGATGGGTGGTTTATTGTTGAAACATATGCTAGCACACTCCAAAAGCCCAGCGACTTAATTCGTGTGCGTCCTAATGGCGCTGATGCCCAAGTGTTGCCTGCTTCCCAATGTGGAGATGCTGATCGGGTGGGGCGAGGGTGGTCAGAAGATGGACGAATCTATTATTCAGCATGTTATCGTGACTTTCGCTATTGGTTAGAAGCGCGGCAAATGCCCAGCGGCGACTTCATCAGTCAGCGTTATATCGATCTACCTGTGCAACCAACGTTCATAGTGGGGCCAAGTGGTGACTGGGTGTTGCTGCGAGTGAATAATATAGTGGGGGGAGTAGACTATTATCGCGCGGATGCTGACGGTCAAGCGCTCATCCAACTTACGAATGATGCTGCTCAGAAAGACTTTGCTACATGGTATGAACTGCCTGATAAGTCGTTTTCTTTCACAAGTTTAGGAGTATTGTTATCCATAAACGTTATCCTCAATTATTCGCTGTTAAGCAGAGCAGGTCGAACTTTTATTGCAAAAATAAAATAGTACTATTATACAGATAGTCTTTTTGGGGAAGTTTCTATGCGCTTATTTTTTCAATTGGCAGGAATATTAGGAATCATCGTTATAATGGTAGGGTGTGGGCAAGATAAACGGCGGCAACCATCACAGACAGGCGTTTATGGTACGCCTACACCCATACCTCAACCAACAGTTGCTGTTCCTACCTCAATCACTGCTGATATTTTATTAAATAACTTTGTGCGCGCAGATGGCGCTATACGGCTATCGTATCCTGTGGACTGGTTGATCGAGAGTACGGGAGAGGCGGGGCAAGGGCAAGTGAT
>RFGP01000218.1 GCA_003697365.1 Chloroflexota bacterium | reverse complement strand
ATTCTTCTGGTTCAGACAACGCATAGGGCGCTGATAGTTGTGTAATTTCTAGGTAATGATGATATGGCGCTAAACTTTCATCTTGCAGCCATGCTTGCAAAATCTCAAAGGGCGTTTGCATCAGTTCTAAGGAGAAAAAGAGATGATGTTTGGAAATATCATTTTGGAACTTTTGCGTTTTAGAGACTAAACGTCCATATTCAGCGTTTGTTGTCTCTGTAGACCATAGCAAATAAGCAAAAGTGCTCAGCTTATACATTCGATCTATTATTGTTTCATAGGTTTGTAGAGCTGTAAGTAACTCTTGAGCGCTTAGGTTTTTGACGTTGCCTTTATATTGCTGGGCAAAGTCTAGCGCTAGTTGTTCCACAGCTTCCATGTCAAGCTGTATTTGGGGATCATTTATTCCTGAATAAAGATCATTGAGGTTCCATTGTATTTGTTCTGCGCCGGTAATTGACATTGATGTATCCTTATAGTGAACTTTTGTTGTTATGCTATGTACATTATGCATATCTATTGAGAAATGTTCATCGTCTAATATTAGCATCCTCTAAAAACTCATCAAGTTCTGATACGGTACTGATATTCTTAGAGTATGCTCAATTTATGCAGTACAGAAGGAAATAGAGGAACTAACATGGCGCACAATAAATTAACGCAAGACATCATCGACGAGTTTGTTCTTAATTCTCATGGCAATTATGGACGTGTTCGTCGACTTCTGCTTCAACATCCAGATTTGGCTGTACAGCGCGCTAGCTGGGGAGAGACAGCACTGGATGCCGCCCTACATGCAAATCGTAAGGATATAGAGCAATTTTTACGTTCTGCTGGAGCGATAGAATCACCGTCTCATTGTAATGGCGTTTGTCGTGCTCCTATTGAACGGTTGAATCGTGATTTCGATTTTTCAACTTGAGTTCACTTAAAATTATTCGGTTTAAGTTCGGATTGGCGAAATTTTTCCTCTTTGATCGTGAGGTATATTAAAGTAAAATGGTCTAGCATCAGCTAAGGAGGCTATTTGATATGCCACGCTATGACTATCAGTGCCTTGAATGTCAAGAAATCTTTGAGCTTCGACATGGGTTTACAGAACAACCTGCCCCCTGCCCGCATTGCGGTAGCCAAAATCTTAAAAAGCGAATTACAAGCGCGCCAACAATTGCACGAGGTATTTTAACGCCAGCTGGAGACGGTAGACGTGCTACAAAGGAACAGCTGCGAGACAAATGGCGTGAGGAAACTCCAAAGCTGCGTGAAAAGCTCGTGAAACGCTTAGGCGAAGAGACCGTTAGTCGCATGGCACCTACACTAAATGCCAACTACGATTGAGTAGGAAGTTATGGTAGAAGTTATAGAATCGCTCATTCATCCTGATGATCCGCAATTTCAAGCTAATCTAAAGCATAACCAACAACTTAGACAAGAACTACAAGACCGACTCGCTTTAGTACGTCAAGGCGGCGGAGAACGTTATGTTCAACGTCACCTTGAACAAGGGAAACTGCCCGTTCGTGAACGTATTGAAAAGCTCTTAGATGTTGGCTCGCCGTTTCTAGAAATTGCTCCATTAGCTGCATGGGAACTCTATGGTGATAACTATGTTCCATCAGCGGGTATTGTGGTCGGCATTGGGAGAGTTTCAGGGCGAGAATGCTTGATTATCGCTAATGATGCAACAGTCAAAGGCGGTAGTTACTTTCCGATGACCGTTAAAAAACATTTGCGCGGTCAGCAAATAGCTCTAGAAAACCGCTTGCCTTGCATTTACCTTGTTGATTCTGGCGGGGCATTTTTGCCTATGCAAGATGAAGTTTTTCCAGATGCCGACGATTTTGGTCGTATTTTCTATAACCAAGCTGTAATGAGCGCTGCGGGTATTCCTCAAATTTCTGCGGTGATGGGGAGTTGTACTGCAGGTGGGGCCTATGTTCCTGCGATGAGTGACGAAACGGTGATTGTCAATGGTACAGGAACAATTTTTTTAGGTGGTCCCCCATTGGTGAAAGCTGCAACAGGTGAAGAAGTATCTGCAGAAGAGCTTGGCGGAGCTTATGTTCACACTCATATTTCAGGTGTTGCGGATCATTACGCTGAAAACGATGAACACGCGATCCAAATATTACGTGACATTGTCGCCACTTTGAACACCAAGAAACGAGTCAATCTTGATGTTGTGCCTCCCGAAGAACCGCTTTATGATCCTGAGGAATTGTTAGGGATTATTCCTAAGACTTTTCGTGAAACCTATGATGTGCGAGAAGTTATTGCGCGAATTGTAGACGGCAGCAAGTTTCGTGAATTCAAGGCTAATTATGGCACCACTCTTGTTACAGGATTTGCTCGTATTGAAGGGTATCCTGTCGGAATTATTGCCAATAATGGTGTGTTGTTTAGCGAGAGCGCTTTGAAAGGAACTCATTTTATTGAGCTATGCGGACAGCGTGGTATTCCCCTCATATTCTTACAAAATATCACAGGATTTATGGTTGGTAAGGATTATGAGGCCGGTGGTATTGCTAAGGACGGGGCTAAAATGGTTCACGCAGTCGCAAATGCAAAAGTGCCTAAACTCACTGTTATTATTGGCGGTAGCTTTGGGGCTGGAAACTACGGCATGTGTGGACGTGCTTATGGGCCAAGATTTTTGTGGATGTGGCCAAATGCGCGTATTAGTGTAATGGGAGGCGAACAAGCAGCCAATGTGCTTGCGACAATCAAGCAAGATCAACTTGCGCGTCATGGCGAACCGTTGATGGATGAAGCTCAGCTCGCAGAGTTTAAACAACCTATTCTTGATAAATATGAGCGTGAAGGGAATCCGTATTATTCGACAGCACGCCTATGGGATGATGGCATTATCGCACCGACACAAACACGGCGTGTGCTTGCGCTAGCACTAAGTGCATGTTTGAATGCGCCAATTGAGCAAACAAACTACGGCGTTTTTAGGATGTGATAATGCGCTTTAGCTTTTTCTCACCTCAAGCGTCGGATGATACGCGATATATTCTTGATCCTCAGTGGTTATCTTTGCCCAATAGTTATCACGTTGGTGATGAAACACGATCACAAAGGTGGAAGCAGGATCAATGGCTCAAGACCTTTAATATCCCGCAAGTGCCCCCAGAAAAAATATTCCAACAGGCGCGGGCACGCTTAATTAGCATGGATATTATATCTCCACAAATTCTTGAGTTGACTGCTCAGTGGAATGTTGAAGGTCGACTGCCGCAGGCTGGTGATCTTCTTTTCCAACGGACACATTTAGTCCGTCTGGGAAATATACACATTATCGATTTACTTTCAGCAACGCGGATCACTTCTGTTGTAGATGAACCTGCGCGTTTTGTATTGCAATATACAACTTTGAAGGGACATCCTGAAAAAGGCATATCTAATTACATCATTGAAAATAATGGTGAAAATGTGACGTTCTCTATTCAATCGATAGCAAAGCCAGCCAATATAATCACACAGCTTGTCAATCCATTTTTTACCGATAACCGCGCCCAAAGCCCCTTGCTTTAGCGATGGGGATGTAGGGCGCTTGCTTGTGGTATAATACAACCTAGACGCGCCTCAAAGAAGTAACCTAGTAATATTATGATAATAGAGCTACGCAAAACCTACAAATTCAGGCTGTATGAAAATGATGCCAACGTACATCTACACCAGCAAATCGACGTGGCAGGTTTAGTCTGGAATCATGCGCTAGGGCTAGCGCGTCGATATTATCGGTTGTATAGGAAAAGCATCAACTTCAATCACTTGCAAAAGCACATTGCTAAACTACGCAAATCTTCTGAACGTTTTTGCCATTATCAAGTACTAGGTTCTCAGGCGGTTCAAGATGTGATTCAACGCCTTGAAAAGGCCTATCAGCGTTTCTTT
>RFGP01000046.1 GCA_003697365.1 Chloroflexota bacterium | reverse complement strand
TCAGCTTTTTGTTGGTCATTGGATGAATCTTCAGCGGCTGATTTTGTTTCTTCAAGTGGTTTTTCTGATTGAGTCAATGCCGCAGGTAATTTAATGCTAAAAGTTGTCCCTGCACCTTCTTCGCTAATAAACCAAATGTTCCCTTGCATTGCCGCCAATTCAGACTTGCAAAGTGCGAGGCTTAGCCCAACCCCAGATTCAGCGATGACATGCGGCTGTCTTCCCCGCTGGAATGCCGTAAAAACACGGTCATGATCATTTTCACGAATGCCATACCCATTATCTGTTACATTAATCTGAACATTTTTACCCTTGTTAGTTGCAAAAGCCGTAATATTGATGGGCGTATTAGGTTTGCTATAACGTATAGCGTTATCTATCACGTCTCGCATGATGGTTTCTAGATGACTTTTTGAGGCATTTACAACTAAGTTTGAAGGAATATCAAATGTAAAGCGTTCTCGCAGATCGCCATCATTCTCTTGTTTAGCGTGTTCTTCGGCTAATTCTTCCATCAAATCCTCAAAAAATTCTTCTAGGTTAATGGGTTTTGCCTGTGCAGAAACTATTTTACGGATTTGATCAGTTTGAATGAGCTCAAGGCGTTGAAGTTGCTTGATTAGTAATTGAAAGCGCGTCATTTCTTCTTGAATAAGCTCTGAGAAGCGTAGCATCTGCCCACTGAGTTGGGTAACTTTTGTTTTTTCGTTGGCGCGCTTTGCAATCTGAATCATAAATTTTGCATGACCCAGAGTATCTTCAACCGCTGGCATTCCCTCTTTTTGTAAGTGAGATAAAAATTGTGAAATTGGTGTCCAATCTGCTTGTTCAATACTCACAATCGTTAGGGGCGATTGATTTTCTTGATGAACAGCAGACAACCAACAAGGTATATAAGCATTGCCTAGCATAAGACGAAAACGGACAGGTTCAGTTTGACGTAATGCTTTTGCTCTTAAGTCTTCTGCGATCAAATCTTCAGGCAGGTCACGATTGATCAGGATGGCAAGTGCTGACCATCCCTTTTGTCGCAAAACAACCATATTAGAGCCAAGAATCTGCCTTGCTACGCGATTATCGTAAATAAGTTGATCGGCAGCATTAAAAATTAAAACCCCGTCGCCTAAGTTTTCAAGAACAGCTGCATAATCAATGTCTGTTGATACCGTATGTTTCTCGCTCATCCTTAAAGATTCCTGACTCTGAAAAAATATGTAATAACTCTCTACAGTTTAACGAGAATCATCACGTGTACGCAAATGTGGAAATAACAATACTTCACGAATAGTATGCCGATCCGTCATAAGCATTACAAGACGATCTACACCAATGCCTAAGCCTCCACAGGGTGGCATCCCATAACGCATAGCATTGAGATAGTCTTCATCGATAGGATTAGCATCATCCTCATCTTCACGATAAAGGCGACTTAATTCAATGAAACGCGCTTCTTGATCAAAAGGATCATTCAATTCAGTAAAAGCATTGCCAAATTCCATGCCACCAACATAAAACTCAAAGCGCTCAACATGGGTTGGATCATCCTCTTTTTTCTTGGCAAGTGGCGAAATTTCAATAGGGTAATCCATCACAAATGTTGGTTGAATGAGCGTAGGTTCCACTTCTTCTAACAGATGCTCAATCAATTTGCCACGATTCAAATTAGGACGAACGTCTATACCCTTCTCTCGAATAGCGGATTCTAGTGCTTCGGCTGTTGGATATTCGGCATAGTCAATGCCAGTATGTTCACGAATAAGTTCGCGCATAGTATAGCGGGCAAAAGGTGGGCCAAAGTCGATCTCATTGCCTTTAAAGGTGAGTTTGGTAGTTCCTTTAACGGCTAGGCATATTGTGCGCATTAAGTTTTCGGCAAGTGTCATCATGCCATAATAATCTGTATAGGCTTGATACACTTCCATCATCGTGAATTCAGGGTTGTGCTTATAGCTCACGCCTTCGTTTCGGAAATCACGCCCGATCTCATATACACCTTCATATCCTCCCACCAATAGGCGTTTCAAGTATAGCTCAAAGCTAATGCGCAAGTAGAGTTCTTGTTTCAGCTGATTGTGATATGTTGTAAATGGTCGAGCCGCTGCCCCACCATAAACAGGTTGTAAAATGGGCGTTTCAACTTCTAGAAAACCCTGATCATCAAGGAAATTCTGCAGTGCACGAATCACTTTTGCGCGTATGCGAAAGATTTCGCGCACATCAGGATTTACAGCCAAATCAGCATAACGTTGTCGATAGCGCTCTTCAACATCACTGAAAGCCCCAAAGCGTTCAACTGTGCCATCTTCTCGTACGCGCTCTTTAATGACAGGCAATGGTTTTAGCGCTTTCGCCAAAATCACAAGATCGTTCACACGCACACTCACTTCACCAGCTTTAGTGCGCATCATTGTGCCGCTTGCTTGCACAAAGTCGCCTAAATCAAGATTCTGTTTTAATAACTCAAAAAATTCTTGGTCAATATCATTGACCCGAATCATTAGCTGGATTCGTCCCGAACCATCTTCAATGTGCCCAAAATAAATTTTCCCCTTCACATTCTGGCGAACAATACGCCCGACAACGGTAACCTGAATTTCATTAGCACTATCAACCGATTGAGCTTCTGCTTGTTCATATAACTCAATGGCTTGTTGTGCGGTATGTGTACGTTGTACACGTGGCGGAAATGGAGAGATGCCAGCTTCAACGAGGCGGCGATATTTATCAAAACGATCTTGTTCTACTGGGTTATTGGGCTGCCATGTCATAAAGTAACTCAGTACTCCTTTGTACGTTACAGGTCTATACGGATATTAAAAGCGCCCGTGTGGCTAATGTCGTGTTCCAGCACGGGCGACTACTAAAGTATTATGATTCTTAGTTGAGAAGAAGGGGCTATTCTATAGCCAATATCTCGAATTCAATATCGCCATCTGGTGCGTGAACACGTACTTTGTCACCCACACGCTTACCAATCAACGCTTGCCCTAGTGGGCTTTCGTGAGAAATCTTACCGACACGTGGGTTTGCTTCTGCTGGCCCCACGAGAAAATACACTTCGGGTTCTGACGCACCGACTTCTTGCAAGGTCACTCGGTCTCCGATACCAATGGTATCTTTGGGACCTGTATTTTCGATGATCTCAGCATTACTCAAAATTTCTTCAAGCCGCTGAATTTCGCTCTCCAAAAATGCTTGGTCAGCTTTAGCAGCTTCATATTCAGCATTTTCGCTTAGCTCACCACCTTCAGACATCACAAGGCGCAAGCGCTCTGCAATTTCTTGCCGCCGCTCGGTGCGTAGACGATGCAGCTTACGTTCCAGTTCGTTATAGCCTTCTTGCGTGAGATAATGTACGCGATTTGTCATGGTTATAACCCTTATCTATGCTTCTTACTAAGCCATCGTTCTACACGTCACTAAACGATGCATAAGGTGTTAAGGTTTTCCTTTTAGGATACATTCTTTTAGTATCCATTATGCCCACAATGTGGACTATCATCCTATAGGAAATTATGAACAAATATTGTAGTAATAATAATAGAATGCCGCATTCTATCATGAGCCTTTAATACTGACAATAGCGGTTCTGAATTTTTCCTAAAGAACCCCTGTGCTAAGAAGGCTTATGCTATAATTTGTTTTGAAAAGCTATCAATTTTGAGGTGGTCGTTTTAGTGATGCAACGTATTAGTTGCCCTGATGGTGTGGCTTATTATCAGTTTGAGCAATGGCAAAATTCGCCGCTGCGTCATGGTGTGTTCACACGTCATGGCGGTGTCAGTGAGGGTTATTTTCGTTCGCTAAATGTGGGAGGCATGATCGGTGACGATCAAACTGCTGTAGAAGAAAATTGTCGGCGGGTATATGCCACTTTAGGGTATCGACCAGAACAAGTATGCACAGTATGGCAAGTACACGGCGCAGATGTTGTTACTGTGACTGGGCCCGCTATAAATCGTAAGTGGCAGGCGCAAGCTGATGGTATGATCACAGATCGCACGGACATAGCACTTTCAATGCGTTTCGCTGACTGTGTCCCAATTTTATTTTATGATCCTAAGCATCATGCTGTTGGCATTGCACATGCAGGATGGCGAGGCACCATTCAAGGGGTAGCGCTTTCTGTACTAGAGGCAATGCGTTTTGCTTATGACACAGTTCCTTCTGATGTACAAGTATCTATTGGCCCTAGCATCGGGCCAGAGTGCTATCAAGTGGGTGAAGAAGTGGTTGAAGCTGTTCATGATCGATTCAAAACTACTCAGCATCTCATCACTCGTCATCCAGAAGATAACAGTCCTTACCTTAATTTATGGGCTGCTAACCAATCTTTATTAGAGGCAGCAGGCGTTGAACAAATCGAAGTCGCCCAAATTTGCACGGCCACACATACCGATGACTTTTTCTCTCATCGTGCTGAAAAAGGGAAAACAGGACGTTTTGCGGCTATCATTGGCTTAGTGGAGTTATAATAGCTATGAGCGATGTACATACTACAACTATCCAAGCCAATATTGCTGCGGTAAGGAAAAATATTGAGGCCGCCTGTCAACGTGTCGGACGCAAGGCAAGCGAAGTAACACTAGTTGCTGTTTCTAAACAACATCCTAGCGAGGATATTCTGGCCGCATATGAAGCAGGTATTCTTCATTTTGGAGAAAATCGTGTAGAAGAAGCGCAACCTAAAATCAAAGCACTTCAAACTAAACTTTCTACTTCGATCACATGGCATATGATTGGGCATGTCCAAAGTCGTAAGGCACGAGAAGTTGCTTATTATTTTGATGTTATTCATTCGTTGGATCGGTTAAAATTAGTTGCACGCTTAGATGGTTTTGCTCATGAGCAAAACCGAATTTTACAAGCATATATACAAGTAAATGTATCAGGCGAAGCAACGAAGTATGGACTTGAGGCTTCTCATTGGGAACATAGCCCAACCCAGCGCAACACGCTTTGGGAATTTGTTAATCAGTTAAAGCAATTCACTTCTATAAAGACTATTGGGCTTATGACAATGGCCCCTTATGAAGCAGAACCAGAGGCTACACGCCCTGTTTTTGCTGCTACCCGAAAATTGCGAGATGCTCTTGCTCATGACTTCCCAACATTAGTATGGGATCATCTCAGCATGGGCATGACCAATGACTACACAGTCGCTATTGAAGAAGGAGCAACGCTCGTACGTGTAGGACGTGCTATTTTTGGAGAGCGCACCTACTAATACAGATATGTAAAGGAGCATATTTAATCCATGGCAGAATTGATCCTGCTAATCACACAGTTGTACACGTTTATCATTTTAGCTCGCGTATTAATGAGCTGGGTGCAGATTGATCCTTATAGTCCTATCGCTCAGGCGCTCTATCAGCTTACAGAGCCTGTATTAGCGCCTGTACGAAACTTACTTCCGCCAATGGCAGGTTTTGATTTTAGCCCGATCATTGCCATGATAGGAATTCAAGTACTTGGACAACTGCTCGCACAACTTTTCATCTAAATCTTGATATACTTTTGCTATAAACGAACTCTTGAGAACGAAAGGCGAATATTCACTATGGCACGCGAATTCAAAATTACAGAAGCACACAGTGGTGCTGCCTTTACTGTCCGTGTTGTCACCCGTGCTAGCAATGTTGAAATGGTAGGCGTTCAAGACGATGGTACCTTGAAAATTCGTCTGACAGAAGGGCACAGTGACGGCGCTGCTGACCGTCAACTTGTTGAATTTTTAGCACATAAACTAGGGGTAGATACCAGCCAGATCGAAATTGTCGCTGGTGAAAACAGCCGTGAAAAATTGATTTCTGTGGAAGGATTGCGTCCGGCAGAGGTTGAGCAGCGTTTGCTTCAATAAGCAACCACATCGTTTATTTCTAAAGAAAAACCTAAGAACTCATAGCTTTAGCTATGAGGTAATTTCAGGTTTGTATTAGTTATGATAAAAACAGCGACAGCGCTTAAGTCGCTGTTTTTTAATCAGCAAATGTTGGATCAACACCAAGTTCTAAAAGAGCGATGCGCGCGGCATCTCGTACAGCTGGTACGGGATCATTTTTTAATGTTTGTAACAATGGCTCAATTGCTGCCGGATCGCCATACTCCCCTAAGGCACGTGCAGCACTATAGCGCATTGATGTAATAACATGATTTAGTTGTTTTAATAAATATTCTAGCTTGTTCACATTGTCAGTCATCATAATTTTTTAGCCTCTAAAAAACATATTTTTAGCGAAAAGCTAATTTAATACTATCGCTTCTTTACAAATTTCTCAAGAGTTTTCGTAAATTATGACGAGGATGACAAATCAACCCTCGCATTGATTTTTGGATGCTATCGTTAGAATTTTCATAGAAATTTAGCAAACTAGGCCTTTGAGTGCTAAAAGTACTTGACTGAAAATAACGAAGTTGGTATATTGCAAAATGGTTAGCACTCAATAGATGAGAGTGCTAATTATCCGAAGTTTGAAACAAATCATCGTCTTATGCCAAACATATATACACTTGCAGGAGGGATAAGTAATGTCCGTCGAATCAAAGTTGACAGTAAAGTTGCGTCCACTTGCTGATCGCGTCATTGTCGAACCAAAAGAAGTTGAAGAAACCTTTGCTGGTGGTCAACTTGTGTTGCCAGAAACAGCCAAAGAAAAACCACAACAAGCCACTGTGATTGCAGTTGGTCCCGGTCGCCGCGATGAGGATGGAGAATACATTCCTCTTGATGTCAAAGAAGGCGATACAATCCTATTTGCCAAATATGCCGGCACTGAAGTGAAGATTCATGGTGTCAAATACCTTATCTTGAAAGAATCCGACATTTTGGCTGTGGTTGAAAGCAACTAAGCTACAACGAATTTATATTTACAGAAAGAACTATAGAGTATATACCGGAGGAGACAATCAACAATGGCGAAGCAACTGGTTTTTAACGAAGATGCTCGTCGTCGCTTAAAGAGCGGTATCGACATGTTGGCAAATGCTGTCAGCACAACGCTTGGCCCCAAAGGGCGTAATGTTGCACTTGATAAAAAATTTGGTGCACCCACCGTCACTCATGATGGTGTAACTGTTGCTAAAGAAATTGAACTCGAAGACCCCTATGAAAACATGGGTGCCCAATTGCTCAAAGAAGCTGCTACAAAAACCAATGATATTGCTGGTGACGGTACAACCACCGCAACTGTTTTGGCACAGGCGATTGTTCATGAAGGCTTGAAGAATATTGCTGCTGGTGCTAACCCCATGTTGCTCAAGCGCGGTATTGAAGAAGCCACCCGTCGCGTTGTAGAGCACATTCGTAGCATGGCGGTTGAAATCAACACCAAAGAAGAAATTGCTTCTGTAGCTTCCAACTCTGCACAAGACCGTAGCATCGGTGAGTTGATCGCTGAGGTTATGGACAAAGTCGGTAAAGATGGTGTGATCACCGTCGAAGAAAGCCGTGGCCTAGAGTTTGAAACTGAATATGTCGAGGGTATGCAATTTGATCGTGGCTACATCAGCCCCTATTTTGTCAACAAACCCGAGACTATGGAATGTGTCATTGAAGAGCCATACATCTTGATTCATGACAAGAAGATCAGCGCTGCTACCGATCTCGTACCCATTCTTGAGAAGCTCTTCCAAATCGGTAAGCGTGATGTCGTGATCATTGCTGAAGATGTAGATGGCGAAGCATTGGCAACACTCGTGTTGAACAAGCTGCGTGGTATGCTCAATGTACTTGCGGTGAAAGCCCCCGGCTTTGGTGATCGTCGTAAGGCGATGCTACGCGACATTGCTATCTTGACAGGTGGTCAGGTCATCAGTGAAGAAACAGGCCGCAAGCTCGAAAGTGTTGAGCCCAGCGATCTTGGCCGTGCTGGCAAAGTTGTTGCCACCAAAGACGAAACCGTCATCGTTGATGGTTATGGTGATGAAGCCGCCATCAAAGCACGTATTGAAGAGATTCGCGTAGAGATCGAAAACAGCACCAGCGATTATGATCGTGAGAAATTGCAAGAGCGCCTCGCCAAGTTGAGCGGTGGTGTCGCTGTGATCCGCGTTGGTGCCGCTACTGAGGTGGAACTCAAAGAGAAGAAGCATCGTGTAGAAGATGCGCTCAGCGCCACTCGTGCCGCTGTTGAAGAAGGTATTGT
>RFGP01000217.1 GCA_003697365.1 Chloroflexota bacterium | reverse complement strand
CCTTGCCCTGCCAAAATATTATCTGGCCCCCAACCATGCCCCAGCTGCCAATAATTTTCAGCTGCGGCTTTGCGAAAACGAGGATGCCCAGAAGGCGTGTCATATCCTGTTCCTATTTGTGCTTGCAGTTCTGCTGCTTGCATCAATAGCTCACTCGGTACGCCTGTCAGGCTTTGTCCACCGTCCCCCTGTGAAGCGTCATATACAACCGCATCTTCACCATACTTAGATTTGTAAGTGGCCAACGCTCGCTTTACGACAAACATTTTTGACGTTGGAATAGGGGTCATACGAGATGGATAATCTAAAACTGGTAATAAATGCTCATCTTCTACTGAAAAAATAGGTTGCTCTGCCATTATATATCCTTAAAAACTGCTACACTTTCACCAATACATATACGATTAGGCGATATTCTGGCAACCACACTAACTATTGTCAACGTTCGTGGGTATGTTTCCGTGCAAAATAACCATTGATAAATCGCAACGCTTCGATCTCGTTTTGCGGCTGACGTTTGCCTTGCTCTAATTGTTTGCCCACACCGCGTTCACCCAGTGCTTTTGCGTCACAACGATCAGCAATATAGCTGATTAAAAGCGCAATTTGTTGTGGCGTAATGCCCAATGTGGATTGTATGCGTTGCTGTTCATGAAAAGGAATTTGCTTCCACAAACTGTCGATTTCTGCCTTAAGATGCTCTAGTTCATAAATCGGTGGCTGTTCTTTAGGAAAGGCAACAGATAAGCGATAGAGTAGTTGATAGATCATCAGCGTTTCTTGATAAAGCATCACGACTGAACGCGCGCCAAAAATATGAGCCGCTTCTTTACGTTCTAGCCCTAATTCAGTAACCATTGTGTCAGAGAACTGAAGCCCAAACCATGTTAAGAAGTCATTTGGGGTTATGGGCGGTGTTTCACGCGCTTCGCGCAATAAGCTCCTAAAACTAGAAGGAGAAGTACGGTCACTTGCCCGACCTTGTATTTTATATTTACCAATCTCAAGAATTAGACGAGCAATCTCAGAAAGATTGCGAATGAGTATTTGGCGCTCTTCTTCGGTTAATGTGCCGGGCATACTATCAAGATCGTGTCGTAAGCGAAAAATTGGCGGGTATACTTTCCCTTCATGATACGTTACAGCTAAATCAAACAAGAAGGCTTGTGTAACCACGAGCATTTCACTAAATTGGAATAGATTTTTGTCCCCCATAATAATACGCATGAGACGAGTGGCTTTTAATGGCTCACCAAAATCTGCACTGATGTTATCAGCAAAATAAGCTGGAAGGGTTTGGCTACGATCTGGGTCTATAGCCCGAATGTAACGACGCAAAAGCTCTAAGGAAGATAACTTCACCTCTGGATTCCACTGAAGATGCTTCCATGCTTCAGCAAGGAGAGGCGCACCTGCAGAGCCTATACTTAGCGCATAGCGTACTAACGCTTCGGCAAGCCGCAAGGCTTCAATAGCATTTTCTCTTTCTGCCAATGTCTGTAGTACGCGAATTGTATTTTCTGTTCCTAGAACTCGCACCAAACGCGGATCGCCTTGCAAAGCGCGGGCAATTTGTATCAATAAAATGTCAAGCCGTTTGTCCCAATTGAGTCTAACAAGTGTAGCGTAATAAGCGCGTAGGCGCGGTTCTGGGCGCATTTGGGTGCCATCAAATCCAGCTAGCACTGTTAACATGTGCTCTGGTTCTAGGTTCATCTTTAAAAAGATATTGCCCACCAGATCGCTTACAAGGCTCAATCGTTCGACTGTTAATAGATCATTTTGCAAATACTCAAGAATATGCATTCCTGCATCTACTTCACCTACCATAAAGTAGAGTCTTGGCAAGACCTCAAATGCAGGTGGTGGCAGCGCGGCAAGCCTCTCTGGCTGAGAAAACTCGTCGGCGACATGGCGTAGTACATGGGCAAATCGTTCACGAAGATGCTGATCGCTTAAAGTCACAAGAATTCTCAATTCACGTTCGCCAATAAGCCAAAATCGCTGTAAAAACATGGCTGTTTCAATCAAGCGGACAAGCGCAACCACTTGATGTTGTGAGGGAACTTGATGAACAGCTTTCGCCAACAAATCGGGAAGGGGTTTAATCGGAGAAGGTTCAGGTTGTAAATGCTCTATGGCTTTGCGCAAACGTTCTGGCAGTTTTTCGACCATTTCTTTATCATGTAAAAGTGCTTGAAATGGCCCGCCTGCAAGGTGTTCTGCGCCAAACGTAAATAATGCCATTGCTATTGCTTCGCCACGATGCGCTCCCGGACGCAATATGTCAACTACTTGTTCAGCGATGTCACTAACTTTTAGGAATGTATTCGCACTTGTGAGACGATATATAAACTTCAACAACTCAGCAAGATCGCGATTTTCAATGCAATTTTTCAAATGCTGAATCGCAGCAAGATGAGCGACCGTATGCCAAGGTAAAGCACTTGCAGCAGATACATTATTGAACCAGTACTCAATCAGGTCGTATACATCAATGGCACGAGAACTCTGCGCTTTTTCGCGTAGCTGTGTCAAAACAGCTTTTGCGACATCAGCATGAGCATGAGCTATTTCTGGTAAAACATCAGTTGTTGCCCATTCTTTAGTGATAAAAGCCATTGTTAATAAGTGTTTGCTATAAACCACTCGTAGCTCATCAGTGAGCGTGGGGTCTTCACGCAAAATACGTGTCACCATACTGTGATCGGCCGGCTGCCCTGCCTGAACAGCGCTATCAACCCTCGCACGCCGTGAAATCCATAATAAGGCGTTTGATAATGTGTCGCGCCTGATCGCACGCCAACTTGCTGTACGAGATAAGTTGCGCGTATGTTGTACTACCAAACTAGGGTCGAGTCGTAATTGTGAAGTAACAAACCGAGCATAATCATGGCGCTCAAAATTGGGGGACGTTAAGATGTTGGTCTGCCAATCAAAAGTTACGGGGCTTGATGCAGCAACATTCGGCGCTAAGAAACGAATTTGTGCTGTTGTGTTATCGGGCTTGTTGACGCTTGTTGCAAAAGTGATTGTGGGACGTGCTGGCAACGGCAACATAGCCATTAAGCCCTCTACGAAATATAAGCGCTGCTCTAAGTTCGGTGGTGCATTTAGTACATCAATATCTTGACCATTGATGAGCGCTGTTAAAAGCCCTTCAACTACTTTCATATTGTCTTGACAATAGAGCAATAAATTTTGAAGTGTTTCACTTTCAAGCTCTTCTTCTAGTGGTTTGGGATCATCTAGTTTGAGCGGAGCTAAATTGCGCATACTTTCAAAAATGGGCATCTCTGCGAAAAAAATGCCTTTGAATGGTTGTAAATTTCCACCCAACCAACTCATCGCTGCAGGCTCAATAATCAAGTACAATACTTGTGGTAAGCCAACGCGATTGATAGCAGCAACAGTTAAAATATGAATTGCTGCGGTTCCCCGAAACACACCCACTGAACTAGGCATCTGCTCGCCAATTTGGGATGCAGGCGGTAAATCTAAGCGTCCAATTTGAAGGCATTCTGCGATTTGTTCACTTGTGATACCTTCTGTACGCGCTAGGATAGCAGGCTTAGCTTGATCGGGCTTGAATTTTCAGAAAAAGAAACGTTGAAGCTCAAAGCTACGTTCTGTCACTATGTTTAACTCACTCTTATACTTGTCTAACAATGAAAGCCTTGTACCATGACTTTTTGCCGAATGCTATACGGTTACTTGTCGAAAAGACGGTGTTTTACGAGATGCTATTTATTCATCATGCTTGTTGACGTTACAATAACATCAATAATTTTATAGCATTTAGGAGGATTATAGCGAATGTGGTGGCGTTTATGTGCAATGATTATGCTGATATTGATGCTTGTCGTGGGCACAGCCTATGCTCAAGATGGCAGCACCAATACACAGACTTATGAGAATACTCAACTAGGTATTGTTTTTGAACTACCCGATGGCTGGACTGAAGAATCCATTAATAATCGTCTCACATTAGGAACACCTACTGAATTAGAACGCATTCGCGCTGGGCTTCCTCCTCAAAATCTTGTTGTCTCAGTTGTAATGGGCACATATACTGATCTACGTCTTACAAGTGCAAGCGACATTATCAATCGTGTGCGCCAACTTGTGCCGTCGGGAATTTCAGCCCCTGATCCTTATACAGTGACCTATGGAGAATCCATTAACGGTTATGAGACACAATTCGTCATTGAAGATAGCGCTATTATGACGCGGGTCAGCCTTTTGACTGCTACAGATGGGCGAGTGGCGATCATACGCGGCATCGGCCCTGTTGCGACATGGGAAACGATACAAGCGCCTTTGCTTGATGCCATATTAAATAGCGTGCAATTTATCCCCACTGAAAATATGGTTGATCCCCTATCAAGCATTAATGATAGCGATGGGGGCGTACAATGGCATTACCAGCTTCTGCAAGGACGCGATCAGCTTCCTGTTGAAATTGGCGGCATTGCAATTGACAGTAGTGGGGTGGTTTATGTAGCAGCGGGGCCACGCGGCTTTTTGGCTCTAGAAAAAGACACTGGCGATTTCATTAATGTGCTTGGCCCAATTTTTGCTGATGATAACTTTGTTGATGTCGATTTGTCACCAGATGAACGACTTTATTTTGCCAATGCTAATAATCGTTCGGGCTTAAGAGTGGTGATCACAGATCGCGCAGGAAATTTTCTCAACACATTTGGTTCTGGTGGTGATGCATCAGGAGAATTTGCTCCTAATATGCCTAGAACTATCGCCATCACTGCTCGTGGGGATGTTTGGCTAGTCTCAGAAGGCCACGCTGAACCACCAACGAATCGCCTCTATCGTTTTGATCTTAATGGTAATCTGTTAAGCGCTATTGATTTAGATACGGTCAGCCCCAATCTGGCGAATGTACGCCTCGCAGTGAACCGCACAGAGGATCGTATCTATGTTATTGGCGAACAAGGCGGTTTTCACGTGTTGTCGTGGTCAGGAGAAGTCATTGCACGGAATTTATCGCGCCCATTTCTAGATGCTGCTGTGCCAACAGACATCACGATTTCACCGTTTAATGGCAACTTGATTATTGCAACCCGCAATGAAGGCTTTTTATTGATGAGTCCACAGGGCGTAGTTTTAGATCGCTTTGGCTATCTCTATGATGCAGAACGTGGTGGGCGCTTCTATCCCGGCGAATATCTTTTCCCCAAAGGTATTGCTACTACAACGGATGGGTGGGTATTTTTTGGAGAAACCAATTCAGATACAGGGTTTGCACAAGTTCAGGCCTTTACATTTGTTGGTGAAGGCAGGCTTCCTATTCCTCAACGTACACCTCCTATTACGGATACACCAAATTTTACAACCGAACTTGCTAGTGGAGGGGATATTCGCTTCGGTGTTAGTGTGCGCGGAGAATTGAATAATAATAGTAATCGACATGATTATACATTTTTTGCAGAAGCGGGAGATCGCATTACGATTACCATGCGCAAAGTAAACCCCGATGGCATCTTAGATACTTGGCTGTTTCTGTATGACAGTAACTACAACGAATTAGCACAGAACGACGATGTTACTCAACCGATAGAAGGTTTAACAGAAACTGACTCGCTCATCACTTTCACCATACCCTCAAATGGAAGTTATATTGTTCGTGCAACTCGATTTGGTGGCAATGGTATTTATGAGTTGGTAGTTACTCGTGAATAAGCAATAATTAAAATGCAGGACAGATATTATAGTGTCCTGCACACATGCTTTGTTTTGTTTAAGAAGAGGTAAATGATGAAGGAAGAGTTAAAGCATGGAACGAGAAACCAGAGTATCAAGGCTTGATTAATATAGGTTGTTATGTAATGGAGAGAGATATATTCACTTTTATACCAAATAGAGCCAGCGGCATGGATGATCTATTTATAAGCTTGTTGAATGCTAACAAACCAATCTATAGTTATATTATAGACTCTGGTTTTACTGATATAGGAAATAAGAAAGCATATAAAGAAGCATACAAGCGATATCTGGAAAGATTAGGAAAGATCTAAGTCTTTATTCCTTGCTATAAGTATAACCTCATCACCTCTAAACATATCAGGTATTACCGCTACAGGTTTAGCATTCAATGTCTTCTTATACAATCTTTGCGCTTGATTCTCAGTTCCAGTAGTTACTTTTACCAGTTTAAGAGTAGAACCTCTAGTAT
>RFGP01000045.1 GCA_003697365.1 Chloroflexota bacterium | reverse complement strand
CTGGTATTTCTACGAATTCTTTCAACCACGAAAGCGGTACACGCATCGTTTTTTTATTCTCCTGTTATGTTGATAGTTTGATTCAAGACACGGCGCGCCAATACCATTGCCATTGCCGCACGATACTCCGCGCTCCCCCAATGATCACCTGTGGGGTTTACTTGTAGGCGTTGTAATGCTTGTTCAATATTTCCATTGGTGGCGATTAGTTCCTCGTCAACAGAAGATAATGGAATAGGAAATTCTGCGACACCACACATTGCTAGGCGCGCGTCATTAACAATGCCATCAGAATCGCGCGCAACATACGCCATTGCACCTACAATAGGGGCATCTTTGGGTGTTCGCGCAACTTTTTCAAACGTATAACGGGCATTCTCTGCGCCATGTTCAAGCGCGATCTCGGTAATAAGAGCGCTTTTTACTTCCACATCGGGCGCAGATAGCCAATCATGGATAAAGCGCGGCCAACCATTCGCATCAACTTGAGCATCCAGCAAAACAAAGGCTGTTAGCAAAATTGAATTTGGACGACGTTCAACTAATAAGTCCCCTAACGTCATTGTATTACGCAGATTAACAGGCGCTTCTTCACGAATGATCTCAGCTAAGAATCTCGCATTAGGATAACGACGTTGCATTGATTCGCACGCAGCTAATGCAGCCTCTAGCGTCATCATACTACCCAATGCGAATCCTTTATCAAAAGCACGATGTTGATCGAGCCCTAATTGTGATAGATCAACGACTGCACGCACATCTAATGAAGATTCACGATGTAAAGCCACACCACCATATAAAGGGCGAACATGTGGCTCTTGCAATACATGAATAGCTTCATCAATTGTGTGCGGAACATAGATATTTTCGACATTTGCTAGCATGGTTAGTTGCCTCCTAACCACTAAAATTGTTCTAAGAATCGCAAATCATTACCCCAGAAGTAACGGATGTCTTGAATATTGTTACGCTGCATCATAATGCGCTCTGGACCCATGCCAAAAGCAAAACCGCTCCATTCAGCAGGATCATAGCCGCCATTTTGTAATACAACTGGATGCACCATGCCACTTCCCATAATTTCAAGCCAGCCCGAATATTTACAGACAGAACATCCGCCACCACCACATATCTTGCATTTGATGTCTACTTCCATACTAGGCTCCGTAAATGGGAAATAAGAGGCGCGATAACGAACTTCGGTATCTGGGCCATAGAGTCGTTTCGCAAACTCGGCGACGGTTCCCTTTAAATCGCTCATGCGAATACCTTTACCAATCGCAAGCCCCTCAACCTGATGGAACTGAATCTCGCTTCGAGTGGTGACTTGCTCATAGCGAAAGCACATCCCCGGCAAAATGACACGAATCGGCTTAGTCCCATTTTCACCATATTCACGCATGGCACGAATCTGTCCGCCAGAGGTATGTGTGCGCAACACAATATCTGGTTGGGTGGTGTAAAAAGTATCTTGCATATCCCGCGCTGGATGATGGGGCGGCATATTTAAGAGCGTAAAATTGATCTCATCACTTTCGACTTCGCGAGAACGGTAGACTTGAAACCCCATCTCTGCCCAAATTTCTTGAATGCGTCGTAAAATTTGCGTTGAAGGATGTAGACCTCCGAGCGCATAACGACGACCGGGCAAAGTAACATCTAGCTGACCTTCGGACAGCGACTTCTCAAGTTCTGCTTTTCGGATAGCGTCTTCTCGCTCGGCAAAAGCATTGATGAGAAGATTTTTAATTTCGTTCGCACGCTGTCCAAATGTTGCACGTTCCTCTTGGGGCAACTTCCCCGTTTCACGCAACATTAGCGTAACTTGACCTTTACGTCCTAAATATTTGCTTTCCCACCCTTGTAAGGATGCGCTATCTTGGATGTTTTCTAATTCTTGGAGTGCTGTCTGATAAACAGACTCTAGCTGATCATGCAGTGACAATATAACCCCCTTGTAATGACTAATATTGTGATGAATGAAGTATAAAAAATGCAAAAGCGCCCATCCCCTAAGGGACGAGCGCCGTTAACTGGCTATACCCGTGTTACCACCCTGATTGCATCATAATCACGCAAATATATGATGCCACTCATTGCCTCTTTAACGCCGAGAACGCGGAGCCACCTACACAACCAATGGTCTTCAGTGGTCAGCTCAGCAGTGAATTCAGTAGCTTTGTAACACGTTGCGCAGCTTACAGCCTACGGCCGCGTCTCTCTGGATGGGTGTTCCAAAATTCTACTTACTACTCTGCTTCATCGCTTTTATGCTAACAGTATGCCAAAATAATAAATGCCATGTCAACCACCGAATTTGCAATATTGCACGATTTATAGATGCAAAAACTGTGGTTTTCGCTATAATCAAATCATCATTTGAATAGTTGATCAGCACCCCATGTGCAGCATATGAAAACTTTGAAATAAGGAGTTTTGAATGGCCTATCAAATTAAAAAAGCAGCAGTTATTGGTTCTGGAACAATGGGGGGAGGAATCGCCGCACTTCTAGCAGGTGTTGGTATTCCCGTTGTCTTGCTCGATATACCTGCCCCAGATACAACGCCTAATGATCCTCCTGCTAAGCGCAACGCAATTGTGCTTGATAACCTTAAAAAATTACAAAAATCACGGCCTGCTCAATTTTTCACTGCCAGCGACGTAGAGCGCGTCACCACAGGAAACATTGAAGATGATCTTGAACTCTTAGCAGATGTTGATTGGGTTATTGAAGTCATCATTGAAAAACTTCCCATCAAGCAAGATTTAATGGCTAAATTAGAAAGTGTTGTTAAGGAAGGAACAATCGTCACCACCAACACCAGCGGTTTAAGCATTGCTGCCATCTGTGAAGGACGCAGCGAGAGCTTCAAACGTCACTTTTTAGGGACACATTTTTTCAATCCACCTCGTTATCTAAAATTATTAGAGATCATCCCACATCCGCAAACAGACCCATCACTTGTCCAGTTCATGGTAGATTTTGGCACGAACGTTTTAGGCAAAGGATGCGTGATCTGTAAAGATACGCCTAACTTCATCGCCAATCGTTTCATCAGTATTATCGGTAGTTTTGGCATTAACTATGCTATTGATCATGGATACACTGTCGAAGAAGTTGATGCCATTACGGGGCCCCTCATTGGCCATCCCTCGACTGCCACGTTCCGCTTAATGGACTTGGTCGGCATTGATGTAAATGTCTATGTCGCACAAAACCTCTATGAGGCAATTCCTGACGATCCTTACCGCGAATTGCTAAAACATGAAGGTACTCAAAGAATTTGGGACTTCTTGATGAGCAACAAATTCTTAGGGCGTAAGACGGGGCAAGGCTTCTATAAAACAGGAAAAGATGAAAACGGTGAACGCATTTTCATGCCGCTCAATCTCCAAACGCTGGAATATGATATGCCCACCAAAGTCCGTTTTGATAGCGTAGGAGAAGCGCGCAAGATCGAAGACACAGGCGAGCGCATTAAGTTTATGATTAATGCTGAGGATCACGCAGGACAATATTTGTGGCATCTGCACGCGATGTTATTTAGCTATGCCTCCCAAAAATTAGGTGAGATTGCTGATACGATCGTAGATATTGATAATGCCAACAAGTGGGGATTCGCTTATGAGTTAGGGCCGTTTGAAATTTGGGATGCTGTTGGCGTTGCAGACGTTTTACCCCGTATGGAAGCAGATGGCTATGTTGTCCCTGAATGGGTGAAGGAAATGTTAGGCAGTGGTCATCCCACCTTCTATCAACGCGATGAACACGGAGTAGTGGTTGGATACTATGATCCTACGAAAAAGGGATATGTGCCCTATGATCGCGGCCCGAAGGTGATGGTCATCGCTGACTTAAAAGCACACGGAAAAACTGTTGATCAGCTTGCGGGGGCGAGTCTGGTCGATCTAGGTGATGGCGTATTGCTGCTGGAGTTTCATACTAAAGCCAATGCCCTCGATCAAGATATTATGATGATGGCACAAAAAGCGCTAGAACGTTTGCAAACCGACTTTGATGGTCTTGTTATCACAAATGATGGGCAAAACTTCAGCGTAGGCGCAAACTTAATGCTATTGGTGATGGCCGCTATGGCTGGTGAGTGGGCACAAGTAAATGAATTCATCAAAGCAGGCCAAGATGTTATGCAGGCGCTGCGTGCAGCACCTAAGCCAGTAGTCACTGCACCATTTAACCGTGCACTCGGTGGCGGGGCTGAGATTACTATGACAGGTGCTAAGGTTGTCGCTCATGTTGAAACCTATATAGGTCTCGTAGAGTTTGGTGTAGGTCTAATTCCTGCATGGACAGGAACAAAAGAGTTGATGCGGCGCATTATCAATCCTGTTATGGAAGCATCACCTCATGAAGATGTATTACCTGTTTTACAGCGTGTATTTGAAACTATCGCTACGGCAAAAGTTGCTGAAAGCGCTATGCAAGCTCGTGAGTTAGGATTCTTGCGCCCAACGGATCGCATTGTTATGAATCGTGATCATTTGTTGGCCACAGCCAAACAGGAATGCATCAACTTAATGCCCACCTATCAGCCGACGCTGCCGGGTAAAATTTGGGCAGCCGGGCGTGATGCGTATGCCGCTTTACGTTTAGGCGCATGGTCACTAAAAGAAGCGGGATATGCTACAGAGTATGATATTTTCATTGCCAACAAGCTCGCTTATATTCTCACTGGTGGTGGATTATCCGAGCCACAGTGGGTAGATGAGCAGTATATCCTTGACTTGGAGCGCGAAGTATTTATGGAACTCGCACAAAATGAGAAAACAATGGCGCGCATTCAACACATGCTAGAGCGCGGCAAACCCCTTCGCAACTAACATCAGATATATAACCATCGGTAGATGATAATCTCTGCCGATGGTTATTTAATCTATCACCTCACAGGTCATGAGAATTTTAGAGATTGTTATTCAATACAAAACCCATCGCTTGATAGAGGGCTTAGAATTGCCTCTCGTGAATCGTTGTGCTACTATGCCTCACAGTAATACAAATGAATACTTGTTGAGCAGCAAGGACAAACTTTATTATGATGACACGTCGGGCGCTTGTTGGATTCATCCTCATTAATGTTTTTGTGTCAATCGTAGTGGCCGTACTTATTATTGTTATTTGGTCATCAACGACCGAAAGCGGACAAACTATTGTCACACGAATTGTGCCCATCACGGTTGAAAGCCAAGCCAACACAAACCAACTACCTTCTGGAGCATTAGAAGGAACTGTAGGTGTCCTTACTGCAACCATAGATGCTCAACAAGAGCGCATTCAGACTCAAGAGTCTGTCTTATCAACTTTAGGGCTTTTAGAACCGACTAGGACTCCACAACCAAGTTCAAGTGGTAATACGAGTGGAGGCATCCCAACATTGCCACCAGAGGTACTTCAAGGTATTACATTACCAGCATCAGCGGGTAACACAGGTGGCAGCACTAACGGCTCAAATATCAATAGTGGAACAGTTGATGATGGTTGTACACGCTACATTGTCACCACAGGCGATACATGCATTTTAATTGCAGAACGTTTTGAAGTAGATTTAGAAACATTGATCAGCATCAATAGTGGCATTAATAGCAACTGTACAAATTTGCGCGTGGATCAAGAAATCATCATTCCGAGCGAAAGCTGCCAACCACCACCTACTGCAACACTTGCACCTTCGCCGACGCGCACACCTTTTCCAATTGGTACATTCTCTATTACCAACACGCCTGCCCCCACCGCAACTAACGCAGAAGTTACCATTGTGCAAATTCTGAGTTACGGTGATATTACAAATGAACGTGTAGAACTTCGTAACACAAGCAATGGTGTTGTTGAAATGGCTGGCTGGACGCTACAAGATGATGATGGGAATGTGTTTATATTCCCCGATATACGCTTGCAACCACAAGCCATTATTCGGATTTTTAGCCGTGTCGGCGACAATACAGCAGGTGCATTGTATTGGAATCAGCAAGTGCCTGTTTGGCAAGAAGGCGACATTGTGACACTGCTAAATCCATCAGGAGAAGTGCAAGCAAGCTATGAGGTTGGAGGACAAGCAATAAATTTTGGACAGTAGGCCTTAAGGGAGCAAAAAAGACATGGCAAAAGTCACAGTAGATGGAACGACATTTGAAGTTGAAGATAATAAACGCCTTGTTCTGGCTTTAGAAGAACATGGCATCGATATTTTGCACCGATGTGGCGGTATAGCAAGTTGTACAACTTGCCGCGTCAAATTTAGATCAGGGGAACCCACTCAAATGACACAAGCAGAGCGTAACCGTCTGCGAATTTCTGGCTTATTAGGAATAGCGCGATTATCGTGTCAAATTTTGTGCCAGCAGGATATGGAAGTAGAAGTTTTAATGCGCGTATCCAATACTGAGTACGAAAGTGCTGGCCAACGCCCACAACCAGAAATTACGCCTGAGCCCAAGTGGATTAATCGTCCTTATTGAACAAGCACCATTGTTGCATAGAGAACACAACACAAGCAAAATCTAATTCATGCTTTATATAAGCAGGTTTGAATAATAATTATGGAATATATCCTCGAAACGATTGTCATTGTCACAGTTTTTGGGGCTTTAGTTTTCCTAGCCAATATCGCTGAGCAACGTAAAGAGTGGAAATCACTATTTTATTTTGTTCTTCTATCAGGTAACGGCGTTATGTTGCTTGGTGGGCTTATATCGATTTTCATGTCCGAAAATGATGATGAGTTTTATGGCGGGCTAGCATTTGTTATCACCGGAATAGTAGCGAGCATTTTATTATGGTTACCCGTTCGACTAGCGCTTGTTGTGATTTTTCCTAAAAAGAAAGATGCCGCACCAACGCAATCCTCTACGTCTATAAGCTGGTTGCCATTTATGATGCTCCATGAAGAAGATATAATGTATGTTCCTCAGGGTATTAGCGAACAGGTTGAGTTATCTAGCGCCCATCAATCCACGCCCCAAAAGCAAAATGAACTCATTGGCTATAATCCACATAGCATGGTGCACCTACTTGCACTTGTCATGGGGGTTTATGTATTAGGTGGGCAGATTGGATTATTCATTTTAGGCGGTGGGCTTGCTGGTTATGCGGACTCCATTGAAATTACTTTTTTGAGTCTACTGCCTAATTTTGTTCCTTTCGTTGTACTCTCACTGCTAGGGGTGGGGTGGCTTTCGCGCCGCTCATGGTCAGAAGTCCTCGCTCGCTTAGGTTTAACACCGCCTACTTTTAGTGACATATTTACGGGCATATTAGCTGCTTTTGGGCTTTTCTTTCTTCAGGGAATGCTGGGCGTTATGTGGGCATTAATCGTCGGTCTTGAACGCTTTGAAGAACAAACACAGGCTTCGGGCGCAATTGCGGAAAGTATCAACACAGTATGGCTAGCATTGGCTGTCGCTTTAACTGCTGGCATTGGCGAAGAAATAGCTTTTCGTGGTGCTCTTCAACCTATTTTTGGTTTGTGGTGGACGGCCGTGTTTTTCACCCTAGTACATATGCAATACACGCTCACACCAGCTGCCCTAATCATTTTTATTGTGGCTATCGCATTTGGATATTTACGGCGTTATTATGGCTTATATGCGGTCATTGTTGCGCATTTCTTGTATAATTTCATACAGCTTTTCCTAAATGTATGGCTAGGATAGACTTCTACTTGAAACTTTAGTCTATGTTATACTGAGCGATAAGTGAGGTTGCCGTCAACAACGACTCTGCAAGTAGAAAAGCGAAAGATAACTTTCGATATAAGAGGGGTAACACAGAATATTGATCGTTGTTGCTGTGTTCCTTATGTCTAAATTAGATAGTCATAATAAATCAGATGGTTATAATAATAGAAGCGGAATTTTTTATTCACTTAAGCGAGTGATTTCCGCCGCAAAATTTTGATGAAAGGTACTAGGTATGGGACTTCGTGATCTTTCTACAAGTAGTACCGAAAGTGGCCCAAATCTTGAGGAACTGCTCCAAATTGCCACCACAACCTTGAAACAAGGTAATAAACAAGGAGCAGAAGTGATCATTCGCCAAGTCATTGAGGCTGACAAATATAATGATCGGGCTTGGGTATTATTAGCAGGTACAACTGATGATCCGCTTGAACGTCGGCGTTGGCTACAACAAGCATTAAGAATTAATCCGAATAACCAAACCGCTCGTCGTGCACTTGAAAAAATGGAGCAGGTTCAGGCTAACGTAAAAGACCTGACCGTTTATTATGGAACAATTGGACTTGTGATCGCACTTGCTATGTTAGCCCTTGCTTGTGTGTTGGTTTTGCTCATCAACTAAGTTAATTGAGGTGTTACTTTGGAACAGAACCAAATCCGTGAATGGATGCGCGAAGGCATAGAGGCAGCGCGCAACAATAACAAAATTATCGCCCGTGACTTTTTCCGCCGCGTCTTAGAGCTTGATCCTAACAATGAACTAGCGTGGATGTGGATGGCTCAAGCCGCCGATAGCACTAGTGAACGTCAACAGGCACTTGAGCGCGTTCTTGAAATTAATCCTAATAATGAGCGTGCCTTGCAGGCATTGCGTCGCATTCAATTTGATACGAGGTATGCGCCTCCTGCGCAAGAATCTAGCACAGTAAGTCCGTCATCATCTTCTCAAGCTCCACGTAAGCCTGTTGAAATCGAACGCGATTGGCTACGTCCAGTAGATCGACAGAACATGCCACGTGAATTATGGGCTAAAAACCGTCGCCAAAACAACAACTTATTACTTTATTTATTAGGTGCTGTAGCCTTAGCATTAATTGGCTTTGGTGGATTGCTTTTGTTTAACTATTTAGAAGAAAACAATGGTGACAATAATACTGAAACCACCACTACGCCATTTTTATCTGTTGCTGATATTGACGCGACCAATACAATTATCGCACTTACGCCAACTTCAACACCATTGCCGCCAACTTCAACACCACGTCCCACAACAATTTATGCACTAACTCCAACAGCTACTGGGCTTCCGCCTACCTTAGCTCCTACACTAACCAACACACCACGACCAACGGTAACGAATACGCCCGGCCCCAGTGATCCGAATGCATTCTCGATTATTTATGCCGCAAACAGTGCACCGGGTGAACCATCGCGCCTTTATCGTGCTAATGGTGATGGTAGCAATCCACAGTTTATCGAGTTGACCATTGATGGTGTACCGATTCCTGAAAGATCATCAGCGGATGATGAACGCCGCATTGAAATATACGATCCAGCACTGTCACCAGCAGGTGAATTTGTGGCTTTTACAATGGAAATTGATGGCGTTCAAGAAATTTTTGTTGCCCCTGATACAGGTGGCGAAGTTTTTCAAGTAACACTCACCAACGCAAGCGAAACACGTGGCGTTGCATGGCATCCTGATGGCGAAACTCTTGCATACTATTCTAATGCAGATGGCGATTTTGACATTTACACCGTGTTATATACCCGTAGTGATCCAATAAATTTAACGCAAAACAACGCTGACGATCGCTATCCGTCTTGGTCACCAGATGGAAAATATCTCGCCATTGCTTCAGATCGATATTCAACAGGAAATCTTGAGGTATTCGTCATTAATTACGCTGGCGAAGTTGTGCCACCTGATGAGTTTGGACGTACACCATTTTCTGGTGAATGCCAACTTACCGATGCTTCAGGAGATAGCTACTCGCCGGCGTGGTCACCAGATGGAAAACATATTGCCTTTATTACAACACGTGAACAAGATGCAGACTTATATATCATGAATGCTGATGGGAGTAATGAGCGCAACCTATCAGTTGGTGATAACAACGTAGATTGGCAAGAGCGAAATCCGTCTTGGTCACCTGATGGCAATTGGATTATGGTTTCCTCTAATCGTTTGCCGACTGTTGGTGAAATTGGTGTAAATTCTACCTATAAATTATGGCTGACTACACCACGGGGTGACCTGTGGCAGCAAATTACGAGCGGAGAGTCAAATGAAATTGAAGGTGACTGGTTCGCTATCTTGCCTGAATTCCGTCCAGATGTCTCTGGTTTTGTTTATGTCTGTGCCAGCTAAGAGAGGATTTATCCAAAACCAATGAGTGATACACCCAAAAACGAGCAAGACAAGAACGAGATTGTCGATACAAATGATGTTATTGCTAATCTCTTGAAAGAGGGAATAGCTGCAGCACGTTTAGGAGATCGTGAAACAGCACGTAACCGCCTACGCCAAGTCATAGAATTGGATCGCAACAATGAAAAGGCTTGGTTTTGGTTAGCTGCTGTGGTTGAAACAGTAGAAGAACGTCGTCAGTGTCTTGAAAGTGTATTACTCATTAATCCCAATAATCAACGTGCTCAAACTTTACTAGAGCAAATTGAACATGCCAAAAGCCTTGTAGAAAGTAAAACAAAATCAGGAGGGCGTAGTGGCATCATTGCCATAGCTGTAGGGGCTGCCATATTGATCGCTACTATTAGTTTTGGTATTTTGACAATTTTGGGCAATGGTGATGATGAAGATAAGGGCACCGCTGCTACTGATGTGGTGGCGGTGGCTCCAACTAATACAGTTCCGCCTACACAAAGCAACACACTTATACCAACTAATACTGCCACGCCGCGCCCCACATTACCGCCAATGGCAACCAGCACCCCAACTTCAACACCTTTGCCAACGAATACGCCCTTACCCACACTTTCGACTGACAACATCAGTGGACAATTGTTTATTATTTCTGGAGATTTTTTCTTTAGTGCACCAGAATATCAACAATTGTTCATCCTTCCACTAGATGATCCAACACAATTACTTTCTGTTACTGGGCAAAATGTGCGCGGCCGCGTCATGAGCGTTAGCCCCAATGCCGATAAATTCGTGACAGAACAATACAATAGTGGGCAAGACATCATTACCCTGCAAGTAATTAACATCAATGGCACTGAATCTATTAGCCTAAGTCGCTATTGGGATCGCCCACTTTTGACGCAACAAAAATCGCCGCGTTGGTCACCGAATACGCCACAGATTGTTTTTGTAGGTAAAACGGGTTTTGACCGAGAACATGATCTTTACGTTATTGCTGTATCAGGTGAACTTGATCCTGAAATTCCTGAAGTTGATCCTAATGACCCTGATGCTACGCCACCCCCATCGCCACTAGTACGTATGACGATGACAGAAGATGTGGATGAAACATGGCCCGCATGGTCACCTGATGGTAAATATCTAGTGTATGTTGCAGATACATCGTTGTCAGGCACGGGTGGGGTAGATTTGCGAATGTTAGATATACAAACCTTAGATGTATATGCCATTACGAATGATGGGCTCGATGTTGTGGAATCTATGCCCAATTGGGGCGGGCCCAATGGTAATTTGATCGTCTATAGTGCTACAAATCCTGATGGGACATCTGATATATGGATAGTAGATGCTTCACAGGCCTACTTTTTAGAAACAACATCTATTCCTGACGTTGTTGAAACAGCAACACCTGACACCATTGAAAGCCCCGATGCCCCAAGCGAAACAGCAACACCCATTGAGGAATCAACGCTTGTTCCAACTGAAGAACCCACTAGTAATGACATTGCAACAAGTGAACCTAATGAAGATGTAGATATGCTCTCTAGCATGTTGCTTATTGACCTAGGCCCGCAAGATATTATGCCTATTTGGTCGCCTGATGGGCGCTATATTGTCTTTTCCTCAAACACAGTAGAGAATCCTAGAGATTTTGATATATACATTTATGACTATGAAACAGGAGAGTTGTTCTCCGTTCTTGTCATTCCTGATAGTCGTGAGGTTGCCTACGATTGGTTTGAATAATGCCTATTATGCCCAGTACTTTAAGCACAAAACAGCGTGAACAATTCATCAAACTTTGTCAAGCTGCACGAGCGGCTATTGAGCGCGGCCAACTTCAGGACGCGCAATTATATTTTCGTTATGCCGCTCAAATTCACCCACATAGCATAACAGTTTGGCTAGGGCTAGCGAAGGTATCCACCGATCTTGAGGACAAGCGCGTAGCACTTGAAAACATCTTAGCGCTTGACCCCAACCACCTTGAAGCACAACAACTCCTCAATGAGCTATAGAGGACTCATAATGAACAGCGAAGAAATTCTAGCTCTGACTCTCCAACTCAGTAGCCGAACAGAACAATTACGAAAACAACTATACAATCAATCGCAGCACTTACGTCGTTATGGTGTGGGGTTACCTTTACATTGTTTGAGTAAACTCAAATCTATTCAAGAAGAACTACAAACTTTAGGGGAACGCATCCAAAGCCAAAAAATTGAGTTACTACAACTGCGAACCCTGAGCAAAACAACAGAGTGGATTAATTCTAGCCTCGATCTCGATCAAGTACTCAATCAAACAATGGATCAAGTACTTCAGATTACTGGGGCAGAACGCGGTTACATTGTGCTTAAGAATATGGAAAACGGAACGCTAGAAGTTCGCGTGGCCCGCAGTATGCCTGATAGTACAGGCCATCAAGATGAGAGCTTTATCATCAGCCAAACAATTGTTGAACGTACTATAGAGCAAGGCGAAACAATTATCACCACCAATGCTCATGAAGACAGTCGTTTCATGACGCAAGAAAGCATTGTTGGTTATGCACTGCGTAGTATTATTTGCGTTCCTCTTACTTCTAGAGAGCGAATTATTGGCGCTGTCTATTGTGATAACCGTTTCAAAGATGGGCTTTTTGGAAAAAGAGAAAAGCGCTTGCTAGCAGGCTTTGCCAATCAAGCAGCGATTGCTATTGATAATGCTCAGTTATTTGAACAACTTACTGCGGCACTTGAAGAAGTCACCGAAATTAAAGTATTACTCGACAATATATTGGCTTCAATTTTAAGTGGTGTTATTACAACAGACGCTGAAGGTTATATTTTAACTTATAACGCTGCTGCTGAACGCATCTTGGGCTATTCTGCTAGTATGGCGCTTCAGCAGCATCTGCGTGATGTTTTGACACCTGTTTACCCTCAAATTGAGGATGCGCTTAATCGAGCGTATACTGAAGGAACCATCTCCACCATTGAATTAGACATTGAACTAGATAAACGTGGGCTGCTCAATTTGAAGTTCAAAGTCAGTCCACTTCGGGATGAGCATAATAACATTCAAGGTATTGCACTAGTTATTGACGATCTCACTGAGCTCAATAAACGTGATGCAACATTGGCAGCTGTTCGCCGTTATTTGCCACCAGCAATGGTAGATAATATTAAGAGCATTCAACAGCTTGGCTTTGGGGGGAAATCACGTATTATCACAGCAATGTTCGTTGAAGTGCGTTCTTTTGAGAGCTTCCCTAGAAATCTTTCCCCACGTGAATTAATGGAACTGCTCAATACTTATCATACGCTAGGTTCAGAAGCAATTCAGAGCTATGCAGGGCTTATTGATAAGTACATGGGGAATGAGATCATGAGTATCTTCAATAGTCAACTCAACCCTTCTGAGCAGCACGCTTGGGATGCCGTCCAAGCCGCATTACGCATGGCGGCAGATTTTCAAGCAATGGGTATTTTCGGAAAAATTAGGCAGCTCCAATCAGACAAGCCATATTATCGTATTGGTATTCATACAGGGCCAGCAGTGTTGGGAAATGTCGGTAGCCCAGAACGCCGTGAATTTTCCGCCATTGGTGATACTGTCAATCTTGCTAAGCGATTACAAGAAAACGCCAATGAAGGACAAATTATTATCTCTGAAGTCGTGCTAAAGGCTTGCAAGCATCATATCGACGCTACTGATTGGCTTGAGGTTAAAGAACTCCCAGAAATTCTTGTGAAAGGTTTTTCAAGACCTGTGCGCGTTTATGAAATATTTGATCGGGGTAATGCATGAATAGCACATTTATCACACAACATTTTGAGGGAGTAGCAGCAGACATCACACGTCTAGGCTATAGCTTAAATGAATTACGCGAAAGCCTAGAGGAGCAGATTCAACTATTGCAAATGCGAGAGTTAAATTTAATGCCGCTTGAGCTTTTGCAAGAAGCGACCTATTTGAGTGCAAGTTTGGATCAACTTGCTAAAGAATTAGAAGCTGAAAATAACGAACTCGCACAATTGCGTGCACTCGCCCAAACTGCAGCAATGATCAACTCCACCCTCGATCTTAACGAAGTGTTAGGGCGCGCAATGGATACCGTAATCGCCTTAACAGATGCTGAGCGTGGCTATATTTTACTGCGTAATGAAGAGACCAACGAAATGGAGTTCGTCGTTGGGCGTAAAATAGGGCGCGAAGACATCGAAGATAGCCAGATGATTATTAGTCGTAGTATTGTTGAAGAAGTCATCAAAAGTGGCGAGCCCATCGTTACCACCAATGCACAAGAAGACAAGCGTTTTAATGTTCATGAAAGTATCATGAGCTATGCGCTGCGTAGTATTTTGTGCGTTCCTCTTATCTATCGGGATGAAGTGAGGGGAGTTGTATATGCTGATAACCGTTTGCGACCAGCAATATTCGGTGATAGTGAACTCAAATTATTGATGTCTTTTGCCAACCAAGCCTCTATTGCTATCCAAAATGCACGATTATATGAGCGTGTGCGATTACAATTGGCCGAAGTAACAAAAAATCAGCAATTATTAGATAGCATCTTTGCCTCCATTACCAGCGGTGTGATCACAACAGACCCAAATGGCATTGTAAGCACCTTTAGTCCTGTCGCAGGAGCCATCTTAAATCTTCAATCTGAGCATACAATTGGACGGCCCCTAACAAGTGTGTTGCCGTTCTTATATGAAGGTTTTGAGCAAGTACTAACTGATATTCAACAACAAGATCGCCCTGAAAATCTAGAAGTTGTTACAGTTATACCATCACGTGGCCCTGCAACACTGAACTTACAATTTAGTCCTTTGAAATCTGAAGGTGAAATCTTAGGGGTGGCGTTGGTACTGGACGATATGACTGAAATCCGCCAACGTGACGAAACGCTAAATGTAATCCGCACTTATCTTTCTGACGAGATGGTATCTAATATTCAAAGCATTGAAAGTCTAGGATTAAGTGGTGAAGAGCGCGAAATTACAGTTATCAATGCGGATGTGCGCGGCTTTACTACTTTTAGCGAAAATCTATCGCCCGAAGAGGTTTTAGCTGTTATCAATCAATATCTCACAATTAGTAGCAACGCTATTCAGATGTATGGCGGCATTATCGACAAATACATGGGCGATGCAGTGGTTGGAATGTACAACACTCAATTAAATCCTCTTGATGATCATCCTGAACGCGCAGTAAAAGCGGCATTAACATTAATCGAGGAAATGCATAAATTGCACCAAGTTTTGCCAGCAGAACAGTGTCTATCCTATGGTATTGGTATTCATAAGGGATTAGCTGTTTTGGGCAATGTCGGCAGCCCAAGCCGCAAAGAATTTACAGCTCTAGGCGATGCAATTATCTTCTCAAAGAAATTACAAGAAATCGCCCAACCGGGGGAATTACTGATCAGTGAGTCAGTTTATGAGATTGTAGGTTCTAAATTCAGAACTGAACCCACTGAGCGCCAGTTGCGAGGAAGTAATCAAATTGTACTTGTATATCGTGTACTAGGTGCAATTGAATAGAAAACCCCATAACCATTTAGACGATATGGGGTCTCAGAAGCATTAGCATTATTGAGCTGCCTGTTGAGCAAGTAGTTCATTTAAGCGCTTCATTAGGCGGCTTTTACGACGTGCTGCGCTGTTTTTATGGATAATTCCTTTATCGGCAGCTTTATCTAGCTGACTAATGGCGGCTCGAGTATTCGCAATAGCTTCTTCCAAATTGCCGCTTTCAATGCTCAAGCGAGCTTTTTTAACGAATGTGCGTGTTTTTGAACGATATTGTTTATTACGTATACGCTTCTTCTCTGAGCTGCGAATACGCTTTAGTGCAGATTTATGATTAGCCAACGGTACTTACTCCCAATCACCGCTATATCCGAACTTTTTCCTGAGCGTACTACTTTACCAAAGCTATGCCTAACTGTCTAGTGACACTCCATATTCTTAGGAACCAACTTTCCTTTAAACATTATTACTCCCTAACCACATGCCAATGTGGCTAGGGGCATAAGATCATGGTGTTGGTGTCGCTGTTGGCGGTATTGGCGTATTTGTCGCCGTTGGCGGTATCGGTGTATTTGTCGCTGTTGGCGGTGGAGCTGGACAACCATTAGGCAGTAAACCATAAGCGCTAGGACCTTGCAATGGACAAGCATCACTACTATCAGGCACACCGTCATTGTCATCATCGCTGTCACAAGCATCACCCTGACCATCGCCATCGGTATCCGTTTGCGATGAATTCGACACACTTGGACAGTTATCTAAACTATCGCGCACACCATCACCATCCGCATCAGGGCATCCTTGTGCACTCGCTTGCCCCGCTTGGGTTGGGCATTGGTCAGAACTATCGGGCACGCCGTCATTATCATCATCGCTGTCGCAAGCATCACCCTGACCATCGCCATCGGTATCCGTTTGCGATGAATTCGATACACTTGGACAGTTATCTAAACTATCGCGTACACCATCACCATCCGCATCAGGGCATCCTTGTGCACTCGCTTGCCCCGCTTGGGTTGGGCATTGGTCAGAACTATCGGGCACG
>RFGP01000044.1 GCA_003697365.1 Chloroflexota bacterium | reverse complement strand
TTTACGGTAAACGATATTCCCTCAGCCCCTATTGATGCAACAGAGATGATCGTCACAAACGCGCAATTCCAAAATGCACAGCCCATTGATGAACTTTCTCGTCGCAATGTTCATCGCTTAATTCCTCCACTGCTAAATGATGGCCTTGTGCCAGTGGTAACGGGATATATTGGTGCTACTGAACAAGGTGATGTCACAACCTTTGGCCGCGGAGGTTCTGATTATTCAGGGACATACTTAGCGAGTTTGTTAGATGCTGATGAAGTATGGATTTGGACTGATGTTGATGGCGTAATGTCGGCTGATCCACGCCAAATTAAAGAAGCGCGTGTATTAGAGACTATTTCGTATGAAGAAGTAGCTGAGTTTGCTTATTTTGGTGCGAAGGTATTGCATCCTCGTTCCGTTGAACCTTTGATTGAGCCATCGATACCGCTGCGCGTATGCAACACTTTTAACCCTAGCCATGTCGGAACACGCATTCAGGCCCATAATGATGAGCAACCTCGTTACTTGCGTGCCGTCACTTCTGTTGGCGGGGTATTGGTTTTCATACCCAATGGTGGGAACCCCCATAGCGCGGATATGCTGCAAATTGTACAACAAACACTTGCTGAAGCATTTTCCCAAACAACTAAACCGATTATTACAGTTGATTCACACTCTGGGCATTTATTATGTTACGTAGTGCCCACAACAGCTCCGCGTAATGCTCTGAATGATAGCGTTAATCGTCTGCAAACTATTTTCACAGAGCGCTATGTAAATTTAAATTGGCGGGTTGAATCGGTGGCAATTGTAGCAGCAATTGGTGTGGTGGATGTTCAGCAAACAGTGCAGGTCTTAAACGCTTTGAAATCAGTAAAAGCTGATTTATTAGCATTAGGACACGGTTCGCCTGAGTGTACGTTGCTCGTTGTTCCTTCATCACAAGCCTTGCGAGTGATGCGACACTTACATCGCATGATCGATGCTGTGCAAATGCAATTATATTATGCGGAAAATGCTCCGGCTGCAGTTACGAACATACCTACTCGTAGAAAACGAAATAATCGCCAGCGTGGTCGTTCAGAGCCACCCCAGCGTGTTATACCGCTCTAAAAGTCGTGAACGATTAAGAGATTTGGCATTCAAACATTGCGGTGGGTATGATGTTTGTATTACAGCATGAAGTGATGGAGGAAGGCATCATGTCCACAGTGGTTTGGTATGAAGAAAATCGAGTGTTGTTTGTCCAACATGAAGGCGTGTTAACACACGAGAAAGTAACCCATTGGAATGCTATAGCGGCCGATCTGATGGATGCTGTTCCACCCTCTGTGCGCAAAGTGCATATCATCCTTGATGCAACAAAAGTGACGGCTGTTGATTTGAACTTAAAAACTGTTCTTGCTGATCCTGTAGTACAACGGCTTGTTCAACATCCTAAATATGGTTGGGGCATTTATGTTGGTAATAAACGCAATCCGCTTTATATGTTCTTCGCTTCTGTGATTGGGCAAAAGTTCAATGAGGACATTAAATTTTTTGATACAGAGCTAGAAGCGGTCGAATTCTTGCGTACCCAAGACTTAGACTTGGAGCACCTTCAAGTAAAGCATTATGTATACTGATCAAATCTTATTAATGCATAAGTATGTTGAGTGGGGTATATTTGATATATCGTAACGGTTGTTTTTATCATTGGAGAAAGCCCCATGTCTAACCAATATGCTTTCTTTCAGGGGAAAATAGTTCCTATTGAAGCAGCTAAAGTTAGCATTATGAATCATGCCCTGAACTATGGGACGGGTGCATTTGGCGGAATGCGCGCTTATTGGAATGATACTGATGAAGAGCTATATCTTTTCCGCCCCTACGATCATTTCCGACGATTGTTAATTTCAGCAAAAATGCTGATGATTGACCTGCCTTATACTGAAGAGGAATTAACAAATATCACTATTCAACTTCTCCAGAAAGAAGGTTTTCGTCAGGATACATACTTAAGACCACTGGTGTATAAATCAGCAGAAGTTATTGGCGTGAAGCTACACGATCTGCCCGGTGATTTTGCAATGTTTGCCGTACCTTTTGGTGGATATGTCAGCAATGAAGAGGGCACGCGGGTTGGTTTTTCGAGTTGGCGACGTATTAGCGATAACACTATTCCAGCACGTGGGAAGTTTACAGGTGCTTATATCAATTCAGCTTTCATCAAAACGGAGGCAATGCTCAATGGCTTTGATGAAGCGCTTGTGATTGATGAGTCTGGGCACGTAGCTGAGGGTAGCGCTGAAAACGTCTTCATTATTCGTGATGGTAAGGCAATCACACCACCTGTAAATGCGAACATTCTAGAAGGTATTACACGACGCACTGTGATGCAACTATTACGTGAAGATATGGGGGTAGTTGTTGAAGAGCGCCCCATTGATCGAACGGAATTTTGGGTATGTGATGAAGCCTTCTTCTGCGGAACAGGCGTGCAAATCGCGGCTATCACTGAAGTAGATCGCCGTCCTGTAGGTAAAGGTGTTATGGGGCCGGTGGTACGGGAATTACGCGACCTGTACTTTGGTGTTGTGCGAGGTCAAAATCCCAAGTACAAGTCGCAGTGGAGTTTACCCGTCTATGCGACTGTTCCGCAGCCTATACCAATGGCTAAGTAGTTCGCCAATAACGATGATGAATAGTGCTCCTTGCATGAAAAGCATCGTTTGAGGTTGTAGGTCTGCTTCGTTACGCAACTGAAAGAACCATCTTCCGAAGGAATAAGCAGCACCCGTCAGCGCAAATATGCCTGCAAAAAAACGAACGCGCGAGCTACGGGTGCTGCCCACCACTACTAACGGCAGAACGAACATTAAAACGCGAATAATGTAGCTGCCCATATGTTGAACGTGAATATCGGCGCGCTGTTGAACGCTGAGTTCGACATTTGGATCAGCAAAATCGAGTGTATCAGGGCCTGCGAAAAGGAAACCAAAAACGTAGAGCTTATCTAATACTACAAAAAAGGTCGCAAGGGTAACGAAGTAAGAGTCTATTTGCCGTGCACCTTTTGAGTTCATAAAAGCAATGGCTACTAGACCTACAAAGAATAAGAAATAAAGAGCATAATCCCATGTCTCATTGCCCGGCACAGGTTTCACAAACTCTAAAATAGCACTCATGTCCATCAGATAAATCTCTTTCTATAAATTTTAGGATTAGGTACGCTCTGATAATAAAGAAACTAAAACTGTGCGAGTGATACTTTGGCTTAAAATGTGGGTTTTTGTATCCACTACAACATGCGTTAGACCATCATAAGGTTCGCGTTCTGTCACGAGTATGTCCACTCCGGGCACGAGCCCTTTGTTGGCGAGATATTGTAATTTTTCCGGACTTTGATCAAGCAAGCGCGCAACGGTTCCCCGCTGATGTAAGGGCATTTCATCTAGCCCGATGAGGTGTGTGTCTGATGGCATATCGCCTTCTAATGTTGGGATGGGGTCACCATGCGGATCAATCTCAGGGTGCCCAAGATATTCTGCTATTCTTGCTTCAAACCGCTCAGAAATATGATGCTCTAGTTTATCTGCCTCATCGTGAACCTCATCCCACGTATAACCTAAGGCTTTCACTAAGTAGAGTTCGATCAGCCGATGATGACGTAATACCTCTAGCGCAATGCTTTCACCCAACGCGGTAAGTCGTACACCTTTATAACGTTCATAGATAATGAGTGGTTCTTCTAGGCGTTGTTGGTCTGATAATTTTTTAGCCATATCTGTAGCTGAAGGTGGTGTAATATCTAACTGTTGCGCAATGAGTGATGTGGGCACAAGCGCATAGTCGCGTTGTAGAATATAAATTGTTTTGAGGAAGTCTTCTACGGCTTCAGAGCGTAGCTCTTGGAGCGCGTTTTCATCGACCATAATCTACCTTGCTACTGATGGCTTATATTGGTTACATTCAGTCTAGCGTAGGCGCTATAGCAACGTCAACCAGCTTACTCTAGCGACTTCTCAAACGCCAAAATGCGCGTTCGCCATTCAACAGGGATTTCAACACTTTGGTTAGCTTCATAATCATAAGCCACCATATTCGTAATAGCTGTTGCGGCGATTTCAGCTGTGTCGTTGATACGGCGTATGACATGCACAAAATCAAAGCTCTTATTTCCTAGCCGTGATATACGTGATAGTACTTCAACTTGTTCGCCAAAAAGTAGCGGCGAGCGATATTCCATTGTGACACGCCCTAAGATCATGCTAAGCGAATGCATATCTTTATTCCATCCCAACACGTCTTGGGCATAGCTTAAACGCGCGTGTTCAACGTAAGAAAAATAAGTTGCATTATTGACATGCCCTAGCGCATCAAGATCGCGAAACCATACTGTAAATTCAACGCGATGATGAAACTTCTGGGGATCAAATAAACCGCTCATTGTCCTTGCCACTTTGCTTCACGCTTGTTAATAAACGCATTCATGCCTTCTTTTTGATCGCTGGTGCCAAACAGCACTTGGAAGTTTCGCCTTTCTAAGCGAATGCCTTCTGCTAATGATAATTCAAAAGCAGCATTAACGGCATCTTTTGCCATACGAATCGCGATCGGAGCACGCGCTGCAATCTCAGCAGCAATACGTAATGCCTCACTTAAATAAACTTCAGTGCTATATACACGATTCACTAATCCGAATTGGTAGGCTTCTTCGGCACTTAGCCAACGGTTATTTAATACCATTTCCATTGCAATCGCCTTCCCAACTGCACGAGTGAGTCGTTGAGTGCCCCCAGCGCCGGGAATGATACCTAGATTAATCTCTGGTTGTCCAAAACGAGCATTATCAGCAGCGATAATCATGTCGCACGCCATCGCTAGCTCACATCCACCCCCTAACGCGACACCTGCAACGGCAGCGATGATAGGCTTTTGAATATTACGTAGTCGATCATAGATGCCGATCATTTCACTATTCATAATCTCGACTACACTTGCCTCAGCCATTTCTTTGATGTCTGCGCCTGCAGCGAATACTTTTTCATTGCCTGTAATAACAACACAACCAACGTCGGGGTCTTGATCGAATGCAGTCAATGTTTCAATCACTTCGCGCATTAGTCCACTATTGAGTGCATTCATCGCTTGTGGGCGATTAAGACGGATAAGACCTACTTTTGTGTCAAGTTTTTCAACTAAAATATATTCCATGTGATTGCCTTTCTGAACACTTTAATCTTAAACAGCAATAGCTGTGCTGAGCAAAATAAAAAGCCCTGTAAGGCTATAGATGCCAACAGCTGACCATGTGGATTTTGTGCTGGCACGAGCAATTCCTGCACAGACATTTAGGGCGAAAGGAAATAGTATCCCCCAATATGCAGTTAACCATCCGCCATTGCCGACAACTTGCAGGAAGTAGAATAGCGCATAAACTGCTGCAGTGATGAGCACTGCTAATAAATTATCCTCTAGGTGTTTTGCCAATGCTGCGTATAGTATACCTTGAAAGATAATAGCCTCAATGAGGGGGCGTAATATGGCATAAAAAATAGTGGCTGCGATCCATGCATCGATCATATCCTGTTCAATACGATCAAGCCCTATCGGAAAAACACCCCCACGCCCTAGCGCTAATGATACAGCATCTACGCCAACCATAACACCAAATCCAAACAATATTACAATCCATAAGGGACGTGTGTGACTTTCAGTGAGCCCTAACAACTTGCGTACAGATAATTCTGCTGCGGTTTGTTTCTTTGCGGGATTTTGGCGCGCTTCTTCACGCTCATCAATGAGTGCACTCCAGATGTTACGGACTACGACCCATAACATAATCAAAGCAGCGATATTGCCTGCCATAAACCATGAAAACGCATCAGGATTGGTAATATCAACATCGCGTGCTGTTGTGATAGGCAAAAGCCCTAGTGCACCGAAGGCAACGATATAGCTGACCATCAGCCAAAATGGAAGCGGCCAATTCCACAATGCAACAATGGGTTCAGGTTTTTGTACTTCTTTGATTATAGAACGTATCAATATAACTTGCTCCTTAAGGTGTGTACGCTGTGCGGATATGCCCAGCGATCATATAAGCAACTGCCATAATCGTTAACATAGGGTTTACCCCAGTTGAGGTTGGCAATGCGCTAGCATCGGCTACATATAGCCCTTGAACCTCATAAGTTTGCCCGCAAGGATCAATTGCGCCACGTACAGGGCTGCCTCCCATACGGCAACTAGACATTTGATGCGCACTAAACAATACAAGATCATTAGTCCGTAGGCGATGTCTTCCGACTTCTTGTAGATAGGTATCGAAATGTTCGCCTTCAGACCAATTGAGCGGAAAAGCAAAGGGCGTGCCAATTATTTTTGCACCAGCAGCATAATGAATTTGTATGCTTTCTAAAATACCGCGCATAAGATGAGGAGCATCATAATCATCAAGCTGATATGTGATCAAGGGATAACCACGTTTGCTCAGTTTGATTTGCCCGCTTCCTGTATCGCGCGTAATGATGATGATATTGGAGAGATGATCGATTTTGCTCATAATATCTTTATGCTGTTGTCCATCTTGCCATGACAAAGATAATGCACCAATTCCCGGATGTATGGGGGCAGTTTCAAGAGCAACACCATAGCCTTTGCCGTCTAAATTTTTAAATTGATGGACAATTCGACTCATGATTGGGCCTTGCCAACCGCGTATTGGTTCTTCATAAATACCAAAAGTGACGCTAGTAGGGTGCAGATGAAGATTGCGCCCAATATGTTCATTACCCAAACCAGAGCGCATTAGTAAAGCAGGAGTATGCAAAGCCCCACAGGCAGCAACCACCACTTTTGATCTCACCGTTAAGCGATGGCGCTGGCCTTGCTCATCAATAACATATCCTTCTATACCAACAGCGCGTCCTCGCTCAACCAAGACGCGCTCAGCATAAGCGCGTACAATAATTCTGCCGCCTCGGTCATATGTATCTTGTAAATAGGTGCGCATTGTGCCTTGTTTTGCACCATAGGGACAACCAAAATTGCAAAACCCACAATCTTGACAATTCACAGCATTACGTGGAATGGTACCAACTGTATATCCCAGTCGTTTTGCACCTGTTTCAAGTACTGAGTTTTGTGCATTGACAACGCACTCAGTGTTCACTTGTATACGCTCTGAAACAGCATCTAGAGCCTCTTGATAAGTATTATCTGTATAGCCACTGACCTTATAAACAGCTTCCCATTCTTGTAAAACATAATCAGGGGTACGAAAGCTCGCTGACCAATTAATAGTGGTGCCGCCCCCTAGTGTGCTACCCGCTAAGATGAGGATACCTAAGTCTGTTGTGGTCAGTAAACCTTTATTTTCAAACATGCGCTCTGTGCTGGTCAATTCATCACCGTTAAAATCTTTTTCGCTATAAAAATCACCTTTTTCCAGCACGATAACATCCCAACCAGCGGCACTCAGCTCTCCAGCAACTACACCGCCCCCAGCACCACTTCCGACAATCACAGCATCTGTGTATAAGACGGTATCCTCCGTAATGCTTAATGGGCGGATGGTTGTTTTTTGTTTTTGCGGATTTGGAGGAGGGCCGCTATAGCCGATGGCTTCCCAATTGGGGTTACGCTTTGTTTGCGGATCAGTAACGCTATAAAACAGCATCAAAGCTAGGCGTTTAACTGCTTGAAATGCCTTGCGTCGTAGATTGAAGCGGCTTGTTTCCCAAGAATGAAGAAGTTCAATGCGCTGAGCAGCATTCATCTCACTGAATTTAAGCGCTTTTCTGACGAGAAGCATGTTTATAAATGGTGACTCGATAGCGCTAAGAAATGCGCGCAATTCTTGGATCGCGCTCGGTTCTGCGACACTTTCTATCGCTTGTGCTAATAGCTGAGGGATGTTGAGATCGCTTGCTTTGCGTTTATATAAGCCATATCGTTCTGTATCTGTATCTAGTGATGGTATGAGCGTGTCGCATATCAAAGTGAGCACCGCTAGATCATGCTCTGTAAAGTACTGTAATGAAGTAGTTATCGAGGCTTGCTGTGTTTCCATAATTGAATAGCCTTTCTGACGTAGCTGATTCTCAAGTGTAGCGCAAACGAAGTGTTTTTGTGTAGCTTTATGCTAAGATTAAGTTATCGATTGAGAGCTCAATATTCTTGGAAGTGAAGATGTCCGCAAAACGTTTTTCATTGCGATATAAGCATGTGTTTTCTGTACTCATTTTTTCTATTATTTTGATGCCTATTGCAAGTTATGCTCAAAGTGATGCACAAAATCTCTCCACAGAAGAAGCATTAGCAAGCGCCATTGTCCCCGAACGTGATTTGAATGATCTTGCACTACGCTTAGGGGGAGTAGCCTCTATTCCCGATGTACCGACAAGCCCTATACGCCAATATCAAGTTGGTGATCGCGATCAATTTTTTGTTCATGGAGATAACGAAGTCACAGAAGTCAATGCCGAATTGGTTTATATGAACGATGTCGTCTACATGTGGTTTGAGGTTGGCTTTTCGCCTGATCTTGCTTTAGTCAAACAGCTAGCAGATCGCTTTGCTACTGAGATATATCCGCGTGTGCGAGCAGTTTTCGGAAGTGAGGCCTCGCCCGGTGTTGATGGTGATCCACGCCTTCATATCTTGCATAGCAATAATATTGGGGTTGGAGTAGCAGGCTTTTTTTACAGCTTGCATCAATATAGCTCGCTTGCCATTGCTGTCTCGAATCAACGTGAGATGTTTTTTATGGCACCGGATTTATTTTCAGTACCTAATGATTATTATCTTGGCGTTCTAGCGCATGAATTTGAGCATATGATCCAATTTAATGTTGACAGCAATGAAGATAGTTGGATGGATGAGGGGCTTGCAGAGTTAGCTACCTATGAAGCAGGTTTAGGCCCAAGCGATTTTACGGCAGATTACCTTGCTAACCCTTCAGTACAATTAAATTTTTGGCCCACTAGTCAGCATGGCAGGATTTATGGAGGTTCGTTTTTATTTCACGCCTATTTACGAGAACGTTATGGTGTAGATTTTATCCAAGCCTTAGTTGCCAATCAGGCAAATGGCATGGCAAGTGTACAAAACACGCTAGATGCTTTTGGTATCACAGACCCCTTCACGGGAGAACCTATGCTGGTTGAGTCGATTTTTAGTGAGTGGGCAATTGCCAATGTATTAGGCAACAACACCATTGAAGATGGACGCTATGGCTATCATGATCCCGAACTACAGGCCTTTGGAACTGCGCAAATTCAAAATTCTTATGAATTCCTGCCAATTTCCATTCAGTCAACCATTAATCAATGGGGAGCAAATTACTACCAAATAAAAGGTCACGCGCTGGCTGGGCGTACGGTTCAAATGACTTTTGAAGGAAGTTCTGAAGTTCGCTTGCAACCTACAAATGCCCATAGTGGAGACTATGCTTATTGGTCACATCGTACTAACTCAGGAGATGCGCGCCTAACCATACCCCTAGACTTATCAAGCGTAGATAATGCGACATTGTCTTATTGGACTTGGTATGACATTGAGGAATATTGGGACTGGCTTTATGTTGTCATTAGCGTTGATGATGGCAAAACGTGGCAAATAGTATCAACACCACGCATGACTGATGAAAATCCTTTTGGTACAGGATATGGGTATGGTTACACGGGACAGTCAGGCGAATGGGTACAAGAGCAGATTGATCTAAGTCCTTACGCAGGGCAATCAATTCTCGTCCGTTTTGAATATATCACTGATGATGCGACTTTAGGGAACGGCTTTTTACTTGATGATGTCGAGGTCTCGGCGATTGGATTTTTTGATGATTTTGAAAAGCCTAATCCCATATGGATAGAAGAGGGATGGGTTCTAAGCAATAATCGGCTGCCACAACATTTTTCGATTCATTTTATTCAACGAGATGATGATGGACGTATTGCAATTCAACGTTTGCTTGGCCCACGCGATGGTGTGCAAGGCAGTTGGGCATTTACTTTTCCTACAGACGTTAAGGATGTTGTTTTAGTTGTGTCTGCTTTTGCCCCACTAACGACTGAACCTGCTACCATTAACATCGCCATCAGCGAATAAATTCAGGATGTTAGTAACGTGAACACCCGTTGGCTAAAACTTTTGTTTGCTCTAGTAATGGCTTTGGGCTTGATATTTTGGGGGCGAGCTTATGGGCAATCGACCACATCTCCAAGACCTCTAACTTGGGATGATGCTCCTCAAACGCCGATCTTAAGGCATGAAGGTGATAATCAAGTACGCTTAGGGCGTTATTCTGTGCAGGATGCACTTGGGCCATTTGATTCGACAAGGTTTGACGTAGGTGACACAACAATTTTTAGCATTGTCACGGCAGATGTTCCCCACACGTTTCGCCTGTTTTACCGTAGCGAATATGCCTACTTTTGGTTTGAGCCAGAGAGTGATGTTGATATGGTAGCCTTACAATCAGCTGCTACTCGGTTTGACACAGAAATTTGGCCCACTGTGCAAGATTTGTTCGGAGAAAGCACTAGTTGGGGAATTGATAACGATCCCCGTATTCATCTTGTTCATCTAGACTCGTTATATTCAGGGCTCGCAGGTTTTTTTAGCCCCAATGATCAATGTGCGCAAGAAATTTGTGCCCATAGTAATCAGCGAGATGTCTTATATTTAATGCTTGATTATGGCCCTTTAGATAGTGAGCTTTATTTGTCCACTATTGCTCATGAACTTCAACATTTATTCCAATTCTCCGTTGATGGCAATGAGTATCGTTGGCTAGATGAAGGATATAGCCAACTTGCCGAGCATATTTTAGGCTTTGCTGCTGATCCTATTAATCAAGATAATCTAGTACGCTACCTTCAGAATACCAACATTTTTTTGAATGGCTGGAGTAAAGATTATGATGCCCAAAGCATTCACTATGGAGCAGGCTATTTAATGATGGTTTATCTATATGAGCGTTTTGGGCCAGACTTTATTAGGGTATTAACGCATTTGCCAGATGATGGCTTGGCCGCCATTGATCGTGCGTTGCAAATTGCTCATTTGCCTGAGCGCGTAAATGACGTTGTTTTAGATTGGTGGATAGCTAACTATTTGAACGATCCATCTTTAGAAGATGGACGCTATGGGTACGAAACTTTAGCTTTTTCTGAGCAGATTATACCAATTGCTTTAACCTCCCAACAAAGCATCGTTTATAATGGTACGCTTTATCCTTATGGCGTTGAATATTTGCATATCGAACGTGGGACTTATCAGCTTACTTTTTCTGCTAGTACGACACATGAATTGATACCCCAATCTTCACCCCATAGTGGCTCAGCGGTTTGGTGGACTAATAACGCTACTGCTTCGGCCACAACACTGACACGTGCAATTGACTTACGTGATGTTGAGCGTGCAACGCTGAAATATTGGTTGTTAGGTGAAGCAGGTGATTTTGGCGGATATTTACACCTTTTAGCTTCAACAAACGGTACTGAGTGGGAAGTGTTGCGTGGAGCTCATATGGATGTGTTGAGTCGTTTTGGCAATGCTCCCGGCCCACACTATATTAGCACTGATGGTATATGGATGGCGGATTTTGTTGATCTTACGCCTTATGTCGGCGCAATGGTCTATGTGCGTTTTGAGTATGTGACCAATAACGCTCTGGCCGATTCAGGCTTTTTTATTGACGATTTCTCAATTCCAGAATTGGATTGGGCAGATGATGTTGAAAGTGGCGTTG
>RFGP01000216.1 GCA_003697365.1 Chloroflexota bacterium | reverse complement strand
ACCCGTACTTCATAGTGCACGTGTGGCCCAGAACTGTTGCCAGTGCTACCACTTAATGCTATGACTTGCCCAAAGGTAACGCTTTGCCCCACTTCTACAAGAATCTCTGACAAATGCGCATAATAAGTTGAGTATGCGCCACTTTGTATGACAACCAAATAACCATACCCTATCGAACTCCACCCTGCATAGGTCACTACGCCAGAATGAGTTGCATCTACTGAAGTTCCAACATAAACACCAAGATCAATGCCTCGATGACTTGCGCTATAAATTTTGGTCAAAACCCCAGCAACTGGAAAACCGCGTGGCGCACAACCTGTAAAAAGATCGGATTCATCATAAGCAACTATCGTGGGCCCAAGCTCACGGGCAAGTCGAGTGCGATCAGGCGTATTAGTATGGGTGGGGGTTGAAGTAGATGTAGGCGTATAAGTAAAAGTATAAGTAGGTGTAGGGGTATAAGTGTTAGATGGTGTATAGGTGGGCGTGGGGGTAATCGGTGTAGGCGATGTTGATGGTGTAGGCGAGGGGCGTAAGAAAACAAGTGTCACAGTTGGAGGCAATGGTGTTGAGCTGGAAGTTGGGCTATGTGTAGCTGTAGGAGTACGTGACGGGGTCATACTAGGAGTAAACGTATTTGTTGCAGTGGGTGTTGAAGTAAGTGTTAAGGTTGGCGTATTTGAAGGTGTCGAAGAAAGTGTAGCCGTAGGTGCTGATAGCCGTCGCACCCCTTCTTGTGGAATATATGCTCCTATAGGAGGAGACCAAACTGGAGGCAAAATAGTGCCATTTGGCAATAAACGTCCTTCATATTGCGCTTCAACAAACATTGGATTCATCGCAGCAAAACGTGGAATTGGCGTTGGGGTTCCCATCCAAAGAGACTGTTGTCGTACTTTTGTTGCTGTCGGCAAAGCGGTCTCAAGACGACGAGTAGACTGTTGCCAACTGGCAATTTCAAACGCATTCATACTAAATATAAAAGCCAGCATAACAAGGCAAACAAAGCTGGCAAAAATTATTATCTGTTTCAATGGTTGACGCAGCATCAAATTTGCCTATTTCGCAAAATCCACAGAACGCAATATACGCTTTATAAGTCGCTCGTGATTTTCACCTTCAGCGCCAATAGCAATATATGTAAATAGATATTCTTGGCCATTATGCCTTACAGATGCATTGTATAAGGCAAAAAACAAATCCGAATCATCAATGTTGACCTCTATACTACCTAAAACTCCATCTTCACCACCGATCTGCTGTTTTTGTAATGCCGTGACAAAGGAACTTCCATTATCAAAGCGTTCTAAGGATGAAATGCTTTGGCGTATATATTCATCCGCTGATGTATAGGCAACAGAATCTTGTGCTTGTAAGGCACTCAAAACATCAGCTGTTACAGGGGTCATGATAAGCACTTGCAATCCATCGTCACCATAAGCATCAACTGAAAATGGCGGTTCATTAAAAAAGTTTTGTGCAGAAAAATTACTAAGATCAATGGCATCTAATTGGCTCAATTCAGTATTAGCTGCCACAAATCCATCTTCATAGATAAAGCCTTGCCAATTTTGCGGATAATGTATTGAGAAGTCTTCCGTCTCAGCAACACGACTGAGATCAGGGCCAAACAGTCCCAAAATGCCTAGATGCTGGAATCGATAAGCATAATACCCCAAACCAGCAAAAATAATGAACGTAAAGATAATGATACCCAAACCAGCAAAGATACTCTTCAGCCAATTTGGAACGGAAGAACCTTGACTAGGAATACTGTAACCTATCTCAAAGAAATCAGGCTCAGGGTCAGGTAATATTTCATCTACATAAGTAGCTTCTGTAAAAACTTCTTCGGGTGAAACGCTTGGCACTATGGACATGGCTTCCCTAGAAGCGTGAAGTGCTTTGAGCACAATGAGAGCGCGCTCATGATTTGGATTAATGCGCAACACCCTCTCTAGCGCACGTTTTTTTATATCTTCATCTTCGACAAGATGGGCGAGAAGATACCAACCATGCTCATCTTGTTGATGTTTTTGAATATACGCCTTAAGCAGTTTTAAGGCTTCAGCTCTATTTCCCTGTTTCGCTAATTCCGCAACATAAAGTAGAAAATTGTCAGACATTTATTGATCTCAATTAGGCTAACTTAAACATATGTTGTAGTATAACGAAAATAACCCTTGCAACGAGTTGAACATCGTTAGAAAATTCTGAGGTTTGCAAGCTATAGTCAACACGCTACAATGGAAATGTGTTTGTCTAGGGAACAAGCAAGGTAAAAGATAGGTATGGGGTTTTCATATACAATTGAAGCAACGGCGGGCATGGCAAGAGCAGGTGTTTTCCATACACCTCATGGTGACTTGCCAACACCAGTATTTGCCCCTGTTGGCACACAAGCCACAGTAAAAGCCGTTTTACCCCGCGATTTAAAAGAGATAGGAGCAACGCTTGTTCTCGCGAACACCTATCATCTACATCTGAGACCCGGCTCCTCGCTAATATATGAGTTGGGTGGACTTCACCATTTCATGCAGTGGGACGGGCCCATCCTCACAGATTCTGGTGGATTTCAAGTATTTAGCCTTGCTCAACTACGCCATATTGATGATGATGGCGTGCAATTCAAAAGTCACATTGATGGTTCAGCTCAATATTTAACGCCAGAACGTTCTATGCAAATTCAGCACGAGCTAGGTGCTGATATTATTATGGCCTTCGATGAATGCGCCACACCCAATGATCGTACAGTTGCCGTAGCCGCGATGGAACGCACCCATCGCTGGCTAGAGCGTTGCGTAGATTATCATTACACCAGTGGCGATCCTAACAAGCAAGCCCTATTTGGGATTGTACAAGGTGGGATATTCCCCGATTTACGTGAACAATCCGTAGCAGCAGTTACACAACATAATTTACCCGGTTTTGCCATCGGTGGCCTTGCCGTTGGCGAAACAAAAGCTGAAATGCTTGCCACATTAGATATAACGCTTCCTTTAATGCCCAATGACCGTCCACGCTATTTGATGGGAGTAGGTCACCCAGAAGACATCGTAGAATCTGTTAAGCGCGGTATAGATATTTTCGACTGTGTGTTGCCAACACGTGAAGCACGACATGGTGCAGCATTAACACGTTATGGGCGCTTGAACATGGGCAATCTTCGTTTTGCGAGCGATTCACAACCACTTGACACCACATGCACCTGTTATACATGCCAACATTTTAGCCGTGCATACATTCGCCATGTGATAAAAGCAAAAGAACTGATAGCACACACGCTACTTAGCATTCATAATTTGCATTTTCTCGTGAATCTAGCACGACAATTACGTCAAGCAATTTTAGATGGTGAAGATACTTTTAATGCTTTTGCAACACAGTTTTTAGAAGACTATAGGCAAAAGATAACAATTTAAATAACGTAGTTTTCGCCATCATTTTTTACTTTGCAAAACGAAGAAAGGATGCAGGCTTTTGGATTTACTAGAAGCCATTATATTAGGCATTGTACAGGGTGCTACCGAATTTTTACCGGTATCAAGTTCGGCCCATCTCGTTCTTATATCATGGTGGCTAGGTTATGGCACACCATCACTTCTTTACACAGTTGTTGTACATGTTGGCACAGCCACTGCTGTTTTATTTTACTTTAGGGAAGAATGGCTCACGCTTTTAAAAGCAGCATGGCAAACGCTCCAAACACGCCAAATTGACTTGCGTCATAATATTGAACAACGTTTATTATTCCTACTTTTCCTCAGTTCCTTACCCACAGCAATTTTTGGATTATTATTGGCAGACTTCTTTGAAGAACAATTTTCAAAACCTGCTGTCGTTAGCATTAGCTTATGGATCACAGCTGCTCTACTTATATATGGTGAACGTAGCGGCAAGAAAGATGCAAATACTGAACTTAATGCAACAGAAGTTAAATCTACGGACGCAATACTTATAGGAATTGCTCAAACACTGGCTATTATGCCGGGCATCTCTCGTTCTGGTAGCACAATTGCTGCGGGATTATTTCGTGGATTAAGTCGATCTGCTGCTACGCGCTATAGCTTTCTTTTAGCAACCCCTATCATCCTTGCCGCTGGCTTAAAACAAGCTCTAGATGTCTTTACTGGTGACGTTAACGTTACTAGCGAACTTAGCCTTAGCTTACTTGTTGGGTTCATCACCTCTGCAAGTGTGGGCTATGCTTGTATTGCATTTTTATTGCAGTATGTTCGACAACGTTCTCTATACGGATTTGCGCTATATTGCGTCATTTTTGGTGCGATCAGTTTAGGAGCCGTCATCGTTCAAGGATGATCTATATGCAGAATGTTGTTCGGTGTACGCGGCATACAATTGCCATAGTGGCATTTGCTCTAGCTGGATGTCGAGCTCCTTTACAAGCACCCACTGTAACACCTGAAATTGTGCCGTTATATTTTATGACTGACGATAGCACAAATCCGATGTTACAAGAGCTAGCAACTGCCTATCAGCAAAAAAACGATTTAGTGGCCATCGTTAATCAGTTTGACAACGGTAGCAATATTCAAATTGCCCTTAGTCAGCGCACAATTCCTTATGCCATTACGACCCTTATTCCTCAAGATAACGATTGGGCAGCCCCATTGGGATATGAGGGTATTGCAATTATTACCCATCCTAATGTCATTATAGACCGCTTAACAGCGCAGGAATTACGTCAAATTTTCTCTGGCACAGTTAACTCATGGTCAGAATTTGAAGGGCGTTCATCCGAATCACAAATTGTCGTTGTAAGTCGCGAAGAGGGCGCAGTATTGCGCACTAATTTTCAGCATCTTGTTATGGGACAGCGTCCTATTTCTGCAGGTGCGCGCTTAGCACCGACATCGCAGGCCATGCTCGACATTGTAGCAAACACACCGGGAGCAATTGGCTATGTAGAATTATCGCTTCTCAACAACAAAGTGAATACTGTGCCCGTAGCTGAATATGCCAACACCTTAGCTATTAGCATTAGTCGCGATACAATTGCAGACGGTAGCTACCCGCTTCAGATGCCCGTCTTAGTAATTGGGAAAAATCCCCCAGAAATTGGTGACGGATATTATGAATTTATCTTATGGGCACAACAAGGTGAAGGACGTAGTATCATAAGTCGATACTATGTACCCGTTGCGCTTGACAATATCAACCAATAAAGAGGCTTTTATGCGAGCATTTTTAGGTAAGATTTGGTGGCGAGGTGTTCGATTTGGGTTTCGGCTTCTATATAATGAGATGGCATGGACATATGACGGCGTAGCGTGGATGGTAAGTCTTGGGCAGTGGCGCAATTGGCAACGTACAGCCTTGAAGCATTTGCCATCATCCGAAGGAATCATTTTGGAACTAGCGCACGGGACAGGTAATTTGCAAATTGATTTACACACAGCGGGCTATCAAAGCATAGGGCTCGACCTTAGCCGTGCAATGGGTACTATTGCACGACGTAAGCTAAAACGCCACCATATCGTTCCGCGACTAGTACGCGGGCGCGGGCAAGTACTCCCTTTTCCTGATCAATGCTTTAATGCGGTTGTAACTACTTTCCCCACACCATTCATCTTTGAACAAGAAACTTTGAAAGAAATTCATCGTGTCCTAAAACCCAAAGGACAACTCATCATAGTACTCAATGGCTTAATAACCAGCAAAGACATTATAAGTCGAACATTAGAATTTGCTTACCGTATCACAGGTCAACGCAGCGATGATTCAACTGCAGATGCAACCCTCGAAGAACACTTTCATTCCATAGGCTTTCATATTGAATTAATCAATGAGCCTTGCAAACGCAGCATAGCACAACTCATTATTGCAACACCTATCAAAGAACAAACGCCTGTATATCGTTGAGGAAAATGTGTATTTTATTTCTTATTATATAAAAAGCACTTTCAAGTCATTTATTTTTATGAGGCGGCTTTACTATGAATCGTCATATTACGATCTTTTTTAGCGTTGTAATTACCATCACAATTGCGATCTTGCTACAACCACTTCAACCACTTATAGCGCAGGATGGCCGCAATCAACTCCCTTCAAGTTTTAAACTAGATATTACCCATCTACGTCACGAATATCAGGGATGGAATAACTGTGGCCCCACCACTATGACAATGGGACTTAGTTATTTTGGATATGAGGCCGATCAATATCCTGCTGCTCAATTTATGAAACCCCATCGTGAAGATAAAAATGTGCATCCATGGGAAATGGTGGCTTATGTCAATGAAGTAGTCGCTGTGACCAATAATGTACGTGCATTATATCGGCCCGCTGGTGATTTTCAGTTAATCAAAGAACTGCTCTTCTCAGATTTTCCTGTCATCATAGAAAAAGGATATGAGCCCGAAGGATACGATTGGATGGGGCATTATGTCTTGCTTATTGGCTATGATGATACTGAGGAAATTTTCTACACCTATGACAGCTTCAGTGGGCACGGTAATTTTCAAGGGTTAAGAGAACCCTACCAAAAAGTAGAAAACTATTGGTGGCACTTCAACAATATGTTTATTGTGTTATATCCACCTGAGCGCGAAGAAGAGCTGATGGGCATCTTAGGAGAACGCGCTGATCTCGAAGCCGCCTATACATTAGCCGGTCAAATTGCTCAACAACGTGCTCAAAGCAACCCAAACGATGCGTGGGCATGGTTTAATCTTGGTGATGCTTTAACAATGTTAGGGCAATATCAAACCGCAACAGCGATGTTTCGCCAAGCATTTAATCTAGGCTTACCATGGCGAACGCTTTGGTATCGCCACACGCCTTTTGAAGCCTTCTATCAAAGCGGTGACTTTGCAACCGTATTGCGCCTAGTAGACGCTAACTTAGCGAATACAACTTATGTTGAAGAATGGCATTATTATCGTGGACTAGTAGCCGCATCCCGTGGTGATGTTGAAGCTGCTCGAAGATACTTTAATACAGCTATTGGATACAATAGCAACTATCAAGAAGCAATTGACGCACTAAATGCCCTAAATAATGGGACATTCGTAAGTATCACTGAAGTTACATCTTAACTAAGAATTGACTTCAGCAAAGCCAATTTCATCCTTTACATTGAAACGCGCCTCAGTCCTTCAAGATGCGCGTTCTTTTTTTTGCTTATAATGAATAGCATCCATATATCCATATATAAAAAGGAAGTTTTCAATGTCCAGAGCACGTCTTTTGCTTTCTGTTACAAGTCTCTTCTTGCTCACTACGCTTACAGGATGTTTTGACCTTTTTGGTTTTCCAAATGTAAGAGTTAGCCACAACGATACATGGGTTGCATATCTAGCTACTGACCTAGATGCAGACCAAGACTTATATCAACTTAGTGCGGTCAACTTAGTAGATGGTACAGTAATCCGCTTTAGTGAGGGCGATGAGCAAGGTGCTTTTGCATGGCATCCTACTGAAGACAAAATCGCCTACTATAACGTCGCGACTGATGGAACAACGTCCATTCGAGTGAGTACAGTCGATAATCCAAGCACTGGTGAAGATGTTATTGGTTCCTTCGCATTTCCAAGCAATTGGTTCGTCACCCAAATGGAATATTCTCCTGATGGAACGCAACTGGTAATGAGCGTTATTCTAAGCCAAGGCGAACTTTTTAACGAGGAAAGTAGCTCGTCAACAGAAGAACTCAATACAGCTATATATGTTGCCAATTTAGATGACGGTAGCGTCACTCCCATCACAACCCCCGGCGAATATTTCCCCTCAATTGTTACATGGAATCCTAGCGGTACGCATGTAGCATTTGTAGCTTGGGCAGATGCGAACAACGACGGTTACATTGATGTCAGCGGCGAAATAGCTGAAGAAACATTTGATATAACACAAGTTGGTATTTACAACGTGGCGACAAATGAAATAGAAATTATCAGCGAATCAGGTGTAGTAGCACTTTCGCCAACATGGATCGATGATTCTACATTAGGATACATTGCATTAAATCCTTTATCTCTTAGTCCAGAAAACGCACTCGTCATTCGTGGATATGACATCTCATCAGCGACAACGTCCAATTTGTTCTCAGCAGGTGACTTAGGAATCGGCTTATTGGGAATGAGCGCATCACCCGATGGTAGCCGATTAGCTTTTGTTGGTTTATCTCTTGATGATAGCGGTGGTGAAACAGATGAAGATGCCCCTGCGGTGCCAGCACCAATTTACGTGCTAGAAATCGCTTCAGGAGAGTTAAAACTCGTCTATGAGTATAGCCTCGATTCCGAAGGTTCAAGTGGGGATACCAGTATTCTAATAGATGTACCTGTATGGACGCAAGACAGCTCAAGCCTCATCATCACGTCTGCCAATCCTTTAGCCGCCATAGCTGCAGGATTTGCTACAGCTTTCTCAGATGAAGTAGAAAACCCAGTTATCTTGCCAACAATCATCGTCGATATTGAAAGCGGAGAAGCACAAACAATAACAACTGAACTCATCGGTAGTAGTGGCATTGTGCAATCTTTACTTTTTTCATTAGCCCCTTTCGTTGATGGTATGGATCAATAGGCAGTTTCACTGAAGATATGGAATTTGAATAAAACCACCTAGAAAATTTAGCGGTTGGAATTATCCAGCCGCTAAGTTCATCAGGGTCAAGCGCCCTATCTCCATAGCTAAAGCAAAGGGCTTTAGGCGCGGTTGTCGATAAGTAGCTTATTGCGCAATAAAATAGCGCGTTCATCTAAAATTTGCCGTTTTTGTATGATATATTGAATAGTCAAATCAAGTGACAAAAGCAGTGCCTCAGATAAATCTTGCATAGCTAATTGTCTCAACCGCTCCACCCCTTCAAAGTTACGTGTCGGCTCGATCAAATCTGCGAGCATGACGACCTGTGCAAGGCGGTTCATCTCTGGGTGTCCTGTCGTGTGGTAAGCACAAGCCATCAATAAATTTTGGTCATTGAAGCCAAATTCATCATTCGCAATAAAATATCCAACCGCACCATGTAGCAACATTGGTACCAATCGTTCTGTTGGTGTAATAGGGTAATTGTGAGCTTCAGCAATTCGTAACAACTCATCATCAGGTAAATGTTTAGCCGCATCATGTAGCCACCCCGCTAGGCGTGCCAAATGAACTTGATCAGGCACATATAACTGCGCAAGTTGGGTCGCTGATTCAACCACACCTTGAACATGGGGATGTCGTTTTGGTGGAATACGATTGAGCGCCCACTTTTTTACATCTTCTTCTTGAAAAATTTTAGACTTTGACATAGAGAATCCCTATCGTTCCCTTGCATCCAACACTTAGTACTGCTATAGTATAAAAAGAAGTCCTACTAGCTCAATGGATAGAGCGTTACCCTCCGGAGGTAAAGGTTGAAGGTTCGAGTCCTTCGTAGGACGTACTCAAAAGTGCCCTTTCTAAGGGCGCTTTTCATTATAAGGTTCAACTATCACTAAATAGTGCAATCCGACTTTCCCACGATAACCTTGTGCATGTGTTCCACCTAATACTACCTCCCCAGCGACATAGCGCTTGCGATATAATCGGAAGGTTTTCCCCCCAACCCATGGATCTACTGTCTGAATTTCAAAGCTCGTTTCCTCAAAATCTCGCAACCAATAAGGTAAACTCATGGCGGATACAGTATAAGCAATATACACCCAAGCTGGGGTTGCCAAAGTTAAACTTAGATGCTGACTTGATTCTGAACGATAGTCTCCTTGTACTACGCGAATTGCTGGCATACGACTAAGTTCAACGGGGATTTTATGCAATATCGTTTCTTGATCGCTATAGCAATGCTGCCCTACTTGTAGCAAATAAGCCTCATAAGCATCTGAAGGAGCTGTTATCTTACTAATAACTTGTTCAAGATCACGCTCGACCACGTGACAGTGTGCATAATCGGGATATATGCCCTTCCCTTGATGTGCAATAATTGCTAACCCCCCAACAATAGAGGATAAAGGATGCATTTCAAGAATCTTGTTAGCCCCAAATGTATCGCTTAATAGTTGTACAAAAATTGGAATCTGTGATGATCCACCTGTGCGTGCGACAATGTCAATGTCTTCAGGGTGAACTTCAGCTTTTCTAAGAACAGTATCAAGCCCATCAGCAACGACTTGTACTTCATATGTAATCATACGCTCAAATTGCTGACGTGTAATAGTTTCATGAATAGAAATCGGCTCATATTCAAAGTGAAGTTCTGCAGAATCACTATAAGACAGAGCTTTTTTTACCCGCTCAATTTCTTTGAACAGTGCAAACCCTAAGTTATGACTCACAAGAGCTTCTACACAAGCAATCGCAGCAGGATCAGTGCTTTTCGTTTTAAAATCATGAAAAAGTTCGCGATACTCAGGCCGAGAAATCTCAGGGTGTGTTTGCCAATTTAGCAGCTTATCCAAAATATCATAGGGGAATTTTTCCCTTCCTATTCGGGCATCAGCGCCAAAATACTTAAGCAAATAAGCCATTATTCGCCGATCAAGATCATCTCCCCCCACAAGCACGCCATGTGTTGCCAAAATATGAGGCGGTTCATCTCCACCGACCTCAGCAATTGTGAAGTCTAAAGTACCACCGCCAAAATCAAAAACAAGCAGTCGTTGACGTGTGGCACTAGAAATGTGGTGAAGATAGGTCGCGCCCATTGGTTCTGCTTGAAAAAACACTTTCTGAAAACCTGCCCACCGCGCCGCTTTATGTAAAATTTGCTCTGCTCGCCGATCTATTGCTGGATTATGAGAAAAATGCACTGGCCGACCGATAACAACTTCGGTACATGGCTGCCCCATAAATTGCTCAGCTCTTTGACGCAATTCTGCCAAAAGTTTGACCAACAATTCATCAAGCGTATAAAACCGATCAAAAATGCGAGTTCCTTGATATGTTCCATCTCTTAAAGCTGTTTTCACCGATTGTAGTAGCCGCCCCTGTGCTCCTTCATCCGACCAAGCATACGCTTCTTGCATAAAAACAATAGGCCCGCTTCCCGTACCTGCAACCATGACCTCAAATTCACCAATATAGTGACGTTTCCAGCGCACAGGTCGGCCAGTTTCGCGTTCAGCATAAATCCGCATAGCATTCGTACCGAGATAATGGTCATGTTCACGAGTAATATAGATCAGTGATGGTAGAATTTGCGGCGTATCGCTTTGAGGTTCAAGCGGAATAGTAGTTAATGTCTTGCCATCATAATAGGCTACTGCTGAATTAGTCGTTCCGAAGTCAATGCCAAGCCGCACCAATTGCCCCTTTCAACTATGAACTCTTATGGTCTTTTAATTTGCTTAGAAGGCGCTCTAGTGTAGCTAAAACATTAAAAACAGACAAGTGGAAAACATATTACATATTAGGAAATCTCTACAATAAGGTGTTGCCAACAGTTTTTAAATACTTCTACAAATGCTGCATGGATGGGGTCAAGCAGGCGATCTCTGTGTGCAATTAAAACTGGACGGCTATACAAAGGGGGCATATCGTCAAGATGAAGATGAACCAATTGGCCTTCCTCGACTGCTGAACGTACATAGCTCTCTGGTAAAAATGTAACCCCCTGCCCTTGCAACACTAAGCGCAAAGCTAAGACCATAGGAATCGCAATAACTGCTCCCCCACTTCCATGACGACCATGCTCAACAATTTCGTCTACGAAAGCTGTCATCTGGGGAAACATCGACACACGGAAAATTGTATAGTTATAGAGAACGTGAATTGGGAGTATTTCATCTGCTCTTTCAGCGAGTGGATGCGTTGCGCCAACAACACAACGAATGGGGTCTTGCAAATGTAGCAATTTTGCCATTTGAACATCCAATACAGGAGCATTGACCAGTCCCAAACGTATTGCGTTATCTCGAATGAGATCAAATGTTGTTGCTTTATCACGTTCTCTTATCCAAATATCAATTGTTGGGTATTCTTGACGAAAGCGTTCTAAAGCTATCATTAAAAAGCTCAAAATAAAAGGGGTTGGTGCAGCAATGCGCACAGCACCAACTTTTCCCATACGAAAATCATTCGCCATTTGTAGACCATCGGCCATAACAGCTAACATACGCTGAGCATAGGGTAAAAATCGTTCACCAAGCGGAGTGAGCTTTAAGTTACGTCCATGACGTTCAAATAAAGGCCCGCCCAATTCAGCCTCTAACTGCGCAATCCGCGTACTAACAGCAGGTTGAGTTAACCCCATTGCTTCGGCAGCACGTGTAAAATTGCCTTCTCGCACAGTACGTTCAAATGCTTCTAGTTGTATTAATTCCATTAGCTAGAATTCCTCATCCTCCTCAGATACACATACTTAATAATTTACAACAAAAATAAATTGCATATGAAGACAATTCAACTCGTTAGCAGAAGAAGTATCCTCCTTCAACGTTCAAGCGCAAGAATCTTGACAAGCGGTACTTTTTGCTTATAATGTGGGGTGAATTGCGGGTATGGTGTAAAGGTAACACAGCAGCTTCCCAAGCTGTTGATACGAGTTCGATTCTCGTTACCCGCTCAACATAGAATATTTGCAAAGTGCCAGTGTTATAACTGGCGCTTTGTTTTTTGGGACATGATCATCCACAATAAAGTTGTTTGATATAACAGGTTACTAACGGAGTACATGTGAGTATGCCCGCAAACACAAAACCCACTGTAAAAAAAGAAAAAACTGAGGAATTACCACATCCTGATTCTTACTATGCTATGCGCATTGTTGTGCCCGTTGCCAATCCTAAAACAGCTCTCTCTCTCCTAAAATTAGCACATAGCTTAGTACATCCAACTAAGGGTAAGATTATCGCTCTTTTCGTCAATAATCCTGATTCACCCTATAAAGATGCATTGCAAGAAATAGAAAAAATCTGTGAAAACGCCAAAAAAAATGGATTACCTATAGAGTTAGTAACAATTGTCTCTCATCATGTTGCGCGCGGCATTCTCGATATAACTCGTGAACGTAATGCAGACCTCACTATACTTGGTTTTCAAGTTCCTAAAGATGGCAAAAAAATTACTTTAGGAGACGTTACAGAAGCCGTAGCAAGAGTTATCTCTCATGATTTGGTGGTATATCGCAGTAACAACGAAGCCATTGAAAGAATCGTTGTTCCTGCCACTACATTAGAAAATACACGTATGGCAATGATTCATGCCTTGCATCTCTCACAGGCGTATCAAAAACCAGTTATAGCCTTGTTCGTCAAAGATCATAAGATACATTACGCTGATCCAAATCATACAAACCCGTTTTGGCTACAACGCTCGCGTATCTATGATGCAATTTATAGCTTACCCGATTCTGAAAATATAGAAACTGAGATAATAGAAGCTCAAGACCTCGTTAGTGGTATTCAATCTTTTTGTAAAGATACAGACTTAATCGTATACCCTGTAGGCTTTCAGCAAGACGAAGATTTGGATAGAAAATGGGTTTTTGGCCCCGCAGCAGAGCGAATTTTACGCCTTGCCCCCGGCTCACTAGCCATTATTAGACGTGGTAATAAACAAGCCACCTTGCTAGAGCAATTAGCAAATCAAATCGAGCGTTTGCGCCCGATGCTCACTATTGATGAGCGTACAGAAGTCATGCAAGAAACAATCAACTTAGCGCGAGCAAACACCAACTTCATTGTCATGATCATGCTCTCTAGTATTTTGGCCACAGTAGGTCTGTTACAAAACAGCACAGCTGTGATTATTGGCGCAATGCTTGTTGCCCCTCTAATGTCGCCATTAATGGGATTCGGAGCAGGCTTAGCACTAGGAAATCTACAGACCATGCGCCGTTCTAGCGTAACCGTGCTATACGGAGTCTTGTTGGTTATTGTGGTATCTTTTGTTATTGGCACAATTTTCTCCATCCCCACCCCAACTTCTGAGATGCTCAGTCGTGGTCAACCCAATTTGCTCGATCTGGTCGTTGCCATCGCTTCAGGCGCAGCAGGTGCTTTTGCAATGGCTCGGCGAGATGTCCCTGCAGCGCTTGCAGGCGTTGCTATTGCTGCTGCATTAGTGCCGCCAATTTGTACTACAGGACTTGCATTAGCTATCGGTCATTTGCCACTCTTTATTGGAGCCGGAGCGCTGAGTGTCGTTAACATCATTGGCATCAGTATTACTTCTGCAGGGGTTTTTGCAGCAATGGGCATTCATCAGAAGGGAATGGTGCCAACAAGACAAAGGTTAATAATCTCATTTACCATTATTTTGCTTATGGCTATACCGCTTACCTTTTTGCTACGTAGCAACTTTATCTACCTCAACACATCCAATACTGTGAAAACTGTGCTTGAAGAAGAACTTGGCAATGCTACCGTCACTGATGTAGAAATTGAAGGGGGGGAAAACATGAAGATCACCGCAACTATTCGCAGCCCCTATATTATCAATAGCGCTGATGTAAAAACATTAGAAACAAAATTAGAAGATCGACTAGAACGCGATATTGACCTAAGCATTGTTTTTATGCAAGTGGTTGAAGTAGATTTCGTGGAAGAGCAAAATTAATTTGAAACTTCTTTCCAGCATAAAGTGTCTCTCATTATGACTAAGGAGAGACACCTATGTACAAAAATCTGCTCATACGTAGCATTCGATTATGGTTGTGGCTTGTCCTCATGTTCCATATTTTGATACTTATGCTTCAACCAATGTTAACGTAAAGGCCATCAACAACATCACCATTACTTAAGAGCACTTCATACCGCTCACCTGTTATGGGATCATATAAGCCTACAAATGCCCTTATACAACTCATTGATGGGACAGATGTCGGTATAAAGATACGATAATCTCGCCACGTTGTATCTTTAGGCCACAAGTCAAAAGGATAAGCACGTCCCAAAGGCGGGCCGTCTGCCTGTGCAATTAAAGTGTCATCACACAACAAATGCGAAAAAACAGCTATTGGCATTGTAGGAACAGTTGATAAATGCCAATCTATTTCTAAAAGAAAATAATTATCTTTAGCTTGCAAACGTAGATAGGCGATCTCTATGCCTTGTTCATAATGGCCCACAATTGAAGATTCTGATTGCCTAATGAGATGTTTCCCTGTTTGCACCACGCTTAACTGGTCGTTGATAAGCATTACATTTGCTACTACATGATATTGTTCAATTGTCTGGCGATCTAGTAACGGATGAGTGACTGCAAAACGTTTATCACTTGGTGGGATAATATCATCTACACGGCGATTATCAGCAACAATATTGCGGAAACCATTTAATTTTAACCAATCGCTCAATTCAATAAAATCAGGTAGGTAAGTACTCCCCTCTGCCCCTAACAGAAAAGTGGCGTTGAATGGTGCGAGATAGGCCGGCCCATTGATCAACAATAAACGTTCTTGCTCAGGCATCGAATCAGCAATTGAGCCTACTTGGCGATAAATTTTATCTAACTGCTGGTGTTCATTCATACGTGCCTGTATAAATGGAATAGCAATAAACATGATCAAAGCTATGACAACAACACGAGCTGCCCATTGCAAACCTAAAGACCATGTTTGAGGAAAAGGACGCGCAAGCATAGAGCCCCACAGCATCGCAACGCCTGTTGATGCAAGATAATGTAGGCGTGGACTGCCGAGAAGATAGCCTGCATCTAAAAATAGCCATGCAGGCAACATTACAACGACACACCATATCATGATAGGCAGTATACGGCTGAATTGTTGCTGTTGCAATAAAAGCCAAGCCGCAATCAGTAAAGCGAAAAGAGCACCTGAAATCCAACTTCCCAAAACATCAGGCAATTGGAATCCCCATTGTAAAAATGCTGTTATAGGGAATGCATAAATTTGT
>RFGP01000215.1 GCA_003697365.1 Chloroflexota bacterium | reverse complement strand
GTTCCCTTCCACATGTGGCAACCAGATGTCTATCAAGGCGCGCCAACACCAGTAACAGCATTTATGAGTGTTGCAGCCAAAGCTGGTGGTTTTGCAGCCATGCTGCGGGTGCTAGCTACAGGTTCTTCAATTGTAACAGATGCTGATCTGATCAATATTTGGCAGGATACGGTTCAGATCATCGCGCTTGCCACTTTAGTTTTAGGGAATTTTGTGGCACTTATGCAAACTGATCTAAAACGCTTATTGGCATATTCAAGTATTGCACATGGGGGATATATCCTAATTGCTGTAGCAGCAGGTGGCAGTGATGGTGTAGGCGATATGGCCGCGCAAGCAGGCTTAATTTACCTATTAGCTTATACCTTCACTAACATAGGGGCATTTGCGGTTGTCGCAGCACTAGAACGCGATGATGCCACAGGTACAAGTATTGATGACGTAAAAGGCCTTGCCTTGCGAAATCCCGGCTTAGCAGCGATGATGACGATTTTCATGTTTAGCCTTACGGGCGTTCCTCTCACTGCTGGTTTCATGGGAAAGTGGTTTGTTTTCCGTGCAGCATTAGAAGGCGAGTTGTACTGGCTTGCCGTAGCGGGAATTTTAACCAGTGTTGTCTCCGCGTATTATTATTTACGGGTTGTCGTCAATATGTATATGATAGCACCTGATGAGGGAGCAGCTCCGCAACGCATACAGCCAGTATTACGAAGTGCACTGGTATTAACTGCTGCTGGAACATTGGTGCTTGGCATATTGCCTTACCTACTATCCGATATAACTAAAGATGTGACACTCGCCATTATCGGCTTCATCTTATAGCAATTTCGTATCCCGCCAATTTAACTCAAAAGCCATGTTGGATGCGCTCCAATGTGGCTTATTTTACATTTATTCAACTTTTGCCGAGACGTTACCATCATGAAATTGAATGGTAATTTGTGTTCCCGATTCAACGTCTACACTTGATGTGATCTGTTGATTATCACTTGCGCGCCGCACAACAGCATACCCTCGCGCCAAAATTGCTCTAGGATTAAGAGATTCTATACGGGCTTGTTGATGTGCTAATTGAGACTTTGCATTGGTAATGTAGCCTAATATTTGACGCTCTAGGCGTTTTGAAAGCATGTTGACCTGCTGGCGTAAATATTCCACTTGCCGTTGTGGGGAAAGCAAGCGCAAAGTGCGTTCTTGATTGAGCAGTCGTTGCCGCATTTCAGCTAGATGGCTGTGCATAAGAGTGTATAACCGCTGTTCTAAGCTATCTACATTTAAGCGCAATATATCAGCTTCTGGCACAACTACTTCAGCAGCAGCGGAAGGTGTTGGCGCACGATAGTCAGAAGCAAAATCAACGAGCGTAAAATCAATCTCGTGTCCAACACCTGTAACAATAGGAACTGGCGAAGCAGCAACTGTACGCACTACATTTTCATCATTGAAAGCCCATAAATCTTCAATGCTGCCACCACCTCTCACTAATAAAATGACATCAATATCTTGGCGTTGATAAAAACGTTTTAGTGCAGCAATAATTCTGGGAGGAGCTTCTTCACCTTGAACCATCGTAGGGCTGATGATGACTTCAGCCACAGGAAAGCGACGTTGTAAAACATTCAGCACATCTTGCAATGCAGCAGCTTTGAGCGATGTTACAATACCTATTTTACGCGGAAAAAAAGGAAGAGGACGCTTTCGTTCCGCGTCAAATAATCCTTCTTGTGCCAATTGTGCCTTCAAATGCTCAAAACGGGCGTGTAAATCACCAACACCTGCTGGGCGTAAGCTAGTGGCGTAGAGTTGATATTCTCCTCGTGGTTCATAAACACTTACATATCCCTTCGCATGAACCAAATCACCTTGTCGAGGTGTAAAGCTCAAATACTCTGCCTGAGAACGCCACATAACCGCTTTTAATTGGGCATTATCATCTTTTAAAGTGAAATACAAATGTCCTGAAGGAGCGCGGCTAAAAGTTCCGATTTCACCTTCTACAGTGATTTTCTGGAGCTGTGGATCGCTATCAAATTGTTTTTTTATGTATGCCGTCAATTCACTTACAGATAGCGGGCCGGTAGGCGCTTGCATTGGGAAGTGATCTTCTTCTGGATCAAAATCTTCATCAAAAAAAAGCGGCAAATTCTGCATAAGTTTTTCCTTGAGATGTTGTTTGTAGTCTTGTTTAGCATTAGCTTGAGCATATAGGCATGTCTAACATAGCATCTGGCCATATTTCGTAGTATACTCAAACAACACTGAAGGAACACTATTGTAGCATTTTCATCTTAGCTAGTTTGCCTTATACAAACCTGTGGTTGAAACATTAGCGGAGATATGGGCGAATGACAGAACAAGAGCGCCAAGAATTAGCAGCAAAACTTGCAGACATGAGCTATCGCAAAGCCCGAAACTATATTAAACGCAATTTTCCAGATGCCTGCCTAAAAACATTTCGGAACGGTGTCAATCGTGAGATTCATACCATTTACGAATTGCCAGAGCATCAGGTAAAGATCATTCTTGTTGAGAATAAGAAGACGCAACCCATTCGTCGTGCGCTCTCAACAGAAAATGAAAATCCTAATTTATACCCCAAACGCAAAGTGGATTATGAATTCGTAGAAGTACGTGTTATAGAGTGGGTACCGCCAACTGTCTCTCATTCACGTGGCTGATGCAATGGCACCCAAAATCCAAAGCGGCTTCCGCGTCCTTCTTCACTTTCAAACCAGACATGGCCATGGTGGCGACGGCAAATTTCAGCAACCAAACTTAAGCCAACGCCACTCCCTTTAATTTGGGATATTTCATCGCGTTCAGCGCGATAGCCCGGCTGAAAGATTTGATCTTGCATGGCTTTTGGAATTCCTATGCCATTATCTGTCACCACAAAATGAAAACGCCGATCTTCAACATAGGCTTCAATATCAATTTGGCCTTTTGGCGGCGTATATTTAATAGCATTGCTGATATAGTTGATCATCGCTTGCCGCAGTTGACTGCGATCACCTTGTAGCGGTGGATATTCATCTCTAAAGTGCTGCACAAGAACTTGTTGCTTACGAGCAGCAAGCTCCTTCATCTCACTAATAACTTCATCCAACAGTTCTAGAATATCAATATCTGCACTACGAAAGCGGCTTTCTCGCTCAATACGCTCTTCATCTAAAAGCTCTTCAATAAGATGATTCATGCGTATTAAAGACTTTAACAGCTCGTCCATCCAAAGTGGATCGATAGGCTGTCCTTCAGCTAGCTCTGATTGCATCAGCGAAACATAGCCAACAGCAATGTTCAAGGGATTTTTTAAATCATGGGAAGCCATACGTAGCATATGCGTTTTCAGACGATTCAGATCGTTCATTACTGTTAGATCGTTGAAAACAATCACATACCCCACTGTTTCACCTTGATAATCCACAGGTGAGACATTAACGCTGAAGTCCTGTGCTGTATCAGGACTATAAAGTTCAAAGGTATGTTGTTGTTTGGCTAAATCTTCCCCTAGCGCGAGCAACTTTTCATTCAACGCTTGCCACATCGAATTCGGAGAAATTTTAGAAAGGTGAACATTTTGGATACTCTCTAACGGCTTCTCAGCTAAAGTGGCAGCAGCATGATTAGCTAGTAAAACATGAAAATCTGGCCCCAACATGAGTAATGGCTGTCCAATATTTTGTAGGATGGCCGCAAGGCGGTTTTCTTGTTCTTGGCGAGATTCAAATAAATATGCATTATGAATCACCAACCCCGCTTGCCGACCAATGGCCATAGCCAGTTCAAGGTCATTTGTATTGAAATGATGCGGTTGCTCGTTTACTAACGTGAGTATGCCCAACACTTCCTCGTTAAACATTAGTGGCACACTCAGCGCTGAGCGAACTTTTGAGCTAAGTTCATCATTTGGAAGCGTTGTCCAACGAGAATCAGTAGTAATATCTTCAATAATATCGCCTGTTTGATGGCGCATGACCCAACCAGCTAATCCATTCTCAAGCACTTGTTGCACAGCTATCTGAGACATTTCGATAGATAGATCACGCTGAAGAATAAAATGGCGACATAAATTTGTACCACGTTCAAAGAGGAAAATACTTCCTGTGTAAGCATCTATCGCCTCTATTGTGATCCGCAAAATTTCACCTAACACCTCGCTAATATCCGATTTTGCAACCAATCGAGATATAGCTAAAAGTGCTTCATATTTTTGTCTTTCGACCGAAGATTTATCCACGATCATACTTCCCAAACTAGCTAGTCGGAATACGAATATTACACGTTTGGTCTGCACCACTTGTCGCTACTGGACAAGTTGCAATAACATCATCGCCTAACCGTACTTCAAAGAACGTATTGCCTTCAGCATCAAACCAAAAATGAGCGCTACTGCTGCTGCGCAACACCCAAATAGTGTAGAGTTCGCACTCATCTTCACGCACAGCATCAAGGCTTATGACCACTTGTAGACATCCACCTGCTTCTAATTCATTAATATCACGCCCAATATTGCTCAAATTTCCTTGCCAACTAGTTGCAGCAAAGCTCCCAATTTGATCACCTGCAAAATTTAAGTCGCTTAAATCAAGTGGTTGGTTGCTCAGCAAAAACATTAGTAAGCTCTTGTCATTATATCGCAAAACTAAATCTGAGCTTTGCGTGGGCGTAGGGGTTGCATTTGTAGAAGTAGAAGCATCATCTACAGAAGTGGTTTCAATTACAATAGGGTTCAAATCAAATCGGCAAGTGCCAGCCTCTACTAGACAAATACCCACTACTTGGTTATTCAAGCGCACTTCAAAAGTAGTATTCTCAGAAGACCAAAAATGTACACCCGGCGACTCATTCAAAATCCAAGTATTATAAAAACGGCAATTTGTGGGTTGTTGGGCTTCAATGTCAATGACCAGTTGCACACATCCCCCACTTGCAAAACGACTCAAAGACCCATTCACTACTCTTAAGCTATCTTGCCACTCAGTTGCTCGGAAAAAGCCTACATTATCCCCCACCATAAACAAAGAGGATAAGTTCAAGCGCCGATTTGAGATATTCTCAAGAATAAGGGAACCCTCATCATAGCGGAGTTCAATTTCTGCATTTTCAACAGTAGGGATGACCACTGCAGATAGCGTTTCAGTAGGGGTAGGTGATAGTGTAGGAGTAGGAGAGGGCTCAATAGTAGCAGTAAAAGTAGCCGTTGCCGTCGGGCTTGATGTATTCGTAGCGGTAGGCGTTTCAGTAGGCGTGAAGGTTTCAGTGGGCGTATCAGTGGCCGTTGGTGATGGGCTACTTGTAGCAGTAGGCGTGTCGGTCACTTCCTCTGTAGGAATTTCGGTGACAACTTCAGTGGGTTCTTCTGTTGACGCTGCAAGTGCTATTTCTGTAGGGGTTGTTTCAGAAGTTTGTTCAGCCCCTACATTATTCGTATCAGCACTATTTCCCCCATCGTCATTGTTCAAAATAAAGAACAGGCCTGCTAAAGCAAATAATAACAATATTACGCTTCCTATAAGTAACGGCAATCTTCTTCGTTTATCGCGCTTGGCTTTCGTTTCTTGTTCTGAAGCAGATTTTTGAGCTGGAGCAGCTACTGATGAAACAGCAGGGCTAGTCTCAGAAGTAGGATTCACAATAACTGCAGGACGGGGAGAATGTTGCTCAAGCCTTAATGTATCACCTTCTAAGTCTAGTGCTTTTTCAAGCGCTGCCACAAATTCAGCACCAGTTTGGTAGCGATCGCGCGGTTCTTTGCTTAACACCTTCAATAAAACATTCTCTAAAGCCTTAGGGAAGGTAGGATCAACATCGCTAGGACGTGGCGGAGGTTCGTTTAAGTGTTTTAAGGCAACGCTCATAACAGAGGGATCATCAAAAGGAACATGCCCTGTAAAAGCCTCATATAAAACAACACCTAAGGAATATAAATCACTTTGTGGAACAGCGCGCGCAGAAGAAATGGCTTGCTCTGGTGCGATGTAATGCGCACTTCCAAATGTGTCTCCACCGGTGCCTTCCATTGTATTCAGCGCAAGGCCAAAATCAGTAAGTGTTGCGCCGGTGCTTGTCATCATAATATTAGAAGGCTTGATGTCACGATGGATCACGCCTTGACTGTGAGCATAATCTAAGGCATTTGCCACGTCACGCGCCATCTGTAAAATCTCGTCATGTGGCATTTTTTGATTGCTCTCGGCATATTTTTTGAGCCGAACGCGCAAATCTTCGCCATCGAGGAAAACCATCGCCATATAATACAATGTATCTACATGCCCAAATTGGTAGATGCCCACGATGTGCGGATGTCTTAGGCGAGCAATGGCACGTGCTTCACGCTGGAATCGTTCTTGATATTCTAGCTCATCAGCGGTCGCCACGAAGTCACTCGTGATCACCTTCAGTGCGGCATAGCGATCTAAGGCTTCATCATAGCCTTTGTATACGCGCGCCATGCCCCCCTTTCCCAAAAGCTCTAAGATGGTGTAATCCCCTAATTTTCGTCCAATAATCGGATCAGATATATTCATAGTTGACAGTCTCAATCAGCAAGGATAATTAAGTCGTATGTTATTATAGCTTAATTCATATCGCATAAAATTCTTATCGCGAATTCACCCATATTTTGAGGGCGGGAGTTTTCAACTGGGTCATGTATAATAGATCATAAGCAAAAAACATCCAATTGCCAAAAATTCTGACAGAGGTTCGTTTGTATGTCTAAGTATCCACATGATGTGCCAGAAGCTGAGTTATGGCGAGCTTGTAATGCCTTTTTGACTAATGCTCGTGACGAAGCTGATCGCCTAAAACATAATTATATTGGCACAGAGCATCTTTTCATTGCAATGACCCGCACGCAAAATGGTATTACACAATTAATTTTAACAGATAGCGGGCTCGATCCTCGTGAAGTTCGTAATATTATCCGCCGAGAGGTTGGCAGTGGCGAAGACACCGTAAGCGAACGCCCCTCTCTTACGCCAAGAACATATCGCATTTTGGTGCAAAGCTATTATTTAGCTGAAGACCTAAATTCTCCCTACGTCACAGAAGAGCATATTCTACTCAACATGCTTCAAGATGGGGAAGGCATTGCTATTCGGAAAATTAGAAATTTAGGCGTTAAAGTTGACTATTGGATTACTTACCTCACGCGCTTTCTAAATATTGATGAACCTGATTTTGACTCTGATAGCTTTGACGCTATTTACAGCGATATTATTGATGACGAAGAACTAATAGCGCATCAAGAAGATAACGACAACCGTGAGAAGAATGCATCGCGAAACGAGCAAGTACCTACGCCTCTCCTTGATAAATATGGGCGCGATCTCGTTGAGCAAGCGCGTAATGGAAAAATTGGGCCAGCAATCGGCCGCGATGCAGAAATTCGTGCTGTTGCGCGTACCCTCACCCGCAATAAGAAGAATAACCCATTATTAGTTGGTGATGCTGGCGTAGGTAAAACCGCCGTTGTAGAAGGGCTTGCTTGGCAAATTGCAAACGGCACAGCACCTGCTCCATTGCGAGACAAGCGTATCGTGCAAATTGAAATTGGGATGCTGGTTGCAGGCACAAGTTTACGAGGGCAATTTGAAGAAAGACTAGGTGGGATTATAGAAGAAGTCAGTAATGCTTCTAATGTCATTTTATTTATCGATGAAATTCATACCATCGTCGGTGCAGGCGATACCATTGATAGCAATCTAGATGCGGCTAACATTTTGAAGCCTGCACTAGCACGTGGGGATATATCTTGCATTGGTGCCACCACTTTTGAAGAATATCGCAAAGCTATTGCCCGCGATCCTGCATTAGATCGGCGCTTTCGCACAATTGACATCAAAGAGCCTACTGTTGAAGAAACGCTGATGATTGTCGAAAACATTTATAAGAAATACGAAGAACATCACAAAGTTTCTATTTTGCCTGAAGCTCGTGAAGCTGCGGTGCGCCTATCCGCGCGATATTTGGTTGAGCGTCGCTTACCAGATAAAACGCTTGATCTATTAGATGAAGCCTGTGCACGAGTCGTCATTCAATCAATCTCTCCTGACGAGGAACGTAAAGAACCTCTGCAAGTTACAGCAGCACATGTGCACGATGTTTTGAGTGAATGGACAGGCATCCCTGTTTCAGATTTACAAGCATCTGAACGTGAAAAGTACGCCAAAATGGAAGAGATCATCGCTCAACGTGTGCGCGGGCAAGATCACGCGATTAAAGCAGTTTCAGAAACCATTAAAACGCATCGAGCAGGGCTAAGTGATCCACGTAAACCAATAGGTGTTTTTCTATTTATTGGTCCCAGTGGAGTAGGCAAAACTGAGTTAGCAAAAGCATTAGCAGAATTTCAATTCGGCAACGAGAAAGCACTTATTCGCTTAGATATGTCAGAATTTCATGATGAGCATACTGTTGCACGCTTGATTGGTGCTCCGCCGGGGTATCGGGGTACAGAACGTGGGGGGCAGCTAACTGAAACATTACGCCGCCAGCCATATTCTGTTGTGTTGCTTGATGAAGTAGAAAAAGCCGCGCCGCAAGTGTTCGATATTTTTCTGCAAGTGTTCGATGAGGGGCGCTTAACCGATGCAACAGGACGAACAATTGATGCTCGCCACGCTATATGGATTATGACGAGCAATATTGGTGTCTCAGAAGTTGGTAAAGCTGTTGGTTTTGGCGGCGGTAATGGAGAGCTCAAACAACCGGATTATCGTTTTCACCTCAAGCGATTCTTTCGCCCTGAATTTTTAAATCGCATAGATGAGATTGTGGTCTTTAATCCTTTAAGCCGTGAAACCCTCAATGATATTCTTGATCTAAACTTAAAGAACATGATTGAGCGCCTAGATGCCCAAGAACTAAAATTAGAGCTCACCCAAGCGGCACGCGATCTACTCATTAAAGAAGGCTACGATCCGGCGAATGGTGCGCGTCCATTGCGTCGTGCGATTGAACGTTTGCTGATTCGTCCATTATCATCAGCATTAATTGCGAATAATTATGCAGTTGGTGATGTGATTGTTGTTGATGTTGAAGGCGATACACTTAAACTTGAGCATCGACCCATCGCACAACCTGCTAAATCGGAAAAGGATAAAAACAGCTAACGCCTATGTTTCCTCCAGTGCCACAAACAGGGCAACACCGCTTGCCCTTAAGTGATGAAGCAGAAACACAGCTCTTAAGAAAACGCAGACATCAAGATCGCACAGATATATTCGCCAGTGACCCTGACCCCGAAGTAAGTCGGTTAGGGCGCTTAATTTTGAGACGTGATGGTGCATATCTAGGCGACTACTTAGAATTAGCAGATCGCTGTGCTGCACTTTCTTTAGAAACAACTTCTGCCACGAATGCCCGCCTGCGCATTTATTACATTGGCAAGACCATAACCGCACTGCGATTAGCAGCTAAAATCAGCTCAGAAGAACAAGATTTTATTCATCAACACTTAAAGGCTTTCGTCCAATGGGTGATCCATGTTGCGAAAATAGACGCTTCACCATCTAACTTAGCAACAGCGTTATGGACGATCACCTTTGCTAATGAGAGCAGAACCATCTCAAAACACCAAATAGCGTGGATACTTTCTCAACTAAGTGCTCATTATGAAGTGCAAGAGCTATTGCAAGGGCAATTTGCCTTTAGCGAAACCATTGCTGCTGATGATGAACATACAAGTATCTACTCGGTTATTCACCTTCAAGAGACACAAGCCGCATTAAGTGAGGATGAAGGTATTCTATCTCAAGAGATTCTTCCGAAAACACAAATAAGTCTTGTTCAAGAATCCGCACAACATCACAGCGCCGATTTACCCGAAGTCATTCCAATTGAAATGGATACGGTAGATGCAAATGTCGCCCCCAGCGCCATGCCTGAGGGAGCAACTGATGAAGATTATCTG
>RFGP01000214.1 GCA_003697365.1 Chloroflexota bacterium | reverse complement strand
TCAACAACATTCAGAAATCTCTAGTCAAGGCATTGGCTGAGCATGGCTTAGTACTACGTTCTTAACTTAGATGCTCCGAAGTGAGTCGCCATACTGTCCCCTCTAGAAGCTCAGAGGGGATAGTTGTTTAAATAGCTATGGATAATACAATATCTGTTTTTACAACTTATTATTAAGGGATATCTGCAATGATAAGTGACGATTAATCTCATCTAACCTTAAACATTATGCTCAAATATCCGATTATGAATAGTTCGAAGAATGTTCTGATTATCGAACGTATATAATAGCTTTAACATCATTTTCGCTTCCATTAACACTCCATCTGCAGCACATACAGCTCTTGCGCGTTCATAGGTAGAAATCGCAGCCTCTGTGAAAATATCTTTCTGAGCTGTATCAGCTAATAGACTTATGGCTGTATTTATGAGACCCAATGAGTACAATGCCCTAAATAAACTTGGTGTCTTATCTAAAACTTGTCCTAAAAAAATAGTAGCCTCTTGAAGGGTAGCCTTCTGCTTATCTATAGCATCTCCTTGATAAATCGAGATAATTGCGGCTAATTCTAAAACACGATACTTGTTTTCAAGAACTTTTATGAAGCGAATTTCCTCAATGATACTATGAGCTTTAGCAACTTCATGTTGTAAAAGAAAAGCAACAGCTAGTCTTATACCCCATAATTGTTGATCTCTTGGAATCGAACGACGCACAGCAATTTCATATGCTTCAATTAACTTACTATTATCGTACTCATGAAGTGCAGATTCTTCTACTGCTTGCAATAAGTGGATGTAACCAATTCCTGCCAGTGCAAAACTCCGCACACGCATTTCCTGAATTTCTTCTGAAATAGCCAAACTTTGGCGGTGGTAAGCAAGTGCTTTATCCATATCGCCATGTTGCGTAAAAATAGCTCCTAGACTATTAGTCCATATAGCCTCAAATCGTCGGTCATTAATCTCGATGGCATTTTTTTGGGCTTCTCTAAAAGCCTGTTGAGCTTCTTTAAGAAGTCCAATAGCTTGTTGAGCTTTGCCTAAATTCCCTAAAAGAGCGCTTTGTATCTGTTTATCTTGGCTGCGTTCATTATATTTCACTGCCTGTTGATAATATTCAACAGCTTTGTTTATTTCTAGATTTTCAAAGTGGATAATACCGAGAGAAATCAATGCTCTTACATATGAGACATCAGATGTTGCGTGATCTTTCTCATGGTTATGCCAATAAATACTCTTCTCTACGTTATCTATATTCCGGTAAGCAATTCCCAGATTATGGTAAACAAGACTTAATAACTCTGGGGCAACTTGTGAAAGTGTTTCAGCATCATTTTCCAGTACCTTAAGTAATGTTGAAATGGCTTTTTTAGAGTCCTGATTGACACGATAACTCCAACCTAATAATACATCGAGTTCTATACTCTCTAAGGTACTTAGCTCACTCGAATAAGTGTTCTTGAGCATATGGAGAACTGTAACACTATCTCTAAAGCGTTGAATATCACAATATGCACGAGCTAGAGAAAAGAGATTGAGAATCTCATCACGGCTATTCTTTAATTTTCCTATTAAATCCCCTCGCATGGAGATAAGTTGAGTAAAGTATTGAAATCTCTGCAGGTATGGACTGAGAAGATTAGTTAAATTAAAAGCATCTGTATAGTTTTTTAAGAGCATAAGAAAAAAGAACTCATGCAATGGTGCGTTTAAGTCATCTATCTTATGCCATGTGTTCGGATCAGTGCGTTGATGCCGAAAATAATCGACACCACGTTGCCACAAAGTTTGTAAAGTATAGGTATTTTCATTAGTTTCAGTACCTTTGGGAAGATTCTTCAGAGCGTGATATGCATCGGTGCTGTGCAAACCATAGAGATGTGTGCCGTCTAATTGAGTGCGTACTCGCACAAATTTTCGCAAGAACAAGCGTCCTAGCTTCTCGCGCAAGCTGCGATTATCCAATGCAAGAAACGGTTGCAACACATATAATAGTGCATCATCTGTCGCGTGGTTATGTAGTGCTGCTACACCCTCCAAGACACGGCGTAAATCATCTGGAAGGGCGGCTATTGCTGCCCCAACAATATGCTCTGTGATATTCCCCGAAAAAATCTCATTATATGCTAAAAGGTCAGACAATGTTTCTAGCGGTGTGTCTCTAAGATAACTAACTGCTGCCTCAAGTGCGCGGGGATTTCCACTCGTTTTCTCGATGAGCACATCTAGTGCGGGATCAGTTGCAACCAGCTGATTAATTTTTAACTCCTCTACAGCTGGTAAATTTAATATAAATTCACGTGCATCAGTAGACGGCAAGCCTTTATCAAGATCGATAGTCACAAGTTTGGCACTACGATAGCGTAGCTTAAGTGGTAATTGTGACGTAACCACAATGGTCAAACCACCTTTATCCAACACACGTTGGAACAATATTTCTAATTCCGCATCTGTGCAAAAGTGCTCATCATCTTGATAATCTTCAAAATTATCAAGCAATAAAATATATTTACCTGTACGTGTTGCCGATAATAGCAAGTCAGCTCGTTGTTCAGCACTCATCTGCCCATCTAGCCGCAAATTATGTGTTGGGAACATTTTTTGTGCTTGGCTGATAATCGTATCAAGACGGATGGTAGGTGCATTCGCGTTCGGAAAGCACAGCAACCCATCAATCTCTATTGTATTTTCTGGAACTGATGATATAAGTTGTTCTAATACATAGGAGGCTACAGCACTTTTCCCCGAGCCAGTAAAGCCATACACACATATTACTTGCCGGCCCTTGTGGATTAACTTATAGAGTTGGTCACGTTCTTTTATACGATCAAAAAATTGCGTCACAGTAAAGTTAATCGGTAAAGTTCCAATGCGTCGAGGTGGGGCATCAATATCTGGCAGTGGAAAGTCGATCAATTGGGCGATTTTTTCAGCTAACTGCCGCATATGATAATAAAAATCTTCTTTGCTACTGACAGAATGTGCCTTTGGCTCAACTAGTTTTTGTAGCACATCTGGCAACTCATCTTTTGTTGGCATTGGAGTATTATCCACTAGTATTGGAATAACTGTAATAGTATCCGAAGATAGTCCATGCTGTACTTCACGCCGCACAAAGTCCTTCTCCTGTAATAAACGACGACCTTGTTCATTTTCCACGCTGACCCAATCTCGCCCAATGATAACTAACATCACACGACAACTATTGAGATGACGTTGAATAGTTGGGCTAAGCTGATCACCAATTTCAAGTGTGTCCATATCACGGAACAGCATCTCAGCAGGAAAATAGCTTCGCAAGTGATCGTAGATACGACCCGTTATATCGAGAGTATCGCTGATGCGATAGCTTATGAAAATGAGGGCACTCATTATATAGTATCTCTCCTATACCAACATTAATGATTTATTTTATGTTAAATTTAGGTAATGTTACTACTATTTACTACATACTGGTCACAATATAGAAGCTCAAAACTGTATATCTAAGTGATGTTACCATGTGATAGCTTTCCTTGCTAAAGCAAAAAAGACCCAAACTACATGCATCGCGACCAGTTATGCTAGCGCTTGGCAAATTTATCTAGATCGATTTGACCGTTAAAAGCAAAACTTTTAGCATTCATGTCGCGGTCAGTTGTTTAGCCTTAGCAATGATAATGAGGCTTACAAATGCTCAAATTCCCCTTGGTAATTACATCGCAGTTGGAGTACATCGTCAAAGTGAGCACTAGATTCACGGTCACCACCTGTATACCAGCATTTTCAGTTTTGTATCTTAGTGGTTATTGGAACTTAGCGATATCCGCGTCGTAGGTGTTGGAGATAAGGTGGCTGTTGGCCGTCGTGATCTTGAGCGTTGCGATTGCACCACCTGAAAATGGCATATTTGAGAGTACTGCTGTCGTTAGGTAATGTAAGCATTGGTGGAAACAAAGCAAAAAGGTGAGTATGATCTGGCATCACAATCAGTTTGAGTATTTTGCTGTCAAGTCCCTGAACATATTCAGAAAACAATTCAGTCATAGAAGAGTTGGTGACCAGAGTTTGCTCATAGTAATCTACTTGTACCACACTACAAGAAAGAGTGTAAATCTCATTCGCCACCTGTTTAAAGGCAAGTGTCTCCTGTCGCAAATTCTATGGGGAAAATTTGCCTGCCAATTGATCGGCAATGCGAGTTGGCTCAGGCAATCGGTAGCGTGTTGTACAACGAAACACGAGTTCAACAGCTGTCTCTAATGTTGCCAAATGCCCTACAGAAACATAAACAGGTTTTACGCGATCACGGGTACGCACCAACATACCAATGACTTC
>RFGP01000213.1 GCA_003697365.1 Chloroflexota bacterium | reverse complement strand
TAGCGTTTGGACGATATTCACAATAGCCTCCTGTTGACAATAAAAGCAATTCAGCATATGCTTTGACTACAGTGATTTAGAAAACAGGTGTTTGCGATCCTTATATGACTGCCTTATCTATACTCAGCCTTATTATCGTCATTAGCACCCTCCTTCCTGTCGTACTTCTTACAGGAACGGAGATTTTGGCTTCTGGCAAGCTGGCGGAGGAGAAAAGGCACTAAAGATCGCCCAAACACCAGCAAAAACGACCCCAACAGCCCTGCTTGAAGCCAAAGTCAAGCAGGGCTTTTTGACTCTATGGGGCGTTCTAGCAATCAATTAACTGAAGTATCAATGTTCATAATGAGGAGATTTTCAAATGTCATCACCATATCGTGATCAATACAACCCAAATCAAAACGAGTTCTCTAGCCCATGGGTGGATAGTTTCCAAGCGAGCCCCCATCATCAAAGCGGCAACTACGATCAACCTGATCCTCGTACAGATGAAACACAGCGCCCCACATGGGATGCTCTTTTCAATATCTACGATGCCGACCCCAACGCTTAAGAATTGTCCAAAGTGGGCACAGATGAGGATAAGCCAACGATGAAACTTACGGGTGCAGAAATTATTTGGGAGTGTCTGTTAAAAGAAGGGGTTGAAGTAGTGTTTGGGTATCCGGGCGGTGCAATTTTGCCCGCCTACGATGCCCTCACTAAATATCCCCAAATCCATCATGTCCTAGTCCGCCATGAGCAAGGCGCAACACATATGGCTGATGGCTATGCACGTGCTAGTGGGCGTGTCGGCGTTGCTATTGCTACAAGTGGCCCGGGCGCAACCAACATGATCACAGGACTGGCAACAGCGATGATGGATAGCGTCCCACTTGTTGCGATTACGGGCCAAGTCCCCACAAGTGCTATTGGTAGTGATGCATTTCAGGAAACAGATGTAACAGGCTGTACAATTCCTGTCACCAAACATAATTATTTAGTTACGCGCGTAGAAGACCTCGCCTATACAATTCGTGAAGCCTTCTACATTGCTCGCACAGGTCGTCCCGGCCCAGTGTTAATCGACATCCCCAAGGATGTTCAAAACGCTGTTACAGAATTTTATTATCCTGATGCGCCTATTGAATTGCCGGGTTATCACATTCCGGCGAGTGCTCATGAGCGCGACCTTGAAGATGCGTTGAAGCTCATTCATAATGCTGAGCGTCCCGTCATTCTAGCTGGGCATGGTATTCTGATGTCTGGTGCAGTTGAAGAATTACGACAGTTTGCCGAAATCACTCAAACACCAGTTGCACTAACGCTATTAGGCAAAGGTGCCTTCCCCGAAAACCATCCACTTTCAATGGGCATGATGGGAATGCATGGCACAGCAGCCGCAAATCATGCCATCCAACAAGCTGATTTGCTACTGGCTTTTGGAATGCGGTTTGATGATCGTGTTACTGGCAATTTGAAAACCTACTCCCCAAATTCTCGCAAAATCCATATTGATATTGATCCAAGTGAATTAAATAAAAACGTAAAAGTAGATGTAGCAATTTGTGGCGATTTGAAAACTGTGCTGCGTCAATTGTTACCAAAACTCAAGACACAGCAGCACAAGTCATGGATTGCCCAAATTCGTGAATGGCAAGAAGACGGCAATCAACGCGATATTTTGACACGGCTTTCACGACGACCAGATAATAAATTGTGGGCAGCACAAGTTATTGCAGCATTATTTAATCATACTGGTGGCGAAGCCCTCACTGTCACAGATGTTGGTCAACATCAAATGCTGGAAGCACAATATTATCCTCATACAAGGCCTAATACGATGCTAACCAGCGGTGGTTTGGGAACAATGGGCTTTGGAATGCCTGCTGCCATCGGCGCAAAGTTTGGCCGTCCTGAAGAAGAGGTTTGGGCAATTGTTGGCGATGGTGGTTTTCAAATGACCCTCTGTGAGTTAGGGACATTAGCTCAAGAAAATGTAAACATTAATATTGCGATAATCAACAACTCCTATTTAGGCATGGTACGCCAATGGCAAGAATTTTTCTATGAAGAACGCTATCAAGCAACCCCAATGCATAATCCTGATTTTGTGAAGTTGGCAGAAGCCTATGGTGTTCCTGCACGCCGTGTCACAACACATGAACAGATCGCCGATGCAGTGGCATGGGCGCGCAGTATTGATGGGCCTGTACTGATTGAATTCGTAGTTGAAAAGAATGATATTGTATATCCCATGGTGCCTGCAGGTGCAGACCTACACAATATGATTCGTCGTCCTCTCGATGAAACACCAGACTTTAACAATAACCCATTGGCTATTTAGGAGTGTAACTTCAATGAAACATACCATTATTTGCCTCGTTGAAAATAAACCCGGTGTGCTAAATCGTGTGGTGAGCTTATTCCGCCGTCGCAATTTTAACATGGACAGTTTAACGGTTGGGCGCACCCACAATCCAGATGTTTCTCGTATCACTATCGTCATGGAAGGTGAAGCGGGAGACGCAAAAAAGGTTGTTTGGAATCTATATAAATTGATCGATGTAATTGAGGTACAAGATGTAACAGATGTGCCTACCGTTGAACGCGATCTTGTCTTGGCAAAAGTGAATGCCCCCGATGCGTACTCTCGTAACAATCTCACTGAGCTATGCTATCAATGGGGAGCACGTCTTGTGGACATAGGCCCTGATGTTGCCATTGTCGAATACACCGGCACCGCAGATAAAGTAGAAGACTTTATTGATCAACTTCGCTCTTATGGCATTGTTGAATTGGTTCGCTCTGGTCTTGTCAGCATGGGACGTGGTATCCGAATCATGGAAGGTATGAACCATAAGACCAAACGTTTTGCAGTTCCAGCAGCGCTCACTAATGGCGCGCATGAATCTGAAAGTTAATTTTTTATTCGTGATTTTCCCAAAAAGGATGAGTTTATTTCATCATGCCAGCAACAATCTATTATGAAAACGATGCAGATCTCAGCTTATTAAAAGACAAAACAGTTGCCATTATCGGTTATGGCAGTCAAGGTCACGCTCATGCGCTAAACCTACATGACAGCGGCGTGAAAGTGATCGTCGGATTGCCAGAAAATAGTCGTAGCAAAGCAAAAGCAGAAGCAGCTGGTTTAGCTGTTTTTCCCGTTGCGGAAGCTGCACGCCAAGCCGATATTATTATGATTTTGATTCCAGATGAAATTCAAGGTGATGTATACAACGAGCATATTGCCCCTAACCTATCAGCAGGCAATACCCTCATGTTTGCGCATGGGTTTAGCATTCGTTTTGAACAAATCCGCCCGCCTGCCGATGTGGATGTCACAATGGTAGCACCAAAAGGACCCGGCCATCGCGTCCGCGAAGTCTTTACCGCTGGCAGCGGTATTCCGGGACTCGTTGCTGTTCATCAAGATGTAAGCGGACAAGCTCTACAGAATGCTCTTGCCTATGCTAAAGGGATTGGTTGCACACGTGCAGGTGTAATTCAGACGACTTTTGCCGAAGAATGCGAAACCGATCTATTTGGCGAGCAAGTCGTTTTATGTGGCGGCGTTGCCGGTCTTATCCGCGCTAGCTTTGAAACGCTCGTAAAAGCGGGCTATCAACCTGAGATCGCCTATTTTGAATGTTTGCATGAAATTAAGCTCATCACCGATCTACTCTATGAAGGTGGTCTGTCCTACATGTGGTATAGCGTCAGCAATACAGCCGAATATGGCGGGTATGTATCGGGTGAGCGAATTGTGTCTCCTGAAATTAAAGAAGAGATGGCAGGCATTCTCGCAGACATTCAAGATGGTACTTTTGCCAAGCGATGGATCGAAGAAAACAAAAACGGCCGTCAATGGTTCTTGCAACGGCGCGCTCAAGAGCGTGATCTGCTAATTGAAAAGGTTGGTAAAGAATTACGTGGCATGATGTCATTCTTAACCCCGAAAGCACCACCAGAGGAGTAATGCTTTATGGAGGATGATGGCGGCATCGTTAATGCTCAGAAAGGGGGTGATCCTATGGCTGATGATGGCCTTGGTGACCTTCGCATTCTACTAAGCATTTATAACAATCACTAAAGAAAGGATGACTCCCTATGAGCACTACAACCAACACAACAATGGATACTGTTTTAATTTTTGATACAACTTTACGAGATGGCGAACAATCGCCCGGAGCGACGCTATCAAGTGCAGAAAAACTGGAAATTGCTCGCCAACTCAAGTTACTAGGCGTTGATATTATTGAGGCGGGTTTTCCTGCCGCAAGTCCAGATGACTTTGCAGCCGTACAACGCATAGCACAAGAAGTTGGTACCCCCGATGGCCCTGTCATTTGTGGATTAGCACGTGCTGTTGAGAGTGACATACGCACATGCTGGGAAAGCATTAAAGATGCAGCAAAGCCGCGTATTCATACTTTTCTGGGCACAAGTGATATTCATTTGAAGCACCAAATGAAACTGACTCAAGCCGAAGCCTTAGAACGTGTTCGAGAAATGGTAACTTTGGCTCGTTCCTTGTGTGCAGATGTTGAATTCAGCCCAATGGATGCCGGGCGAACTGATCCTCAATTTTTGATAGAAGTATTGGCTGTTGCGGTTGAATGCGGCGCGACAACCTTGAATATTCCTGACACTGTCGGCTACGTCACCCCTGAAGAATATGGCGAGTTGATCGCAAATCTTATTGCTGAAACTCCCGGTGCAGGAAAAGGGAGCGGTATTATTTGGTCAGTACACTGCCACAATGATCTTGGCTTGGCGACAGCGAACTCTTTAGCAGGGGTTATGGCTGGTGCGCGGCAAGTGGAATGTACTATTAATGGCATTGGAGAACGCGCAGGAAATACATCGCTAGAAGAGGTCGTGATGGCGCTTCACACACGTCCTCAATACTATCATTTGCGCACAAACATTAATACCAAGCATATTACCCGCACAAGTCGCATGGTCAGTAATTACACCGGCATACCCGTTCAACCCAATAAGGCTATTGTTGGGGCCAATGCCTTTGCACACGAGGCCGGCATTCACCAAGATGGTGTACTCAAAGAACGTACAACTTACGAGATCATGACTCCACAATCGGTTGGTCTCCATGCCAGCCAACTTGTGCTAGGAAAGCATAGCGGTCGTCATGCCCTAAAGGTACGGTTACAGGAACTAGGTTATACAGTTGAAGGCGATGCTCTCAATCAAGTTTTCGCCCGTTTCAAAGCTGTAGCCGATGCAAAAAAGACCGTCACGGATGCTGACTTAGAAGCACTCATGACAGATGAATTTGGTGGCCCTCAAGAGTACTTCCAGTTATGTGACCTGCAAGTAGCCTGTGGCACAATGGGAATGCCGACAGCAACAGTTAAAATCAAAACCCCAAGCGGCGAAACTGTTGTGGAAGCCCGCGTTGGTACTGGGCCAGTTGATGCAACCTACCGCGCTATTGATGCCATTGTAAACATGCCTAATGTATTGCTGGAATACAGTGTACACAGTGTTACGGAGGGCATAGATGCGCTTGGCGAAGTCACGGTAAGAATTACTCCGGGTAAAAATATTCAAGAATCTTTACAGACTTTTGGCGGCTATGGAGCAGATAGCGATATTGTTGTAGCTAGTGCAAAAGCCTATATGGCTGCGCTCAATCGCATGATTGCAGCTTTAGGTACTGAGAATATCCCTGCTGAAGGGCAATCATCAGCAATTGGCGTTGGCGATTAATTTTAAGGTAAAGACAAGGAATAATCATAAAAATGGCAAAAACACTCTTTGAAAAAGTTTGGGATGCACACGTGGTGGCTAGTCCACCCAACAGTCCCTCTATTCTCTATATTGATTTGCACCTCATTCATGAAGTCACTTCTCCACAAGCATTCACTGTATTGAGAGAACGTGGCTTGAAGGTGCGTCGTCCTCAACAAACTATTGCAACAATGGATCACAGCACGCCAACAACACCGCGCGGCCTTGATGGTATTATCCCAGTAGTGGATGCAATGGCGCGTGCTCAACTAGATCAGCTCGTCAAAAATTGCCAAGAGCATAATATCCGCGTATTCGAGCTAGGTACAGAACATCAAGGTATCGTGCACGTTATCGGCCCTGAGCTTGGATTAACGCAACCGGGCATGACGATTGTCTGTGGCGACAGTCATACCAGCACACATGGGGCTTTTGGGGCGCTTGCTTTCGGCATTGGAACTAGCGAAGTGGCTCACGTTCTAGCCACCCAAACCTTACTTCAATATAAGCCAAAAACCTTTGAAATTCGTGTCGATGGTCAACTCGCTGATGGGGTTGTTGCCAAAGACATCATTCTCGCTATCATCGCCAACATCGGCGTAGGTGGCGGCACAGGCTATGTTCTAGAGTATACGGGTAGCGCTATTCGTAGCCTGAATATGGAAGCGCGCATGACTATCTGTAATATGAGTATTGAGGCAGGTGCGCGCGCTGGGATGATCGCACCTGATGACACAACTTTTGAATACATCATTGGACGGCAATATGCGCCTAAAGGAAAAGCATGGGAAGAAGCTCTCGCATATTGGCGCACATTGCCAACTGATGAAGGTGCAACCTACGATCGCCAATTTACCCTTAATGCCGATGAGCTTGTGCCAATGATCACTTATGGCACTAATCCGGGTATGGGAATGCCGATCACAGGTCAAGTCCCCGATCCTGCTAAAGTTGGTGATGCAAGTGAAAAAGCTGGGCTAGAAAAAGCGCTTCAGTATATGGGATTGCAACCTAATCAGCCGTTGCTTGGCCATCCTGTAGATGTTGTGTTCATTGGGTCTTGTACAAATTCCCGTATCACTGATCTGCGTTTGGCAGCCGATATGCTAAAGGGCCATCGTGTTGCAGAAAATGTACGAGTATTAGTGGTACCGGGCTCTCAGCAGGTGAAAAAGCAAGCTGAAGCCGAAGGCTTAGATAAAATTTTCAAAGAGGCTGGGGCAGAATGGCGTGAAGCTGGGTGCAGTATGTGTATTGCGATGAATGGTGATCAACTGCAACCGGGACAATATGCCGTAAGCACAAGCAATCGCAACTTTGAAGGACGGCAAGGACGTGGTGGACGCACTTTCCTCGCTAGCCCGCTAACAGCCGCCGCCACAGCTATTCACGGTGTCATTACTGATCCGCGCACAATGATCCGCGCCAAACAACCGATCGAAGTCAATTAAGGGGTAAATGATCATGGAACCTATTAAACCTTTTTCAAGCGTTGCAGTACCCTTGCCTATCGAGAACATTGACACTGACCAAATCATACCTGCACGCTATTTGAAAGTAACCGACAAATCGAGCTTAGCTGAAGGACTTTTCAGCGATTGGCGCGAAGACCCTAATTTTGTGCTCAATGATGAGCGCTATAAAGGTGCTCAAATTTTGGTTGCAGGGCATAATTTTGGCTGTGGATCATCACGAGAGCACGCCCCTTGGGCATTAAAAGCATATGGCTTCCGTGCCATTATCAGCACATATTTTGCGGATATTTTCCGTAATAATGCCTTGAAAAATGGCTTGCTTCCTATTGTGGTTGATGCAGAAACTCACCAGAAAATTTTAGACATGATCGCAGAGGTTCCTCAAACCACAATTCACGTTGATTTAGAGGCGCAAACAATTACATTGCCCGATGGTCAATCCGTTACGTTTCCGATTGATGCGTTTTCAAAAACATGCTTGCTTGAAGGCATTGATGAGCTAGGGTATTTATTCACACAAATGCCTGCAATAGAAGCCTACGAATCTGCTCATCCCCCACGGGTCTCCATAGGGGGTGCATAATGTCTGTTGCTGTTTACGACACAACGCTTCGCGATGGCACACAAGGCGAAGGCATCTCACTATCAGTGGATGATAAGCTGCGTATTACACGCTTGCTTGATGATCTAGGCGTAGCCTATATCGAAGGCGGCTGGCCCGGCAGTAATCCGAAAGACTACGCCTATTTCCAAGCAGTTCAACACTTATCTTTACGTCATGCCAAAGTTGCCGCTTTTGGCATGACGTGCCGCGCTGGCAGTGATCCCGCTGATGATCCTAATATTCAAGCCTTAGTGGATGCAGGCACCCCTGTTGTTACTGTCGTAGGCAAGTCATCTTTATTACATGTCACAGAGGTCTTGAGTACAACTCCCGAAGAAAACCTTCGGATGATTCAAGCCAGCCTTGCCTACTTAAAATCATTGAACAAAGAAGTTATCTATGATGCTGAGCATTTTTTCGATGGCTACAAATTAGATTCGGAGTATGCACTTTCTACACTACAAGCAGCAGTACAAGGTGGTGCTGATGTAATTGTGCTATGTGATACTAATGGCGGCACAATGTATTGGGAAGTTGAAGAGATCGTAAGAACTGTTCGCCAAGCCTTGCCTAATGTTGAATTAGGTATTCACACTCACAATGATGGCGAAATGGGAGTTGCCAACACACTCGCAGCAGTGCGGCAGGGTGCGCGCCATATACAAGGCACCATTAATGGTTATGGCGAGCGCTGTGGAAATGCTAATTTATGTAGCATCATTCCTGACCTAGAGCTCAAATTAGGGTTACAGGCCTTACCAGAGGGTAATTTACGCAAACTTACCACTGCTTCACGTACAGTAGACGCTATAGCAAACCGAACGCCAAATAATAGCCTCCCGTATGTAGGGAAAAGTGCTTTTGCGCATAAAGGCGGTATTCATGTTGCTGCCATGCGAAAGCACATCCAAAGTTACCAACATATCGATCCTAGCCTAGTTGGTAATGAAATGCGCTTTTTGGTATCTGATCTCTCAGGACGAGGCAATATTCTCAGCATCGCAGAGGCTTTCCACCTCGATACGGAAGACGAAATTGCTCGTAAAGTGCTGGCCCGCATCAAAGAACTAGAGTATCAGGGATTCGTTTTTGAAGGTGCAGATGCATCTGTTGCCATGATGCTACATCGTGCCCAACCTAATTATGTGGCACCATTCGAGCTCATTGACTACATGGTTTTAGTAGAACAGCGTAAAGGGCGCGGTATGGTCACTGAAGCTACTGTCAAACTTCGTGTTAATGAGCAAGAAGTCTATACCGTTGCGGATGGTAATGGGCCAGTGAATGCACTTGACCGTGCGCTTAGAAAAGCCCTGTTGCCTATTTACCCTCGTCTTGCCGAATTTTCCTTAACGGATTATAAGGTGCGCATTATTGATGGTGAGCAAGCGACCGGAGCCACAACTTGCGTCTTGATCGATACTCAAAACGGAAGCCAACAATGGAGTACTGTTGGCGCTAGCACAAACATCATTGAAGCAAGTTGGTTAGCACTTGCAGATTCTGTAGAATATGGTCTCGTCTGTGTGGAGAAAATAAGTGTATGAGAGCAACAATTACCTTACTACGTGGAGATGGCGTTGGGCCAGAAGTTGTTGAAAGCGCCGTACAAGTTTTAAATTCCTTAGGGCATGATTTTACCTTCCAAGACGCGCCTTTTGGAATTGCGGGGATACTCACCACTGGGAGCGCATTCCCTGATGAAACACGCCGTGCATGTGAAAGTTCAGATGCTGTATTATTAGGAGCTGTTGGCGGGCCAGCGGGAAGCACACCTGCGGGCTCTCCACGCCCTGAAGCAGGATTACTAGCTTTAAGAAAACATTTTGGTCTATTTGCGAACTTGCGCCCTGTTAAAACATATGCTGCGCTTGTAGATCATGCCCCATTAAAGCCCCAGCTTTTGCAAGATGTGGATATTTTATTCGTTCGTGAATTAACAGGAGGTATCTACTTCGGGCCGCGCCAAGAACCACCAGAACAATTTGATAAAGAAAGTTCAGCCAGCGCTCACGATACGCTTGTTTATTCTGCTTGCGAAGTAGCACGAGTTTCACGAGTGGCATTTGAAGCTGCTCGTCAACGGCGTAAGCAGGTTGCTTCTGTAGACAAGGCGAACGTGCTTGCTTCTTCAAGGTTGTGGCGGCAAACTGTAGAGCAAGTGGCGACTGAATATCCAGATGTTGCGCTTTCGCATCAGCTTGTCGATTCGTTTGCGATGCAACTCATGACGCGCCCTTCAGCTTGGGATGTTGTCGTAACAGGAAACATGTTCGGCGATATTCTGAGTGATGAAGCAAGCATACTAGCAGGGTCTTTAGGAATGCTGCCTTCAGCGTCTCTGAATGAAGGAACATTTGGCGTTTATGAACCGGTGCATGGTTCAGCCCCAGATATTGCAGGGCAAAACATCGCGAATCCAATAGGCACTATTCTCAGTGCAGCAATGTTGTTACGCTATTCCCTCAAGTTATTTGATGATTCATTGCGCATTGAACAAGCTGTTGAAGCCGTCTTGGCTGAGGGTGCTCGCACTGCAGATATTGCTAACGGTGGCCAATATGTAAGTACCTCTGAATTTACACAAGCAGTCATTCAAAAATTGTGTGCATAATCGCTTCAAAATTGCCAATAATATCCCCTTATGAGCGATATTATTGGCATTGTGCATCTAATACAGCGCCACCTATCCACTGTTGTTCAGAACGTGTATAACACTGACAATAGTCAACGGGTTCATTTTCACCTCGCCACATGATATAGCGCACCTGCGTTACAACACAAACTTCCTCCTCTGTTTCTCGTTGTATATTGCCAATCGAAAAACCAAAGCCTCGACTATCATCTGTGTCAACGTTAAATATACGCAACTGGTGATTGGGCCGATCACTCAACTGTATTGTAAATTCACCCTGCACCAACACTGTGATGAAAACGCAAGGTGAAAGCATCAACAAAAACCACACTGCCAGTAACAAACCACATCCAATATGACGTGCCCACCATAACGGCGTACGTTTAGCACGAGTAGTTTTTAACGTAGTGGTTTCTTCAGCAGGAGCTTCAGTTTCAGATGTTAATATCTTTTGTAAGGATTCGACCATCTCACGCGCAGATTGAAAACGACGGCTTGGTTGCTTCGCTAAAATACGCAAAAACACATCATCAACCTCTGGGGGCAACTGTGAGTTTAAGCGTGTTGGTCGTTGGGGAGCATTTTGGGTGATAGTATGCGCGAGTGTTTCTTCATCACTATTTAAAAAAGGCAAGGTACCTGTCAAACATTGAAAAGCAATAATTCCAAGAGCATAAATATCTGTTGTAGGGTCAGCTCTCATATCCACTTGTTCTGGTGCAGAGTACTGACTCAGGTGCCATGTCGGTTCTTTTCCCAACAAAGTATATGTTTCTTGCATGAGAGGAAATAAACCAAAGTCCGTTAAATAGACGTTCCCATCGGCATCAAATAGGATGTTGCTAGGCTTAACATCTTGATGAACGAACCCCTGTGCGTGCAAATAATCAAGAGCATCTGCGATCTCTAATAAAATCGGTAAAATTTTTTGGGAAGATAGTGGCTTTCCTTCCTTTAGCAGATCTTCCAAAGAATGGGCCAATCGTGGCATAACAACATAGGGCAGTGTTTCTTCAATGCCATAATCATATAGTCGCAATAAATGCGGATGGATGAGTTGTACAGTTGTTTCTAGGGTCGCTTCAAAACGGCTTTTGAAACTGGCATCTTCAGTTAAATCATCTGGTAAAACTTTTAGTATTAAATCAGGTCGATCTTGTATTGTATAGAGCGTTGCATAATTTCCGGCGGCGATAATGTGTTCAATCAGATAAGCGCCGAATTCTTGCTGTTGCATGACGTTTCCCCACGGTTTCTTGAAATCTCATAGATTACCGATAACCGCGCCCAAAGCCCCTTGCTTTAGCGATGGGGATGTAGGGCGCTTGCTTATGGTATAATACAACCTAGACGCGCCTCAAAGAAGTAAC
>RFGP01000212.1 GCA_003697365.1 Chloroflexota bacterium | reverse complement strand
TGCAGGACAGATATTATAGTGTCCTGCACACATGCTTTGTTTTGTTTAAGAAGAGGTAAATAATAAGGGGACAAATGTAAACAAGAAGCAAATTAGACAACAGCCAAACACTAATAAAACAGGGGAAATAACCGTAATAAAAGATTCGCCCCATCCAATATTATGTGCTGCCTTTATGGCGATGGTTTCCAAATAGATGCTGTACAATGAGAGTATAAGACTTGCTATTGATGTCGCTATCACGCTTATTATAAACAGATAAGGAAAAGCTAGGCTTGCGAAAACGAATGGGCTGCTCAAAGATGAGATCAGTGTTATTGGTGCCCAAATAAGTGCAAGAGCATAGAGGGTTTTGTCAAATGTTGCATTTCCACCAAAAATACGTGCTACTACATGTAATATGCCACTAAAAAAACTCACCCCAACCAATGCAAAAACAATGGTAAACGGAATTAGACAAATCGTCAGTAAGATAGAGCTTATAATAAATGCTCCAGTCTCTTCTGACTGAAAGGAAAGCTCTCCGAACAAATCAACATTTGTCGTAGAAGTTGCTCCTGAAAAAAGCGCAACGAATACTGAACTGCTTATGTAGGATATAGCAAAGCTAGTGCCATAAACTATGGCTAACCAAATGAAAGCACGATCAATTGTTGCTCTTGGATCAGCTAATAATAAGCGATAATTCTCAACATTAGGATTTAACATTGCCTTCTTCCACGCTTCAAACCATGTAAATGTTTGTGCTTGTGGCATCATTTGTGGATTATTAAACATGCTGTAATTAAAAGCATATTGCTCTGATTGTGGTTGTTCAAAAGAGCTACTCTCATTTTGGGGTTCAAAGGGGTTTTCACTCATTTGTCTAAAAACCTCTGGATTTCTATCAGATAACCATTAGGGTCTCTGAAAAAACAATGATAAATATTATATTTGGAATTCAAGGTTGGCGTTTTTTCTGCATGATAACCAGCAGCAAGTAGACGTTGATACCAATCATCAACTTCATCTGTAATGAAGCAGATGATGACACCTACAGGATTGACTTCTTCACGTTGGCAAAACCCTATATAGGTATTATTGCCAATCCGATAAATTCGACAATCACCTTGATCGCGCCACAACTGAAGAGCAAGGATGTTTTCGTAGAAATGAGCTGTTTTATCTAAGTCTTTTGTATTCAAAAATGTAATGGAGTAGTCAAAAATTGTTATTCTTTCCTTTCTTTGTTAAAAGGATCAATTACTATATGTTTTATACTATATTTTTAATGAATATGTTTTGGTAAAATGAGCTTATGATCTATTTTAATTTTGCGTCCCTGATTTCTTTGAAGAATATTTCGCATAATGCGGTGCACCTACGTATGTAGTGCGCCATTGCTTTTGTAATACATAATTTTATGAATTAACTCAATGAGCTCTTGGTGCACAACCAAGAGTTTTTTGTTTTCTAGTTCGATCTAAGTTTTATGGAGTTTTATCAATGCAATTGCTACATATCCATCAGCTTACTGTGAGTTTTTTGAATCGTACTGTCTTTAGTAATCTTGATCTATCTGTGCAAATAGGAGACCGTATTGGATTAGTTGGCCCTAATGGCACTGGCAAATCGACTTTGTTGAAGGCCATTGTTGGCGAAATTACGCCCGATGATGGTGCTATTGTTGTGGGGCAAAATGTAAGGATTGGATACTTGCCGCAAGATGTGCGATTTTCCGATGCAAAGACTTTGTATCAGGTCGCGACAACTTATCCACCTGAATTAGAAAAAATTGAGCAAGCGCTAAGAGAGCTAGAACTATTACTTGCTGATCCAAGTGTTTACAATAACACAGAAAAATTAACCCGTGTCTTAGCTCAACAACAAGCCTTGATAGAAAAATTTGATGAATTAGGCGGAAGTGTTTTCACCAGTAACGTAAAGAGTGCTTTGGATCATTTAGGCTTTCATGCTGAAGATTATGATCTCCCTGCAAAAACCTTAAGTGGTGGTCAAAAAAAGTTGCTATTGCTCGCTCATCTTATGGCCACTCAACCGCAACTTTTGCTTTTAGATGAACCTGATAATCACTTGGATATAGAATCCAAACAACGATTAGAAGATTTTTTGAACCGCTATAATGGTGCGGTTATTATGATCTCTCATGATCGATATTTGTTGGATGGTGTAGTTAATACAATAGCAGAATTGGAAAACGGCAAAATCACTGTATATAACGGAAACTATAGCGTCTATAAAACAGAGCGCGAATTACGCCGTTTGCGCCAACAGCAACTCTACATATCACAACAAAAAGAAATTGCGCGTATTGAAGCAGCGATTGCTCGTTTTGAACTGTGGGCGAGCATGGTTGTTGATGAACGACACATTAAACAAGCACGTAGTCGGCGCAAGATGCTGGAGCGCATGGAAGAACGCGGCGAAATTATTGAAAAAGTTACTGAGCGTCGCTTGATGAACTTACAACTGGGCGGCAAACGCGGTAGTAAACTAGCAGCACAGCTCAAAGATGTTGCTATGGGCTTTGCTGATAACCTACTCTTTGTCGATTTAAATCTCACTATCCGACATGGTGAGCGTATTGGGCTTGTAGGAGAAAATGGCGTAGGCAAATCCGTTTTACTTCAATTATTAGCTGGAACATTGCGCCCTTTGTCTGGTCAAGTAGAGATAGGCCCTAGCACAACAATTGGATACTATTCTCAAGAACACCAAACACTTTCCTCTTGGCTAGAACGCACGCCATTAGAACTGATTCGTGATCTTAAACCAATGACCGAATCTGCTGCAGTTGCTTTTTTGCTAGGCTTTGTCTTCAGTTATGAGCAAATCCGATCTCCGATAAGTAATCTTAGTGGGGGTGAACGCAGTCGATTACAGCTTGCTTGTATAATGCTACAAAGACCTAATCTTCTGTTGTTGGATGAGCCGACGAATAACCTTGATATTCCTTCTATAGAAGTTTTAGAGCAGCAGCTTGATGATTTTGAGGGTGCAATCCTGATTATTTCTCATGATCGTTATTTTTTGGATAATGTGGTGGAGCAAATCATTGAATTACAAGATGGTGATCTTACATACTACGATGGAGGATATACAGACTATTTAGAAGCCAAAGCAAAACGCTAAATATCGTGTTCGGAGATAGTCCTTAATAGGGGTATAACACCGAAGATAAGAAGTGGGCCCAGAGGGACTCGAACCCCCAACCAATCGATTATGAGTCGACTGCTCTAACCATTGAGCTATGGGCCCTTCTGTGCGAGAGTATACCACAACATGTTGTGAGTTGTGAAGCATAAACTCTCGCACCGTCATTTTTTACTCTACAGTAACGCTCTTTGCGAGATTGCGGGGTTGGTCAACATCTGCACCGCGCCACACTGCAATATGATAAGCCAATAATTGTAGTGGAATTGTTGC
>RFGP01000211.1 GCA_003697365.1 Chloroflexota bacterium | reverse complement strand
GCCACATTAATTGGTATGTCAATCAAGATGTCATCATCACGGCGCTGGAAATATTCATGAGGTTCAACTGTAATAAAGACATACAAATTGCCACGTGGGCCGCCCATAACACCGGGCTCACCTTCACCACTTAGGCGAATGCGCGTGCCATCATCTACGCCAGCAGGTACATTTACAGTCAATGTGCGTTTCACCTGTTCATAGCCGCTGCCGTGACATGTATGGCAAGGGTTCTCAATTGTTTGTCCTCGTCCATCACAGGTTGGGCAGGGCACTTCACTGATGATGCGCCCGAACAGAGAAGACCCTACTTGTTGACGAACGCGCCCCATACCACCGCAAGTGCTACATGTTGTGGGAGAAGTGCCGGGCTCTGCCCCGCTGCCATTACAAACGCTACAGTTTTCGCGTCGTGTAATCTCTATAGGAATTTCGGCACCATGCACTGCTTCTTCAAAGCTGAGACGAAGATTGTAGCGTAAATCTTGACCTTGACGCGGGCCACGATTGTTATTACTACGGCGGCTATTGGTAAACATCTCGAAGATTTCGCCAAAAATATCTTCAAAGCCAGAGAAGCCACCAGCGCCTGCGCTACCCATGCCATTTACACCAGCATGTCCAAAGCGATCATAGGCGCTTCGTCTTTGCTCATCGCTCAGTACTTGGTAGGCCTCATTGATTTCTTGAAACGTTTTTTGGGCATCTGGTGATTTGTTGACATCAGGATGATATTCACGCGCCAGCTTCCGAAAGGCTTTTTTAATTTCTTCGGCGCTGGCAGTGCGACTGACACCTAGTATTTCATAATAATCGCGGGGCATTGATCGACCTCTTTAGCCTACATTGCGCTTGTTTTCGATAAATTAATGTGATCAGGAATATATAGAGCATCCAATAATGATAAATGTTGACACAGGCATCTAAATTTAGATACCTGTGTCTAATTTGTGAAGGCTGATTTTTATTCGCTGAATTCGCCTTCGATTACATCTTCACCACTTTCATTGCTTTGGTCGGTTTCATATCCGGCACCGTTATCTGTTGCTGAGGCACCTTGTTCATACATGCTGGCACCTAGCTGCTGAACTGCCATTGCTAAGGCATCTGTAGTAGTGCGGATACGCTCAACATCATCACCATTGAGAGCGTTGCGTACATCAGCAATCTTATTCTCAATATCTTGCTTTACAGCGCTATCTACTTTCTCACCATAGTCACGCAGACTCTTTTCGGCCATAAAGATAGTCGAATCGGCTCGGTTACGCGCTTCGGCTTGTTCACGGCGCTTGCGGTCTTCTTCCGCGTATTGTTCAGCCTCTTTGACCATTTTCTCGATCTCTTCTTGGCTTAGACCACTGCTTGCCGTGATAGTGATCTTTTGTTCACGTCCAGTAGCCTTATCACGTGCACTCACGTTTAAGATACCGTCTGCATCAATATCAAAGGTCACTTCGATTTGTGGCACACCACGCGGTGCAGGCGGAATTCCATCCAAGATGAATTTACCGAGTGTCTTATTATCAGCTGCCATTGGACGTTCACCTTGCACAACGTGGATTTCCACTTGTGTTTGGTTGTCGGTGGCTGTGCTGAAGATTTGGCTCTTCTTCACTGGAATTGTAGTGTTGCGTTCGATTAAAGGTGTTGCAACACCACCTAATGTCTCAATGCTTAGCGTGAGTGGTGTGACATCGAGCAATAATACGTCTTTGACTTCACCACCCAAAACACCCGCTTGAATGGCAGCACCAATTGCGACAACTTCGTCTGGGTTGACGCTACGATTTGGTTCTTTGCCAAAGAAGCGTTGCACAGCTTCTTGAATGGCAGGCATACGTGTCATACCACCGACTAGAATGATTTCATCGATGTCGCTAGGCTTTAATGAAGCATCTTCTAGCGCTTTCTTCACAGGCCCCATTGAACGCTCAATAAGGTCATGTACCAATTCTTCTAATTTAGAGCGTGAAAGTTGCATCAATAGATGCTTTGGCCCACTGGCATCTGCAGTAATAAATGGTAAGTTGATCTCTGCGCTTGTTGTTGAAGACAGTTCCTTCTTCGCGTTTTCGGCAGCTTCTTTTAGGCGTTGTAGGGCTTGACGATCATTGCGTAGATCGATGCCTTGCTCTTTCTTGAATTCATCAGCAATCCAATTGATGATGCGCTCATCAAAGTCATCACCACCTAAGAAGGTATCACCATTTGTTGAGCGTACTTCAAAGACACCATCACCTACGTCTAGAATAGAGATGTCAAATGTACCACCACCCATGTCATAGACTGCGATGGTTTCATCATGTTTACGATCCAAGCCATAAGCTAGTGCAGATGCGGTTGGCTCGTTAATGATACGTAGCACTTCTAAGCCAGCAATTTTACCGGCATCTTTTGTGGCTTGACGTTGCGAGTCATTAAAATATGCGGGCACAGTAATAACCGCGCGATCAACGGTTGTGCCTAGATATTTTTCTGCATCAGCCTTGAGTTTTTGTAGGATCATCGCGCTAATTTCTGGTGGGCTATAATCGCGATCACCCATACGAATCATCACATCACCGTTTGAGGCGCGTGTAACTTTGTAAGGTACTGTTGCAATCGCCTTTTGCACCTCTGGGTCATCAAAACGACGGCCAATGAAGCGCTTCACCGAGAAAATAGTATTTTCGGGATTCATAACTGCTTGACGACGTGCAGTTTGTCCTACTAAACGTTCCCCTTGTTTGTTGACAGCAACCACTGAAGGGGTTGTCCGTGAACCTTCGCTGTTAGGGATAACAACGGGTTCTCCACCTTCCATAACAGCAACTACGCTGTTGGTTGTTCCTAAGTCAATACCAATGATCTTGCCCATTTGTGCATTACTCCTCTATCAATATAGTTAATTTGCTACTTTTACCATTGCAACACGGATACAACGGTCATTTAGTTTGTAACCTTTTTGTAAAACTTCAGTTACGGTATTACTTTCGTATTCATCACTGTCTTCACTACTAACAGCTTCGTGATAGTTCGGATCAAAAGGTTGGCCAATTGGATCAATGACTTCTACGCCCATTTGAGCGAGTAAGTCTTTAAATTTCTTATGGATCATACTAAATCCTGTAAGCCAACTTTGTTCTTCCTCTGACAAATTGCTTGGCACAGCAGCCATTGCACGATCAAAGTCATCGATGATCGGCAAGAACTTAGCAATGACATCAGCTTCTATCACCGTTCTCATATCTGCGCGTTCACGTTCTACACGCTTTTTGTAATTTATAAAATCTGCGCGTTCACGTTGAAGCGCATCTTTATATTGATCACGTTCCATTAACAATGCCTCTGTGGCTTCTTCTGAAGGCTCATCTGTCGCTATATGGTTGTTGTTCTCAGCGACTTCTGCCACTTCTTCCGATATTTCTTGTGGGGCAGTTTGAGCATCTTCAGATTGAAGCTCTTGTTCAATTTTCTTTTTCTCGCTCATAGTTTCCTGTCACAAAATTCAATACACACCATACTTTTCTTGCAAGCTGTGGTCAGTGTATCGTAACTCTAATAGAATTGCGTAAAAAAAACGTCAGCTTATCATATATTTATAAAATGTCGGCTTTTGTTCTTTGAGTACTAACTATCTTTATCTCTAGATTATTGTTCACACTAGCAAAAATTAGGTAAATTTACCTAATATGTTATATTAGATGTAGGTTAAACCTTTGTTTATTCTTTGGTACACTTTATGCAACAAGTCATTTCCTGTTCATTGAAGGAAGGAATGAGCGAATTTGATGACAGAAAATAGATTTTACATGAGCGCATTAGGATTGTTACATGATATTGGTAAATTTTGGCAACGTGCGGAAAGTAGCGCTAAGCAACCCTTAGCACCTCAGTATGAGCAGTTTAATGTTGATGATTATGGAAAAAACGGTGCTCATGCGACTTGGAGCGCTGCTTTTGTTGAAGAATATCTTCGACATTTTAATGCTGACTGGAGTCCGATACTGTATCATCATAAACCAGAGAATGGTGGTATTGGGGCTCAGCGCTTAGCACTAGCGGATCGTCTTGCTAGTGGTGAGCGGGCTTCTACTGATGAAGCACAACCTCAGCAGCTGCTATCTATATTTAGCTCGATGGCACGTGCTCAAGAAAAATTATATTTTCCTCTTAAGCCATTAAGAATAGATCAAGAAGTTATTTTTCCAAAACCTGTTTCTTCCAAAAACGTGAAAGCAGATTACAAAAATCTTTGGGAGAAGTTTACGATTCAGTCTCAAAAAATGTTGTCTGAGGCTCAAGATTTCCCCGAACTTGTTGCTATACTCATGTCACTTTTGAAAGAATATACATGGTGCGTCCCATCTGCTTTCTATAGAAGTAACCCTGATATTTCACTGTATGATCATAGTCGTGTCACAGGAGCTATAGCGGCTTGTATTGCAGACTTATCGGATACTTTAGTAGTAGATTTACTTCAAAAGCTCAATAATAAAACACCCGATAAAGAACGTACTATCGCATATATGCTGGTTGGCGATGTATCTGGTGTTCAACAGTTTATTTATACAATTACGGCAAAGGGTGCTGCTTCTGCATTGCGTGGGCGTTCTTTTTATATTCAATCTTTAACAGATGCAGTAGCTTACTACACGCTACAACTGATGAATTTGCCGCTCACGAATTTGATTTATAGCGGTGGTGGCAACTTTATTGTCCTAATTCCTGCACAAGAACATAGTCGTTTGGAAGAGCTTCAATCACATCTAGATGAAATTTTAATTACTGCTCATGGCAGCGATCTTTATGTGGCAATTGGCGCAACACCTCTGACGTGTCAAGATTTTCAAATTGATAACTTTCATGAAGTTTGGAAACGTGCTTTTCGAGCAGTTGGCCACGCTAAGCGACAGCGGTTTAGCACCCTGCCTCCTCTAGATTTGTATAAAAAAGTCTTCCAACCTCAGGGATTAGGCGGTGATGATCAACTAGAGTGCCAAGTAACGCATTATGAAGGTAAGGATGTTAAACCTGTTAAAGTTGGTGAAGATCAATTTGTGCGCAAGAGCCGCATGGTTCGAGATTTAGAAGCGCTTGGTCAAGACTTACGTACAGCCAGCGGGATGTTGATCGTGATAACACCACCGGATGCACAAGCGCTTGATTATAGCGAGGAACAAGGATTAGGCGTTCGCAATGTTCTCAGGGCTTTAGGTTACCATGTCTATTTTTACGCTAATTCTAGTGAAGAAGAGATTCATCTGCCTGAAACGATAAATTACAGTTTTGTGGCGGGACTAAAAGACCTTCCTTCTGCTCAAGCTATAAAATATTTTCGCACTCGGCTTTCTTCATCTGTACCTCTTATTCCTATCATGCGATTTATGGCAAATGTCATGCCAAGCGAAAAAGATGGAAAAATTAAAGATTTTAGTCAATTGGCTAAGGAATCAGAGGGCATTCAACGGCTTGGTGTCTTGCGCATGGATGTAGACGACTTGGGAAAACTTTTCGTAGATGGTTTTAAGCATGACAATAGTGGTAATAATAATGACGATAAAAAGGGAAAAAATCTTTCAACACTAGCACGTGTTTCGAGCCTCAGCTTTGCTATGCAACTCTATTTTGAGGGTTGGGTAGGACATTTATGTGAACAAAAGCATAACATCTATACGGTCTACTCCGGAGGTGATGATTTATTCATCGTGGGGACATGGCATAGTGTTTTAGAGCTAGCGACTGAAATTCGGGAAGATTTTCAAAGGTTCTGCGGAAGCGTAGCTACTTTAAGCGGCGGGCTTTCTTTGCATGGGGCGAAAGAACCTCTCTACCAAGCTGCAGAGATTGCTCATGATGCTTTAGATCTCGCGAAAGATTTACCGAATAAAGATGGCTTCACGTTATTTAGGTATCCATTGAAATGGGCGCATTTTTCCGAAGTGCTTAAACAAGCGGAAATATTGCAAAATATCGTCAAAGATACACAAGGTAATCGGCGTATTCTGCAGATTTTGTTACAGATGCATGAATTGTACCAAGAGTTACGCCCTTTATATGCCCAAGTTGAAGATGAAAAAGAGATTGTTTGGGGACCGTATATGTGGCGTGCCTCATATTTACTATATCGTCTATATGAGCGTACCAAAGTAAGAGAAATTGAAAGTATCCGCCAGCAGTTACAAGAGAATAATTTCACGAATCTTAAGCAACTTGCTGTAGCTGCGCGCCTTACGGAAATTCGTACTCGTAGAGAAAAAACTAATGATTCATCAGATCAGTGACTAACAGTTAAGAAGTGAGGTTTGAAGATGACAAACAGAAAGAATTATCAATCAACAGTCACAATACCAAAAAATGATCTCGAAAAAATCATTCAAGGTAAAAACCCTGTTGAAAGTGCCAAGTTAATGGTGGAGTGGGGGGAAAAAATTGCTCAAAAGTTGAGAAATGAAGACCTAACTTCATCACAAATTCGCAACCTTTTCTCACAGGTAAGACGCATTGAGCTAAGTTGGTTCAGTAATGATGAAGCAGAATCTCAGCGCCGCTATAGTGAGCTTTTGCGTTTGAAGCCGCGCATCGCTTATCAAGCTGCTCGTGCTGGTAAAGCTGTTCAACTTTTAGCTGATGTATTAATTCCTGCTATT
>RFGP01000210.1 GCA_003697365.1 Chloroflexota bacterium | reverse complement strand
GAAGCTGATCCTGATCCGACGATTCATGATGCGGACGATTGGGCTGCTGCTCTCAAGCGCAAACTCGATGCCACCAAGAAGAAAAAATAACCCGACTCAAAAGCCGCTCCACCGGCTTGTAGATTGACTTTTCGCGATATTTAGTATATTCTGCTTATAGAACAGAATATATAAAATATTGTGAGGCCTTTCTGATGACCCAAGACCCTTTTTCCCAAACGCCGTTGGATGATGACAACGATTTGTCGGAAGAAACCGCATGGGCGATCATCCGACGTGATGAATTTCGCTGTGTTCTGTGTGGCAAATCTCATAAAGATGGCGCAACTATATATGTTCGTTGCATCATTCCACTAGAACAAGGTGGCCAACCCACTCTGGAGAATGGCATTACCGTTTGCTCTGATCATCTAGATTGGAATATTTTCACAGATGGCATCCCATCCAATCGTAACTTATTTGTTCGTACACTAAACATGGCGCTGCAAACTGAGAACGTCCTCATTGCTGAGTTTTGTCGCCGTGTATTGGCGATTTATGATGAGCATCAGATCGGCGATACTATCCGTTGGACGTATGAATAATAATGATTTATGTACCGATGACCTGCTGTCGGCCATCGGTTGCTTATTCTACATCTTGATCATCTGTGACAATCGCTGATTCAACCAGCTCTAAATTGCCTAAGCTATTAATCATAGGCAGCAAAACGGGCGCAATGGCACACGAAAGTGGGCGTGCTAAACCGTCGATGTTTTCGTAGTTTTGGAATATCTCGGTTGTTTCTGAATTTTGCCCATTTCCTGTGTTGTTGGCTTCATATAGACGAACAATGCTAAGCCCAAAGAGAACCAATGCATTTTGGAATTGCATTTCTAGAACTTGTCGATCAATTTTAGTGTTTGCTTTGATCTCAGTTTGAAGATATACATTATCGATGTTAATGTAAAAGTCATAACTTTCACCGTTTGGTTGGATGCTTAATGCTGACTCTTTATTGAAATTGTGCTCTTCCCATTCGGACTCTCTTATGAGTATCACTTCAGGGGTGGCTAGCCTTTGTTCTTGTTCACGTTTGCCTCCCCCTTCTTCAGTAGGGGGCTTACGCTTACCTGCTTCACCTGTTGAATGATCAATGTGTGGAACAACTGTTACTGTGAATTTATTCTCGAAAGGATCAATACGATCTGGTGACTCCACCAATAAGCAGCACTGATATTCATCACCTACTTGTATTTCATCATCTGGCAGCTGAAGAACTAATGTTGCAGTACCATTGTATAACTTGAACGATTTAATCCCCTCAGGATACGGAATGCATTCTCCCTCATCGTTATAAATACATAAGCTATATGTTCCCCTGTCTTCACTACGTGAAAAGAAATCATTAACTGCATCAGTTTCAAATTGGATGCGGATAGTGTTTCCAATAGGGTAATTACGTTTTTCGTGTTTTTCGCGGATGAGGAAATAAGTTGGAAACCGTTTTCCTTCAAAGCGTTTTTGGCTTTCTGAAGCGGGGCGGGTGTCAAAGGGATTGGAAATGCGCTGACCTTCAATGAAGATTTTTGCAAGCGTAGGGGAATTCTTTAGAATTTTATTGAGTAAGTCTACAAGTGGTTGATCATTTCCTAGTTTTTTGCTTAAGGCTTCTCGTCGTCGTCTTTCGCGTAATTCTTTGAGCGCTTCGTGACGGGCAATTTCTTCCTCAAGGACAGATTCCAATTCTTCTAGATTGCGTTGTCGGAGGCGATCGCGGCTATTCATGAAGAAGTCTTCGCGTGTTTCGCTATCTAATTGATCACATTTAACAATCACGAGCAAAGAGTCGGCGATGTAATCCATTTTGACTCTTTTTCTGCGAAAAAAGCCGTTGGACAATGTGGCATGAGTTTGACCGTTGATCGTGAAGATGATTGCTTCACTGGGGCGAATGAAGTTCTTGTAGGGTTGTCTCTTACCCTCAAAATTTTTACGAAAAGCATATATTTCAATCATAATTGGCTGTCGCCGCACTTTTGCTTCAATATAAACAGGGAAACCATCTTCAATGTTGCCCTTTTCCTCAGTACTTGCTAGCCGACCGTAGAGTCCATGATAGGTTAGTGTGGGAGAATCAGACTTATAGTTGCGATCTTCGTAGAACATAATGGGTAAGGCAGGCTGTGGCAAGCGCAAAGATGCCCCATAGTAAAAAAAGTCTTGCTTAATGTTGGTTTTTAGATTTCCTAGATCGTATTCATAGAGTTTGATCAGTGTTCCCCACTCTAATGGATCAATCGAGGAATATTCAAGAGGTACATCAAGAGTTTTGCTTGTGAAGCTAAGCACTTGCCCTGCAGGGGCTAAATATTGGTAAATTGAAGAGCGGTGATTTTTACTTGGCTTGCGCCGACGCACAATAGTGAATCCCCATTCATCCCCACGTGGGTCATGTTCATCGTAACGCCTTGCGTCAGGATGGCGACGTGAAATGATCAACTGTAAATTGTGCTCGTCGCTACAAAAGGTCAATGCACCTGTACCGCCCATATTAAACTTTCCTTGCACAAAGAAGATGCGCATTTTATTAGAGCGGTTCAGTGATAGTAACGTATCTGGAAAATACTTAGGCGATTGCCCCTCACCGCGATCTAAAACGATGAGACTTGGCCTTTCTTTGCTGCCTGTGGCAATAAAGCCAATATTACGGGCGAGCTTTTGGCGCTCTTTCGATGAGAGCAGGGTCAGATCATTGGTTTTGAGTCCGAAAAATGCTTCAAGTGCTTCTTCCATACTTTTCGGTGCAGAATCACTTTCTGGATTAATTCCTCTACGATAACACTCGCGCATTAATACCGCGTCAATACTATTCACAAATTTTTCAATGAGGGCTGCTTGGGCGCTGCTTTGCTGATTACCGATGACGGAGAAATTGTTTTCTATGCCACCGTAAAGCTGCCATGCTCCCTCATTATCCCAAAACCCCCATCTCTTTAAAATTTTAACAACTTGTTCTTCACTATTGCTTTCTAAAAGCTCCATACAAAGTTTCTTATAGTTTGCGCTTGGCATTGTAACCTATTTCCTTATGAACTAAATTTTACGCTTAATAAATTTTAACTTGATAACTTGATAATCATCATAATATTAATAATTTGTGAAGAACACAAAAATTTTCTTCAGCTCATAACATAATCTATCGCAAATGATTTTTGCTTCATTTGGTGTGTTGCGCTGTTTTGTCTGATGGGGTGGAGTGGGCTAAAATATGTGCTCTATATTATTTACCTTTTTGAGATTCCTCATCTTTTAGGAGTGTGATATGACAAAACACGTTGTGGTAACAGGTTGCAGTAAAGGCATTGGCAAGGCAACGGCGTTGTACCTCGACCGTCAAGGCTATACTGTCTGGGCGAGTGTGCGCAAAGCCAATGATGCCGAGATGCTCAAATCGCAAGCCTCACAACGCTTGCAAACGTTTCTTATGGACATCACTGATCCGCAACAGGTGCAAGCGGCAGCAGAGCAAGTGCAAGCGGGCGTAGGTGATGAAGGCGTGTTTGCGTTGGTGAACAATGCTGTTGTGATGATCCCTTGTCCGCTGGAAGTGTTGCCAATAGAGATTTTGCATCAGCAAATGGCAGTGGTGGTGGATGGGACGTTGCGCGTAACCCAAGCCTTTTTGCCATTAGTGCGCCAAGCCAAGGTACAATTGTGAATATGAGTTCCATTGCGGGGCGGATCGCGTTGCCTGTATATGGACCCTATCACATGGCGAAATTTGCGCTAGAAGCAATGAGTGACACCTTGCGCCAAGAAGTAGCTCCTGATGGTGTGCGTGTGGTGGTCATTGAGCCGGGCGCGGTCAACACGCCGATTTGGGATACCGTGAAAGAGACAGCGCAATGGGTTTATAGCCAAGTGGATCAGCAAAAATTAGCGCGCTATCAAGCCATGATTGATCGCATTGAGACCACCAACCAAAAAGCCGTGCAGCGCGCCGTTCCGCCTGAAAAAGTCGCAAAGCTCATTGAGCGCGTCATCAACAAACGCCGACCCCGCGCGCGTTATCCTGTCGGATTCGATGGCTTGATCATCGCGCGGTTGGCGTGGATGTTCCCAGCCAGTTGGCGGGATTGGGTGGCATCAAAACTGTAGGAGATGGTGAAGGGCACGTGAATCGAGCACGCGCCCTTT
>RFGP01000043.1 GCA_003697365.1 Chloroflexota bacterium | reverse complement strand
GTCAAGAACAATGGTCTGCCAATCATCGCTAAACCAAGCATGAAAAGCCTCGTCACCACGAATTAGCTCAACCCAAATATAACCAAGAGCGATCATTATGCTGCCTAAGCTCAAGCCAAATCTAAACATTTGTTCCACACTGACCTTAGGAATCGCACTAGAACGAGAAGGTTGCATTATTCTGCTCCAAAAGTTTTGTTCAAAAAGTTGTACAGCATTGAAAAGAATGTGTGCCTATGTTACAATGCGCGGCGCTTCACCACACAGGATAGAACTATTATAACCGCTAGAATTTTCTAGATGGTGTGATCATTTTAAGGACGAACATCATGACCGATTTGGTAAAACTACTTGAAGACCGCACAGAAGATCGCGGCTTCCCTGAATTATATCCCGGTGACGAGGTCAAAGTTCACCTCCGCATTGTTGAGGGCAACCGCGAGCGTATTCAAATTGTGCCCGGTATGGTGATTCGCCTACGCAAGGGTGGCAACAACAAGAGCTTCACAGTGCGACGTATCGCTTCACATGGTATCGGCGTTGAACGTACATTCTTGTACAACAGCCCACGCATCGAAAAGATCGAAGTATTGCGTCACTCAAAGGTGCGCCGTGCTCAATTGTATTACATGCGTGATCGCCGTGGGAAGAAAGCTCGCTTGAAAGAAGTTCGTACTGTCAACCGCAACAAGTAGGACGATCATCAGCTTAACGCCCATTAAAGCCCGCCCCAATGGCGGGTTTTTGCGTTATGATCACAATGATTGGTTTAAGGGCTATTGGACTAAAAATGAAGACGAAAAAAAGACACTCTCTCTTTCTTAGTATTGTTATCTTCGCAAGTATGCTCAGTGGATGGGTGTTTGCACAAGAAGATACCCCCACGCCTATTACAGCTGAGGATTCTACGCGCCTTCAGACATTGACATTACTTGTACAGCATACTAACACAGTTGCTAAAATCGGTTTTACACCGCACGGAACAGCATTTTATAGTGCAGGCTTTGATGGGCAATATTGTGTTTGGAACCTTAATACCCAACGCGATCCATTAGGCACATTATATTTTTGTGTTGCTGATTATTTAGTGGGAGCAAACAGCGTTGCATGGTCATTAGATGAAAAACATCTTGCGATTACGGGAAATAATGGTACATCTATTCGTATTTTCCGTGTACATGCCGCTCTTCCCTCAGATGAGTGGAATATTCCCATCTTTACTATTCCCAGCCCAAATCAGTCTGTCATTCTATCGTTGTTTTTTACACCGAATTTTTTGGTGGCTCATGATACCAATGATATTTTTACATTCTATGATGCTCAAAATGGTACTTTAGTTCGCAAGTTTGAAGGCATTGAAGCCACCATATCGCCTGATGGTAAGCGGCTTGCCCTACTAGACTTTTCGGGACGGGTAATTTTAATTGATGGTTTATCTGCAGAAGTTATCGACATCCTGCCCGTTGATAACGTATCACTCGTTGCATTTTCTTCAGATAATCGTTGGATTGCTACTGCCGATCAAAATGGCATACAATGGTGGGAATATACACGTCAACAATACGAACTTTTTAAGGAACTTGACCGACAAGTACAATATATCGCTTTTAGTCCAGACGATCGCTTCATTGTTACATGGGAAGCGAAAAGTGTTTTTCTTTGGGAACGTAATAGTGGCACATTAGCAGGTGAAATGCCTGACCATAGCGGGGGTATCAATTCTGTACAATTTACCCCAGACATGAGTCGTGCTGTCACATTAGATAGCGCGGGCAATGGTCGCATTTGGCGCATCAACGAAAGCGGAGAAGTAGAACGCTTGTTACTCATGCGTGATCGTGTTGATCGTATTTACCTATCTCCGGATTCAGTAAGCGCTATTGCAGCTCGTATAGAGTTTTTTGCTCGTTTCTATGACATTCAGCGCGGTCAATTACGTGGACAATATACGATGCCGCCAGATTCGGAAATGTCTCCTGATTGGACGCTCATGGCTACTATTACCAATAACGTCATTGCGTTACATGGGTTACCCAACGATCCGCGTCCGCTTGCCTTCCCACCAATAGCAATAGCAGAAACTGCTGTGAATGTGCGTCAAACACCCTCTACAGAATTCGCGCGCATTGCAATTATCCCAGAAAATGAGCCTGTTTTTGGTACCGCACGAACAGAAGATAATCAATGGATACACGTTATATTGGAGGATGGTACGCAAGGTTGGGTCTTTGTCAGTGGTAATTTGAGGTTGAATACTCCTCTCGAAAACTTACCAGTCATGCAAATAGAATAGCCCATTCTCGATTAATGTTCGGAAAAAACTTATTTGCTGTTAAAATCATTGCTATATAAATACTTTTGGTAGAATTTTTTATGAAAGGAAACGCAATGGGTACACTTGGTGCATTTACCTTTGTGCTACATAGCCATCTTCCGTATGCTCGTCTGGCTGGACGTTGGCCACACGGAGAGGAATGGATTCATGAAGCCGCCAGTGAAACTTATATCCCCCTTTTAAATGCACTTTACGATTTAAAGGAAGAAGGTATCAACTTCCGATTAACTATCGGACTAACCCCTGTATTATGCGAACAATTAGCTGATAGCGATGTGCTTGATCACTTAGATGAGTATCTGGAAGATAAGATAGCACGTGCACAGCAGGATATATTGCGTTTTCGTGGTGATCTATGGGAAGCAGAACAAGCCAAAAAGCTCAGCAAAGCGCAAAATGAGGCTCTAAAGCAAGGACTAGCAAAGCCAGTAGAAAGAAGCCAAGCTGAAGAAGGTGATCTGCCGCCTGTTGATCGCAAAGCTGTGGCAGCTCAAACAGCAGCTACTTCCAATACCCCTCTCCCAGAAAAGCCTTGGTGGGTTGGGCATCAACATCTTGAAAGCCTAGCAAAATTCTATGCCGATTATTATATAAAGGTACGCGATACATTACATCATCGCTTCAATCGCGATATTATTGGAGCATTTCGACGCTTACAAGATGAAGGTTATATTGAGATCATCACTTGCGCAGCAACACACGGCTATTTACCACTGCTTGGCAGTGATAATGCAATTCGTGCCCAACTCAAAACAGGAATAGCAAGCTATGTGCGCATGTTTGGCCGCCGTCCACGTGCCATTTGGTTACCAGAATGTGCCTATCGCCCTGCTTATTACTCCGAAGATGGACGTATTCGTCCGGGCATTGAACATTTCTTAGCAGAAGAAGGTTTAGAACTGTTTTTCACCGAAACACACCTTATTGAAGGCGGTGCCCCTGTAGGTGTCGCAGCAGGAGAAGCCATCGGGCCATACGGCGAGATTAAACGGCGCTATCTCGTCCCAATGGCAAATGCCCCCAAATCAGATAAAAACACCACCACTTTTCACGCTTATTATGTCAGCGACACCACTGCTGGGCCAAATGCTGAAGAGCATAGCGGAGTCGCCGTTATTGGACGAAATAACGAAACAGGGCAGCGTGTGTGGTCTGCTGATTGGGGTTATCCGGGTGACTTTGATTATCGTGAATTTCACCGCAAGGATGGCATCAGTGGATTACAATATTGGCGCGTTACAGGAGCCCGTGTTGACTTAGGCGATAAAGACTTATATCACCCAGAATGGGCAGCTCATAAAGTACGTACTCATGCCCAAGATTTCGTTGCGCTTGTAGAGCGTATTCATCAAGCACATTGGAACTATGGTTTAGGCTATGGCATCGTAGCAAGTAATTATGATACAGAATTGTTCGGCCATTGGTGGTTTGAAGGTGTAGAATGGCTAAAACAAGTATTGCGCGGCTTAGCGAAAAGCGAAATTGTTGATCTTGTCACAGCTACAGAATATATTGATCAGCACCCACCTACAGATGTACTCCATTTACCAGAAGGCAGTTGGGGAGCAGGCGGCACTCACTTCACTTGGAATAACCATGAAGTAAGTTGGATGTGGCCCGCATTACATGAAGCCAGCGCTCGGATGACAGCTCTTGCCAATCGTTATCATGATGCATGGGAACAAGAACATTTACGCGGCGTGCTTAATCAAGCAGCACGGGAGCTATTACTTGCTGAAAGTTCAGATTGGCCATTTTTAGTGACAACAGGGCAAGCACGCAACTATGCGATCCAACGCTATAGCCAACACCTAGAACGCTTCCGCAACCTAGTAGATAGTATTGAAGCAGGCACACCTGATGGTGATCTAGCAGCCAAGTATTGGGAGTTAGATCGCGTTTTTCCAGATATTGATTATCGATGGTGGGCAGACTCATAAGACTCTAATTCTTTTGCTATCCCCATTCATCTATTATGGTTGATGATGGGGATTTTGTGACAATAAAGGTACAGAAAAATTATGGCAGCAGATGATAAATCGCACGTGCAGACAATGTTCGGACGCATCGCGCGGCGTTATGATCTTATGAATCGTGTGATGACTTTTGGCGCAGATCGCTCATGGCGTAAATTTCTCGTCAAAAAAGCGCAATTAAATAATCACAGCCGAGTATTAGATATTGCAGCAGGAACGGGAGATATTGCCTTTGAGATTCGCCGACAATATCCGCAAGCCCAAATCATTGCCGCTGATTTTGCATTACCCATGATGCAAGTCGGACAAACACGCCGTCAAGGTTCATCAGTGGCATGGTTGGGTGCTAATGCACTAACACTGCCTCTTCCTGACAACGATTTCGATGCGGTTGTTAGTGGTTTCCTATTTCGTAACGTTCCAGATATTGATCAGGCTTTGCGAGAACAATATCGTATTCTAAAAGTTGGTGGGCGCATTGTAACCTTAGATACCACCCCCCCCACTAATCCAATCCTAAAGCCATTTATCACGCTCTACTTCAAGCTGGTTGTCCCACTATTAGGGCGTATTATCACCGGAGAACCTAGCGCATATCGTTATCTATCAGGGAGTACATTAAACTTTAAAACTGCCGAAGAACTAGCTGAAAAAATGCGCGCAGCGGGATTCAAATCTGTCGGCTATAAAAAAATGATGTTGGGGACTGTTGCTGTGCACTGGGGAATAAAAGAATAATGATACTCACTGGCTCATTTTGCTAACAACCGTCGCAGTTCTAACAGCAAATACTCACTTTTTTTGCAAAATTTATCGTATCGTTTTGACGATGCCATGCCAATAAAGTAAAATCCTGATTACATATTATTAACGTGTGGAACTTTACTTCAAAGAGTTCACACAAAATCTGCACATTTTACATTCAAATATTAAACGTTAGGGTTGATCTAGCTATGAAGGCATATCCATCTGAACAGATTAGAAATGTAGCAATCGCCGGTCATCAGGGTTCTGGAAAGACAACATTAGTCGAAACCATGCTCTATTTGACCGGCGTAACAAAACGCATGGGTAGTGTAACAGACGGCACAACAGTATCTGACTTTGACGAAGAAGAGCGAGAACGTCAAATTAGCATTAGTAATGCTGTTGTACCAATTGTGTTTAGCGATTGCAAAATTAACTTAATAGACACACCCGGCTTCACTGACTTTCAAGGTGAAATTCAACAGGCAATTCGTGTTAGCGATGCAGTGCTTGTTGTCGTAGACGCTGTATCTGGCCCAGAAGTAGGCACAGAAATCGCTTTTCAATTTGCCAAAAATTTTAACCAACCTGTGCTTGTCTGTATTAATCGTGTTGATCGTGAAAATGCTGACTTCAACCGCACGCTTCAACAACTACGCGAGCGTTTCGATGATCACAAATTTATACCTATTACGCTTCCAATCGGTGAACAAGAACAATTCAGAGGGGTGTTAGGCGCTGTTACGCAAAAGGCTTATTATGGACGCGGCGAAACCCCTGATGAGCCACCGGCAGAAATGGTCGAACTTTTAGAAGAAGCCCATTTAGCAGTGGTTGAAGCTGCCGCTGAAGCAGATGATGATTATATTGAAAAATACTTTTCTACAGGAACACTCAGTATTGATGAAATTCGGGATGGAATGCGCAAAGCGGCGCGCAATGCTGATCTGTTGACTGTTCCTGTTTTTGTGACCAGTGGTGAAATCGGTGTGCGCACCCTACTTGAAGCCTTAACGGTATATGTTCAAGCGGCTTCTGGGCGACGTGTGGGTGTTAAAGAAAGCCTTGATTCAGAAGAAATAGAATTCCTAAACCCACCCCAGCGTGACGATGGCCCCCTCGCGGCTTATGTATTCAAAAGTTATACAGATAAATTTGGCACTATTACCTACTTCCGCATCTTTTCTGGCTCATTAAAGTCAAATGCTACAGTATGGAATCCTAATACCCAGACAGAAGAGCGTTTAACACAGCTTCTATTAGTGCGCGGCAAAGAGCAAGTGCCAGTTGATGAGCTTCATGCCGGTGATATTGGTGCCGTAGCAAAGCTCAAAAATACGCGCACAGGTGATACTTTAACTACAAAAGACTTCAATCGTATTATTTTACCCCCCACCTTTAGCCAACCTGTATACGCAGTGGCACTTCATCCCAAAACACAAAGCGACAGTACTAAGATGGGGTCTGTTTTAACAATGCTTACAGATGCGGATCAAACGCTACACTGGTATAACGACCCAGCAACCAAAGAAACCATCCTTGCTGGCATGGGAAGTATGCATATTGACGTAGCAATTAAACGCGCTGAACGTCTGGGCTGTGGCCTTGAAATTAGTGTTCCTAAAGTGCCCTATCGTGAAACAATCACTAAAACGGCCTCAGCAACCTACCGCCATAAGAAACAATCCGGCGGTGCAGGACAATTTGGGGAAGTTTCATTGCGCATTGAACCGATCTCCCCCGACGAGCCATTCCAATTTGAAAGCGAAATCTTTGGGGGGGCAATTTCGGCCCCATTCGTACAAAGCACTGAAAAAGGGGTGCGTTCGGTTCTAGAAGAAGGTGTACTCGCAGGGTATCCAGTTGTGGGTGTAAAAGCCGTTGTATATGATGGTAAAGAACATCCCGTAGATTCTAAAGATATAGCCTTCCAAATTGCAGGGCGCGGTGCATTCCGTGAAGCCTTTATGAAAGCTGGGCCTGCATTACTTGAACCCATTATGACGGTTGAGGTTATCATTCCAGAAGCGAACATGGGGGATATTATCAGCGACCTTACCTCACGGCGCGGGCGTATCTTAGGAATGGATACTATCGGCGGACGTAGCGTTGTAAAAGCCCAAGTACCTTTATCTGAAATACAACGTTACAGTAACGACTTACGCTCAATGACAGGTGGGCGCGGTGTGTTTACAATGGAATTTAGCGGTTATGAGCGCTTGCCAAGCCACCTTGCTGAACCTATTATTGCCGCTCATAAAACCGAAAATGAAGGTTAAAGTTTGGCAAAATGGCAATCATGTATTGCAAACAACTGACGCAGTGGTAAAATCACTGCGTTTTTGTTTGCCAACCGTCACCAAATAATCCAAAGTCAAGAAGTTTTGAACAAATTTTTGACAAGTTTAGAGGTTCAAGGTATGTTTGTGACGGTTAACACAATCGGTTGTTAACATGTCAAAAAAATGGCTGGACTACATCATTAATATGAGTCTTGCCGCCATAGCTGGCTTAGGTGGATGTGTTGGTATTGGTATTGTCATTATAGGACTTTTATTGGGAGTGTTCTTAGATAGCCAGCTACACACCGATTCTCTTTTTAGCATCATATGCATTGTAATCAGTGTGCCAGCCAGCTTGGTGATTATGGCCAATGTCATTGTGCGTACAGTAAAACTCATCGAGAAACGGCAATACGGCACTGATTAAGTATAGATTAATCGTCACCTAAAATCTGGAGGAGCATTTGTTGAACTATCATAAGAAAGGAGTAACAGCATGAGCGATGAGCACGGACATGCACATCATGATGATGCGGGCGTGAATCCAGCTGCGATGCGCGGTCTAGTGTACCTTCTCGCCTTTATTGCATTCGTCGGCTTGGTGTGCGTGGGGCCTATTATGCTGTTCACGTCATTAGGTATTGCTCCCGCAGTACCTGTTATCACCGTGTTCGGCGAACCCTTAAATAAAGGGACATTTTTGGGCGACATACCCAACACAATTTGGGCGTTGTTGCTCGTAGATGTAGTGATCATTTTAATTGGCTATAGCCTACGCAACTTGCAAGAAATCCCCAGCGGTTTTCAAAATGGTTTTGAACTCGTCTTCGAGTTCTTATACAACCAAACCAAGCAAGTTGTTGGCGCTGCTGATGCCAAGAAAGTCTTCCCGGTTGTTTCAACGCTCTTTTTAGTCGTCCTTGTGGCGAACTGGATGAAGATCATCCCCGGCTATGAGAGCGTTGGCGTATTACACTGTGCAGCTGCGGATGAACTCGTTACGATGGCGGGTTACCCGATTCATGGTGTACCAACTATTTTTGAGGAAGGCGGACAAGAAGCCCATGAAGTACCATTTGTGACCTTCTTAAAAGTTGATTCCACTTTTAATGCAGGCACACGTGCGACTGAATTGGGATATGAAGCCTGTGAATACAAGTATTTGGGCTACGAAAAGTATGCGCACGAATTTGAAGAAGTAAACGCTGAGCTGCAACATGAAGCTGAGCTTGTTGGCGAAGAAAACGTTGAAAATGTGATTGACAACCTTGTTGTTGCTCCATTTTTGCGTGGCGCTTCTACAGATTTGAACTTCACATTTGCAATGTCATTATTTGCAATGTTCTTCGTGCAATACTTTGGTATCCAAAAACTTGGGCTCAGCTACTTCACGAAGTTCATCAACCTACCTGCCTTAGGCAATGGGAAAGTCATGGACTTTGTGGTGGGCTTACTTGAAATCATCTCCGAGTTATCGAAAGTTCTCAGCTTTTCATTCCGTCTTTTTGGCGTGATGTTTGCTGGTGGTATCTTACTCATTGTCGTGTTGTTCTTAGCGGGTTCAGTCATTCCTGTAGCGGTATTAGCTTTAGAGTTATTTGTGGGTGTCATTCAAGCCTATGTACTCTTTATTTTGCCGCTCTCGCTGATCAAGATCGCTATGACAGCACATCATTAGGTTTGCTTAGTCTTTAACATCAAACACAAGCTACAAATTCAACATAAGGAGTAATAATGGAAAACGAAGCATTATCTACAGGATTAAAAGCAATTGGTGCTGGTCTGGCTATGGTAAGCGCCATTGGCCCGGGCTTAGGCATCGGCTTACTCGTACAAGGTGCTTTGGAAGCAATTGGTCGTAACCCAGATGCTGCGAATGATATTCAAACAAACATGATTTTGGGTATTGCATTTGCTGAAGCCGTTGCAATTTACGCCCTTGTGGTCGCGCTTATTATCTTGTTCGTTATCTAGTCAACGCGATTAGATAACGAACCCTAGTCGCGATTTAAGGAGGAAGCAACCAAATGGAAGCATTAGGTATTAATCTAGGGTTTCTTCTCTTCCAAGTCTTCAACGTTGCCATTATCTATGTTGCCTTGCGCGCTGGATTATGGGGTAAGTTTGTTGAATTGCTCGAAAAACGTCGTGAGACGATCGAGCGCGGGTTGGAAGACGCACGGATCGCAAGTGAAGCTCGTGCAAATGCAGAAGCTGAAGCCCAAGGCATTATTAATCAAGCTCGTGCTGAAGCACAAAAAATCGTAGCTGAAGCGCGCGAACGTGCAGAAGAAGCCGTCAAGGAAATTCAACAAGAAGCCACTCGTGAAGCCGAAGAAATTCGTGCCGAAGCACGTCGGCAAGCAGAATCAGAACGCGATCAATTGCTCGCTGATATGCGCAGCCAAGTCGTTTCCTTAGCCATTGCTGCCGCTAATCGTTTGATTGGTGAATCAATGGATGAAAAGAAACAAGAAGCCATTGTAAATGACTTCTTCTCTGCTGCGCCAGCAAATGTGAAGAATTTGGGTAATGAGGTAGAAGTTATCAGCGCCCTGCCCCTCACAGATAAAGAGATTGAGCGCATTAAGAAAGAAACCGGCGCAAACACAGTCACCACACGGGTTGATCCCAACATTTTAGGTGGTCTCATTCTACGCTCTGGTGATAAAGTTGTAGATGGCAGCGTAAGAACCAGCCTAAACGATTTGCGCGGTCGTCTACAATAAGTCAGTAACTCTTCTTATAAGAGCTATAAAAAAGAAACCTCTCTTTAACTTACAAGTTTGTTGAGAGGTTTCTTTTTTTGACTTGAAAAGAGAGGTTTTATTCTTGCTTGCCAAAAATATAAGGATTAGGGGTCACAGTTGGTATAGGCGTTGGTGTCGGCAGATATTCCGCCTCTAGGGTGCTTACATAAATTGCTTGTGTAGTTGCTGTTGCCGCCACTGATTGTAGATTATATTCTGTGGTTGCTAACATTTTTTCAAGAGCTGATATAGTCGCCTTATTTTCCTCAATTGTAGCGTTCAACTCATCAATGTATGCTGCAGCTGTCGCGTTTTGGTTGGCATCAGCTGTTGCTGTCATGATTAAGGACTCACGCTCAGTCACAAGTGCCTGATTTAAGTTCAACATATTATTAATTTGCTCGGCACTAAAGGTTGCTGTTGCAATATAGTTGTTTAATTGAGCATCAAGCGTTGCAACCGTAATACTATCAGCTGTTGCTGTGCTACTAAGTCGATTAAACCTTTCCGCTTCTGCTGTCGCACTTAAATTTTGTTCCCTTAAAAGTGCTTCAGACTGATTTAATTGATCAGATAAGCTAGCTCTTTCAGTAGCATTGACCCACAAGGCCGTCGATTGAGCTTGTGTAGCGATACGATCTTCTTGCGTTAATGGCGTGTTTGTCGGGTCTAAGCCTATGCCTAAACGAGGGCC
>RFGP01000006.1 GCA_003697365.1 Chloroflexota bacterium | reverse complement strand
TATCATCTGCTCTAGCCTGCGACGAGTTGCCGACTTCACTCGGCAAGGCAATTGACCATTTCGGCTGCCTTAGCTTGCCGTCAATTACCCAGTGATAAGGCACATTATCACGAGTAATTTTCGCAATAAAAAATAGGGGAGAATCTCCCCATCTAATTCACTAATCAAACATAAATAGCCAAGAACCAACTGTCACAACATCTCCTGAACTTAACCTAAACAGCCCCTCTACTTTTCCGCCATTTGCAAATGTACCATTAGAGCTGCCAAGGTCTTCAAGATAGTAGTCATCACCCTGCTTGATAATTTGACAATGCCTCTCTGAAACCTCATTTTCAGGAATAACAATGTCATTAGTTGTCAAGCGTCCGATTCTTAGGATAGGCATATCAAGTACTAACTTCTCACGCTTCCAACGTATTACACGAGGCGTAGAACGCTTTCGTTCAATCGCTGGACGCGCGGCTCTCATCCTGCCGTGCACTAAAATCGTCTCTTCCCTCATTTTACGTCCACGATGGGTAGAATAATAAACCTTTGTTGTAGAAGATTTACGAGAATATGCATCATAACGCGCTGACCCTATTTCCATATCTACAGCTTCTTCACGTAGCATATTATGCTCCGCCATAAGATTAGGGTCTTCAAAGTATGGGCTGTTCTGAATGCGATCTGCCGCAGCAGAAAGCAGAGCCTGTGCTGCAGAGAAATTACCCCGATCGGCTTCACGCACCGCTTTTTCACGAGCTCTCGCCGCTTCTAATAATAGAACTTCCTTTAAGACATCAGCGTTAGGGTGTTCCTGATACAGTTCAGCATCTACTACCTCAACGCTTAATTCATATTCCAAAGAGTGATGCCTCGTTGTATTTTCATCTACCTCATCATACATAATTTCAAGAGTGCCTAAGGACAGCCTCTCCAATTTAATTTGTGGAACGACTATAAGTTCTAGAAGTAGCTCTCTTTGATCGCCAACATAGAGATCGCCCACCCGAAATAACTGGGCAGCAATTTCATCTTCAGTAACATAAGTATTAAGCTGATGATAATTCTGTACAGCAGATGTTGGAATAAAACGTATGTTAATGTTTTGCGCCACTACTGTGAGTAAGTCGGTCAACTCTTCTGCGAAAATTTGTGGAGTTCGTTCTGGACTATCAATAAAATAAAAAGCCCCACCACCTTCAGCCGCCATACGTACAAGAAGGTCTTCGTTAAAATCCATCCCGACCCCCATTGTCGTAGTGGTAATACCACTCTCGCGTTTTTGACGCGCAATTTCAGTTAAACGATCAACATCCGTGATGCCTTGATTTGCTAATCCATCGGTCAATAACAAAACACGATTAATTTGATATTCTCTTTGATAAGCTGCAATATGTTGACAACCCTCTAACCAACCACCGCTAAGGTTAGTAGTTCCACCGGCATTTAGCTTGGCAATTATTTGTGCAATGTGTGTTTTGTTATCAACATTTTGTGAGGAAAGGTTAGTCGTTACATGATCGTTATACGATACAATACTAAGTCGATCTTTATGGGTGAGGTGCTGTACTAAAAACTGAGCAGCTTGCTTTACATAATCTAATTTATTGCCCGCCATTGATCCACTACGATCCAAAACAACACTCAGATTAAGTGGCAGACGTTGTTGCTCATTTTCTAAATCAGCATCTGTTTGCAGGCGGACTAATACGTAAATTTGCCTTTGTTGGCCATGTGGAATGGTTGGATTGCTATATAGTATTTCTATATTCACCCAAATTGCTCCTCACTTATAGATTATGTTCGTATTCTATCATTAAATCACTAAACCGTCTTTTTTGGGTAGTATTTTGAATAGACTAAGTCATCAGCATAAATCAGGAGGTGAAAATCAAATCAATGAAAAGAGTAGCCATATTAACAAGTGGTGGAGATGCACCCGGTATGAATGCCGCTATCCGTGCTATTGTGCGATGTGGTATTCATGAAGGTTGGGAAATGTTCGGAGTGCAATACGGTTATAAGGGTTGTGTTGAAGGTCATATAGTGCCACTGACTGCTAGAGATGTGGGTGGTATTATCCAAAAGGGCGGCACTATACTCGGTAGCGCTCGTGCTCCAGAATTTAAGACAATCGAAGGTCGCGAAAGAGCCATCTCGAACTTTGAACAACACGGCATCGATGCCCTAATTGTTATAGGTGGGAACGGCTCTCAAACAGGGGCTAATGCTCTGCATCAAATGGGTTTTCCTGTCATTGGTGTCGCTTCAACTATTGATAACGATCTTTTGGGTTCTGACATTACAATAGGTGTAGATACTGCTTTGAACATTGCGGTTGAAGCGATCGATCGCCTAAAAGTAACAGCTTCTTCGCATCGGCGAGCTTTTCTTGTAGAAGTGATGGGGCGTGACTGTGGGTACTTAGCGCTCATGGCGGGCATTGCAGGTGGTGCAGAAGCTATTCTTATTCCAGAAATCGAAATAAGTGCTGATGATGTTGCGCACGAATTACTAAACGCATATGAACGTGGAAAAACACATGCTTTAGTTGTTGTAGCAGAGGGGGCCAGCTTCAACGCACAAGAG
>RFGP01000042.1 GCA_003697365.1 Chloroflexota bacterium | reverse complement strand
TTGTTATAGCAAACGGCATTCTCTCTCCTGTTTACTATATCGTAGATGATCCTACACCTAAGTGCATGATCTGTCAATTATTCCAATCTTTTTTTCATTAATTAAACTTTTAGAATTGGTGATGACGCAGGAACTGGCTTCTGAAGCGGAAGATAAGAATTATGTAAATGGATATTTGTTTTATTGATTTTAGGTAGAGTGCGTGCTATAATGCCCTTGAAATTAGGAACCTATAAATAACCAATGTCGCATCCTAAATTTTCCCACTATAGTTTTAGCTAAATTTGTCAAGCATAATGCGGGTAGGAGAGTAGAATGGCCGCAACCCTAGAAATCCGAGATTTACACGTCAGCATTGATGGTAACCCTATTTTGAAGGGCGTTAACCTAACTATTTCTCAAGGTGAAACCCATGCACTTATGGGGCCAAATGGATCAGGTAAGAGTACGCTGGCGTATGCGTTGATGGGACACCCCGCCTATACAGTTGATCGTGGTGAAGTTATTTTTGATGGTATTGACATCCTTGAGCTTGAGGCTGATGAACGTAGTCGCTTAGGGCTGTTCCTCGCGTTTCAATATCCTGTTTCAGTGCCGGGGGTAACTGTAGCTAACTTTTTGCGTTCTGCTATTAATGCGCGTATGAAAGCAGAAGACCCTGATTCGCCCGGTATTTCCATCCCCGAATTTCGTCGTCTCCTGAAAGAGAAGATGGATTTGCTAGGCATTGATCATAAATTCGCAGGACGCTATTTGAATGAAGGTTTTTCTGGTGGCGAGAAGAAGCGTAACGAAGTTCTACAACTTGCAACCCTTGAACCTAAGATCGGTATTTTAGACGAGACTGACTCCGGCTTAGATATTGATGCATTACGTGTTGTGGCTGAAGGAGTTAATAAACTGAAAGGCCCTAACTTAGGTATTCTGATCATCACACACTATAAGCGCATGTTGGAGTATTTGCAGCCACAATTTGTTCATATGATGATGGATGGTCGTATTGTCGAAAGCGGTGGGCCAGAACTCGCTGAAGAATTAGAACTGCATGGATACCGTCCATTCTTTGAAAAATACGGTATTGAGGCGACTGAAGATTAGTAAGCTAAATTTTAGAGAAATGGGGCATTTATTATGTCTGAGCGTTTGACTGCTGAAGAGCAAGCATTACGCCATATAAACGAGGAATATCTCGAAAAGTATGGCTTTCACGATCCCGAAGAGTTTTATGCAATCAAAAGCCCTGCTGGCTTAAATGAAGAAATCGTGCGTTGGATTAGTGCCCTTAAGGGTGAACCCGAATGGATGACTTCACTGCGCGTCAAGGCATATCATGCTTTTATGAAGAAGCCCATGCCCAATTGGGGGGCTGATCTCAGTGGCATTGATTTTGATCGCATTCGCTATTATATGCGTGCCGTGGATCGCCAGCAAAGCGATTGGAATGAAGTTCCTCCTGAAATCAAGAATACGTTTGATCGGCTTGGCATTCCAGAGGCTGAGCAGAAGTTCTTGAGTGGGGTGGGGGCGCAATATGAATCTGAGGTTGTATATCACCGTATCCGTGAAGATTTAGAGCGGAAAGGTGTCATCTTCTTAGATATGGATTCGGGATTGCGTGAATATCCTGAATTGGTGCGCGAATACTTCGGAACTATCATTCCTTACAATGATAATAAATTCGCTGCCTTAAATACGGCTGTTTGGTCTGGTGGCAGTTTTATTTACGTTCCCAAAGGCGTGCATATCGAACTTCCATTGCAAGCCTACTTCCGCATTAACGCAGAAAGCGTGGGGCAGTTTGAACGTACGCTCATCATTGTTGATGAAGGCGCTTTTGTTCATTATGTAGAGGGTTGTACTGCACCAATTTGGTCACGTGATAGTTTGCATAGCGCTGTTGTGGAAATTATCGTTAAAGAAGGTGGGCGCTGTCGTTATACGACAATTCAGAATTGGTCTAATAACGTGTATAACCTTGTCACGAAGCGCGCTGTCGCCTATCGTAACGCGACAATGGAATGGGTAGATGCGAATCTGGGTTCAAAGGTTACTATGAAGTATCCTGCTGTTCACTTAATGGAACCCGGCGCACATGGTGAAGTTTTGAGCATCGCTTTTGCTGGCGATGGACAACACCAAGACGCAGGAGGAAAGATCGTACATGCTGCGCCCCATACAACGAGCCGTATTATCAGCAAGTCAATTTCTAAGGGAACAGGGCGCGGTAGCTATCGGGGCCTATTGAAGGTTCATAAAGGGGCCCATGATGTGCGTAGCAACGTTGTTTGTGACGCGCTCTTGCTTGATCCTACTTCACGCTCTGATACTTATCCCTATATTGAGATTGAAGAAGATGATGTCATTATTGGGCATGAAGCAAGCGTGAGCAAAGTAGGCGAAGAGCAGCTCTTTTACTTGATGAGCCGTGGCCTCAGCGAAGCAGAAGCTAATGCAATGGTTGTTAATGGCTTTATTGAACCATTGGCGCGTGAATTGCCAGCTGAATTCTCTCTAGAACTGCGCCGACTTGTCGAAATTCAACTAGAGGGGTCTGTTGGTTAGGCTTTTTGAACCTTAAAACTTGAACATTTAGGGGCTGAAATATACTCATAAGCCCCTTTTTCACCATTTTTGATGACAAATGAAGGAGGAACTGTGGCGAGTTTAACTGTGCGCCGACGTGAATATATAGCGCCCCCAATTCATTGGGACGATATTATAGCCCGTGCTGAAGCCAATAATGAACCGAATTGGTTAATTGAAATGCGACAAGCTGCATGGGAAATCTATGAACAAACGCCAATGCCTACATTGCGAGATGAGTCTTGGCGACGAACAGACTACCGAAGCATCAATTGGGATCAAGCAGGTCATATCTTTGTAACAGAAAATCCTGACGTAAATTTAATTCCTGCCGAAAATCGTGCCCCATTGATTGGTGAAGAACAAGGTGCACTCTTGGCGTGGGTAGATAGTGCGCTTGCCCACCAAGAACTTAATGAACAACTTGATACACAAGGTGTTATTTGCACTGACTTACATACGGCAGTAGCCCAATATCCTGATTTAGTGCAGAAATACCTATTCCAAAAGGCTGTTCGTCCTGAAGAGGGCAAATTTGCTGCTTTACACGTTGCAGCATGGACGCATGGTTTGTTTGTTTATGTGCCACGCAATGTAAAAGTTGCCTTGCCTTTGCATAGCATCTTTTATAACACGGGAAACGGTGCCTCATTAGGACATGTTTTGATTGTTGTTGATGATGGCGCTGAAGTTACAGTGCTGCAGGAATATTTGTCTACAGAGGGTGAAGCGCATAGTAGCTATATTGGTGGCACTGAATTGTTGGTTGGTAAAGGGGCTGATCTGAAATATGTCAGCTTGCAAAAGTGGGGACACAATTTTTACGATTTCAGTCATGGACGCGGACACGTAGAGCGTGATGGGCGTTTAGATTGGGTCGTTGGCTCAATGGGGTCACAGCTTACGAAAAACTTCATGCAAATTTCGCTTGATGGACAAGGTGCATGGGGGCGTATGAGCGGCATGTTCTTTGCTGATGGCGATCAGCTTCTCGATCATGATACCTTGCAAGTGCACAATGTGCCTCATACAACTAGCGACTTGCTGTTCAAGGCTGTACTCAAAGATCATGCGCATAGTGTTTGGCGTGGCATGATTCGAGTGATGCCGGGCGCTATTAAATCTGATGGTTTCCAAGCGAATAACAATATGCTAGTGAGCAGTACAGCGCGTGCTGATAGCATACCCGGCTTGGAGATTGAAGCAGATGATGTCCGTTGTACCCATGCGGCTACGGTGGGCAAGATGGAAGAACAGTATATTTTCTACTTGATGACGCGCGGTGTGCCTCGTATTGAAGCGGAACGGCTTTTTATCAATGGATATTTCTGGGATGTGCTAGAGCGTATTCCATTTGAAGAAGTGCAAAACCGCCTGCTTGCTGATGTGGATGCCAAACTTTTAGGAAAACACGAGTCTCTGTAATTCTATATCCGTAGGTTGCCAAGAATAGGGAATGCTTAGCATAATAACTCTGTTCTTGCAACCTGCAATGAACACACAACACACAACGTATTCTTTTCTTAATCAAATGCAGGAGAGAACTTGCATGAGTACACAAAATTATGCACGTCCTGAAGCATTGGTCAGTACTGATTGGGTCGCTGAACACCTAAACGATCCAGATGTGCGGATTGTTGAGTCAAATGAGGATCCTTTGCTCTATAGTTCTGGTCATATACCCGGTGCAGTACAAATTGACTGGGTAAGTGATCTCAATGATGCCGTTCGTCGTGACTATCTTAGCAAAGAACAATTTGAGGAATTGATGTCACGAAATGGGATCAGTAATGATACTTTTGTTGTATTTTACGGTGATAAAAACAATTGGTGGGCAACTTATGCTTTTTGGGTGTTCCAATTATTTGGCCACACCAAAGCTGCTGTGATGAACGGTGGGCGCAAAAAATGGGAGCTTGAAGGCCGCGAACTCACTCGTGAAGTGCCTTCTTATCCTCGTACTGAATATAAGGCGCAAGCGCGCACAGATTATAAAGTGCGAGCTTTCCGTGATCAGGTGCTCGCGCATGTAAATTCACACGGCGCTTTGATTGACGTAAGAAGTCCCGGTGAGTTTCGTGGTGAATTATTACATATGCCCGATTATCCACAAGAAGGTTCTTTGCGTGGTGGACATATTCCCGGTGCTAAGAATATCCCTTGGAGCAAAGCGGCGAATGACGATGGTACCTTCAAATCATTAGAAGAATTACGAGCTCTTTATGAGCAAGAAAATGGTTTTAGCCCTGATCAGGACATTATCACTTACTGCCGTATAGGCGAGCGTTCTTCGCATACATGGTTTGTGCTCACCTATCTATTGGGTTATAACAACGTTCGCAACTATGATGGTAGTTGGACTGAATGGGGCAACTTAGTCGGCGTTCCGATTGAGAAATAAACGTTGCTGTAAGAAAATACCCATCAAAATTGATGGGTATTTGTTTCTTTAAAAGAGAGTAATGAAGTATGACAGACCTTAGCCAATATCCAGAAGAATTGCATGAAATCTTAGAAATCATCAATGAATCTTCTACAAGTGAACGCCATGAGCTTCTTTTAGACTATAGTGATCGGTTTCAAGGTGTGCCAGAACATATCGCAACGCGCCCATACCCTGAATCTCATCGCGTTGTTGAGTGTGAATCAGATGTATATGTTTTCACTGAAAAAGCTGATAATGGTGGCATTAATTTCTATATCGCAGTTGAAAATCCACAGGGGGTTTCATCGCGTGCTTTGAGTGCAATTCTAAGTGAATCCTTTAATGGGGCAAGTTTAGAAACTATTGAACGGATTCCTGAGACCTTAGTTTTTGAACTTTTTGGCCGCAATGTTTCAATGGGAAAAGGTGCGGGGATGATGGGGATTATTCGCCTTTTAAAGCACTTTGCTCGCCAAACTTATCAGGGAGATAAATAAATGTATGATGTAGCGCGGATTCGTCAAGATTTCCCAATATTAAGCCAACCACATCCCAGCGGCAAACCGCTTGTATTTTTAGACAGTGCAGCAAGTAGTCAAAAGCCCAGTGTCGTTATTGATGCGATGACGAATTATTATCGAACGCAACATGCAAACGTTCATCGGGGTATTTATGCATTAAGCGAAGCGGCTACTCATGCCTATGAAGCTGCACGCGATAAGGTGAAGTCTTTCATTAATGCTGAACAACGGGAAGAAATCATTTTCACTTCTAATACTACTGGCAGTATTAATCTCATTGTTCAAACTTGGGGAAGACAAAATTTAGAGAATGGTAATGTTGTCGTTCTTACGGCGATGGAACATCATGCGAACATTGTGCCTTGGCAAATTTTAGCGGCAGAAAAAGGCTTCCAAATTAAATACATTCCTGTGACATCTGATTATCTTCTAGACCTAGAGGTGTTTGAACGCATTCTGTCTGAAGGTAATGTCAAAGCCGTTAGTGTTGGTCATGTGAGTAACGTCTTAGGGACTATCAACCCTGTTGAGCATATTATTGAGCGTGCACACGCTTTTGGTGCTATTGCTATTGTTGACGGAGCACAGAGCGTCCCACATTTACCCGTTGATGTTCAAGCATTAGATGTTGATTTTTATGCTTTTAGTGGCCATAAGATGTGTGGGCCAACAGGCATCGGTATATTATATGGTAAGCGACACTTATTAGAGGCAATGCCACCATGGCAGGGCGGTGGTGATATGATCGCGCGTGTGACACTTGAAGGTGCTACATGGAATGATTTGCCCTATAAATTTGAAGCCGGTACACCAGCAATTGCTGAAGCCATTGGGCTAGGCGCTGCTGTTGATTATTTACAAGGCATTGGTATGGAAGCTATTCATCAACATGAAGCTGAACTTGGGGTTTATGCGCGTGAACGCTTAGCAGAAGTAGAGGGTGTACAGTGTTATAATCCTGCGCCACCATATGCATCTGGGGTCGCGACATTTACTTTAGAAGGTGTTCATCCGCATGATTTGGCACAAATTTTAGATTATGAAGGCGTGGCTGTGCGGGCTGGACATCATTGTGCAATGCCCTTGCATCGTGAGGTGCTGTGCATTCATGCTAGTGTGAGAGCGAGCTTTTATCTCTATTCAACACGAGAAGAAGTTGATACACTAATAGCCTGTTTACAGGTTGCTCGACAACGTTTTTTGTAAGAGCGAAGGTAAAGGCGATGGATATTTACCAAGAAAATATTCTTGATCATCATCGAAACCCCCGCAATTGGAAATTACTTGATCCTTATGATTTTCATGCAAGTGATGAAAATCCCCTATGCGGTGATACTTTAGAGATTACATTGCGGGTTGATGAGAATGATCGCGTGGTAGCAGTGGGGTGGGATGGTCATGGTTGTGCCATTAGTCAGGCTGCTGCCTCGATGCTAGGCGAAGAAATTATTGGTAAAACTCTTGATGAGATTAAACAGCTTGATAAGGATGTGGTGCTAGACTTGATCGGTATCCCTCTAAGTGTTAGTCGTGTTAAGTGTGCACTATTATCACTTAAGGTTTTGAAATCTGCTGTATATAACTTGGAATCACAACAATGAGCCATGCTATAAATGTAACGGCAGATGTTCAGCAAGCGCTCCAGATTGCGCAACATTCAGCTGAACAACGCCATAGCCCATTTGTTGGAACGGAGCATCTTCTCATTGGCTGTCTAACGACTGATTTAGTTCAAAAAGCGCTTGCTGCCAGTGGTATTGATGCATCAACTCTGAAAAAAGCGATAGAATCGGAATTGGGCGCATTAAGGGATGAGCCTTTGTCAGCTAAGGGAGTTTCGCCGCAAGTCACAAAGTTATTAGAGCGTGTTGCTGCTCAATATAATGTTGTGAATAGCGGGTACGTTTTGGCTGCAATGCTACAGGAACCTGAGCCGTATTTAGTGCCGATTCTTGCACAGTTTCCTCAGCTTAATGTTAAGGCTTTTAGAGAGTATGTACAACGTTATGCATCTGATGGGAAGGTGATTTCTATTGATAGCATCGGCGGAAAGACCAAAAAATCCCAACAACGACGTGATAATTTGCGCGATGTTCCACCTCATCTGCGTCCGCAGCGGGCAAAAACGTCAACTCCACAAAATCCCAACTTACCCATCTATATTGGGCTAGGTGTTTTGACCGCTGTTTTATACGGTGCGATGGTGGCCCCTGCAATTACAATTGCAATAGTGATTGTTGTGGGTGGCTGGGTGGTTTCGCTGGTGATGCATGAATTTGCTCATGCACTTGTTGCTTATTGGGGAGGAGACCATACGGTTGTTGAAAAAGGGTATTTGACCTTAAACCCTTTGAAATATACACACCCATTACTCAGCATTGGCTTACCATTATTTTTCTTAGCAATTGGTGGTATTGGTTTGCCCGGTGGAGCTGTATACATTGAACGACATCGCTTGCGTAGCAAAATTTGGAATAGCTATGTTTCAGCAGCGGGGCCTATTGCCACACTTATTTGTATGATTATTTTTGCCACACCTTTCTGGTCGGGTTATGTTACATGGGAACGCTATTTTGAACACCAAGTACAATGGTCTTCTTTAGCTTTTTTGGTTTGGCTACAAGGAATCGCTATAGTACTCAACTTGTTGCCAATACCACCGCTTGATGGTTTTGGTATCATAGAACCCTTTTTGCCCGATGATCTTGCTTTTCAATTACGTAGTTTTGGTAGTATTGGCTTTTTGATTATTATTTTGATGTTTTGGATACCAGATAATGGGACAGGTTTTCATCCTGCACGTACCCTCGTTGAGCAGGCAGATCGTATGTCCGATCAATTAGGAGTAGAGCCTTGGCAAATCTCGCAAGGCTATCATGCTTTTCGTTTTTGGGATTAAGGTTGTTGTGTGTTAAGGAGAGGATCGCATAAATGGCTTTTGTGACTGTTGCAAATGTAAATGAACTGCCTGATTTGGGGCGTATTATTGCCAAAGTAGATGGTGTGTGGGTAGCTGTGTTTCGTGTCGGAGATTATTATTATGCCATTGAAGATCAATGTACCCATGATGGCGAGTCTTTAGCTGAAACGGGTACACTTCTCGATGCAGATACAGATAATCCACGTGTGGAATGTGATCGACACGGCGCAACATTTGAGCTAAAAACGGGCAAGCCTACATTTCCGGCTGTGGTTCCAGTAGCGCGCTATCCTGTGCGCATTGAAGGCGATGAGATTCAAGTAAACGTGCAAGAACCTCTACAAACGCAATAGTCATCATGCCACAATTAATCGTTAATGCAGATGATTTTGGCTTTAGTCCTGCTACTAATGTTGGGATTATTGAAGCCCATCAAAAAGGAATTGTGACCTCAACAACTGTCATGATCAACCTTGATTATGCTGCTGAAGGGTTAGAACAGCTTCTAGAACAAGCACCAACAATAGGAATTGGACTACACATTAACTTATCTCAAGGTAAACCTATCGCTTTGCCTTCACAGGTCAGCAGCTTAGTAGATGATGATGGATACTTCTATGATATTGAGAAGTGGCTAGCTCATGTCATGTCTTTTGGCGCAGAAGATTTCTATACTGAGATTGAAGCTCAAATTAATCGCTTTGTAAGCCTTACCGGTCGTGTTCCAACACATTTAGACTCACATTATCATTTAGCGTTTTTACATCCTTTCGCATTAGAAGCCACGATAAAGTTGGCGCATCAGTTTGGGAATTTACCTCTGCGGCAAGTGATGGATGTGTCTCAAGATGATGCCTCACTATTACATCAAGCTAGTCAACTTCTACCTAATATGGATCAGGATTGGCTGAAAGGCTTGATCGATATGTTAAAAACAATTCTCTCAGAAGCTGATCCTCCACCGTATATGCCCGCGCGCTTAGAAACAGGTTTTAGTGGGAAAAATATCACTCTGGGGGATTTGTTAACACTTTTAGTGTTAGTAGATGAAGAACGACCGACCGAGTTGATGTGTCATCCTGCACAGTTTAATGATCCGTTGAATAGTGCTCCTGCAGCTCGTGCACAGGAACTAGCAGTACTAACGCATCCCACCACAAGAGAAGTGATTGAGCGATATAATATTCAACTCATTCATTTTGGTGATCTTAAAGCAAAAGGATAAAGTGATGCCTAATCAATTGCCACCTTCTGAATCAGATAAACCAACATCGGATAATGATTCTGAACTTGATCCAAATACGCAGTCAGTATTAGATTCGTTAGATGATGATTTAGAAGAAGATACTAGCGATACCGGCACGCAAGATTTGCTCAAACAGCTTGATGCAATGAAGCCGCAAACGGTAAAGGCTGCATCAACGCTCAGCGAGCCTACTTCAAGTGATGAAGAGAATGCTTCTCAAAAAGAGGTAACTCCAACTCGTATACAGTATCGTTATCGTGTGACAGTGAGCCCTCCACCACATATTCAGTCAGTTATTGATGCCGCTGTGCGCGAGATTGGCCTTGATTCAGCACATGTTGAGTCTAATATGATTTGGCAAGTTGACTTTCAGACAAAAACGGAGGATGTGGTTATTGATACTATCGCCCGTTGGTGTAAGAATAACTTACCTATTCAAACAGCATTGATGCGTGTTTATTGTAATGTGATAGGTGAACAAACCTATGTGGCTGGTTGGCAGTTGGCAAACGATGAGGCGTTGAAAGCGGCTCAGAACCGATTAGTGAAGCTGCTAGCACCTTTGATTACTGTTGAACCAACCGCCAATACTGTTTTTCACCCAATATTACTTATTTCGTCTAATGTTCCAGCTGCATTGTTTCCTAAATTAATCGCCTACTTACAACAAAACTTTACAGAATTGGAATGGCATATCGCAAGCTGTGAATTACGCCGCCAACCTCTTGATGAAGATGATGCCTCTTTATCCAATGCCGAATGGGAGATTGCCCATATCTTCAATGCAAATACCTAATGAAATGTGGATAAAGTAGTGGGAACAGGTATCGTCTTGATAGCATGAGGCACCAGCAACACTTTAGGTGAACTGATTTCTATCATCTTTATTGCATGAGAGATGCTAGGTGCTGTTTCAAGACCCGCTAATTCAACTATGTTTTGCATTTGTGCGCCAACGACAATTAATCGGTATTTTTGCATAAGCTGAGCGATCATGAAGGCGCGTTGTTCACCGGGACGGCAACCGTTTTGTAATAAGTAATCGATGAGAGTATTTGTTGGGCCAAAACGCTGTAACACATCGAACATATTTTGCTCTCCTTTTCCTTCCCCGACCCCCTCAGGAAGTTCAGCTGGCAAGATGATTGTTCCACCATCACGAATAACAGGGTGAGCGCTGAGTCCAATATAAGTGGCCCCGCGCGATGCTTGATACAAATTAGCATCTTTAGGCGCGCCAACACCTGCAATAACAACATCATAGGGCGGATTAGGTACAGGTGTTTCAAACAAAGAACGCCCAATATTAATTAAGGTATCATGCACATGGTGTGGATGCCCTGTTGCAATGTGTAATATCTCGCCATTTTCGTTTGTAATAACATTGATCGCGTGTTGATGACCTAGCAGTGTGCCAGCTTTGCGCAAAAATGCTTGAAAAGGATTGCCTTCTATGTTTCCTAATCGCGTTCCTTCCATATTCAAAAATTGAGGGCCATGGGTCACTGATATAGTTTGCGGGCCACCACAACCAATAATTACGGTTTTGGTTCCACCGCTATAGCCGGCGTATTGATGTGGTTCAACAACTCCTACTGATAAAATTTCGGCGTTTTGTAGCATAGGGTTGATTTGTACAGGAACACCTTCTATTTCACCGATAGTAACAACATTTTGTGGATCATGATCGATTATCGGAAAGTGTTCAACAATCCACTCACCTAATTTTTCTATTTTTTCATCGTGCGTTGAAGGGCGATGCATCCCAACTGCACATAATAGGGTAGCTTGGCGTTGATGTTCATAAAATATTCGTAATAAGGGCTCTAGCAATGCTTGATCGGGTGAGGCACGGGTTGCATCCGTAAATGCAATAACAAAAGGACGATTTGGTGATGTGGTACTTAGAAGGTGGTGTGCATAACGCACTATTATTTCTTCTATATCGATAGGCTTGCTATGGTTAGAATTTGCCTCTGCTATATCGACTTGCAGATTGGGAAGTTCAAAGGTTAGTATTTGCTTGCCATAGGGAACTTGGTACACAATAACTCTCTCTCTTTAGCATTAAAAGTGACGAAAGAATACTGATTTAGGGAGTATCCGTCTATTGCCTTTCAAATATTTCTCGGTAGACTTTGAGATGATTTTAGGCACTGTACGTGAATAATCTTAAAGGAGTATTATACGGTGAAAACCCCGATTCGTGTTGCAGTAACTGGTGGTGCAGGCCAAATTGGTTATAGCTTGCTTTTTCGTTTAGCTAATGGTGAAACATTCGGCCCTGATCAGCCCGTCATTCTGCAGATTTTAGAAATTCCACAAGCAATGGATGCCTTAAAAGGCGTGGTGATGGAATTAGAAGACTGCGCTTTTCCTTTGCTAGAAGGAATTGTCGCTACTGATGATCCAAATGTGGCATTCAAAGATGCTAATTGGGCATTGTTGGTTGGTAGCCGCCCCCGTACAGCGGGTATGGAGCGCAAAGACTTACTAGATGTTAATGGCCAAATCTTCGTGGGGCAGGGGCGCGCTATTAATGAAAATGCAGCTTCTGATGTGCGCATCTTGGTTGTTGGTAACCCGTGCAATACTAATGCTCTTGTTGCGAAAAACAATGCGCCTGATGTTCCAGCAGATCGTTGGTTCGCAATGACTCGCTTAGATGAGAATCGTGCTAAGACGCAGATTGCTACGAAGGCTGGGGTATTGACCCGCCAAGTGACGAATTTGGCTGTTTGGGGAAACCATAGCGCAACACAATTCCCAAATTTTGAACATGCCTTGATTGATGGTAAACCTGCACTTTCAGTAATTAGTGATCGCGCATGGTTTGAAGGCGAATTTTTGAAGACTGTTCAACAACGTGGTAAGGCGATTATCGAAGCACGTGGCAAGAGCTCTGCGGCAAGTGCTGCTAATGCGGCTATTGATACAATTAAGAGCTTGCTAACTCCTACACCTGAAGGGGATTGGCATAGTGTAGCAGTCGTCTCTGATGGCAATCCCTATGGCGTTCAAGATGGCTTGATCTTTTCTTTCCCTATTCGCACAAAAGCAGATGGTAGCTGGGAAATTGTAAGTGGTCTTGAATTGAGTGATTATGCACGCGAGAAAATTCGCATAACGGAAGCTGAGTTATTAGAGGAAAAAGAAGCCGTTCAAGCAATGCTTGGCTAAGGGTGAATTTTGCCTAGCTCTAGGCGCTATCTGATTTTGTGAGGATAGCGCCTATTGTTATTAAGCTATTGCAGTGAGGCTTTTAGGGCTTCAAATCCACTAATGTCGCCATCCACCAAAAGTTGGGCTTGTTGTGACCAAGTTTCGATATGTCGCCCAGACGAAATCCCTGCAGCTTGTAGGGCAGCATGTAAAGTATCTAAATCAGCGGCTGCTAAATCTTCATAGCTGCGGATTTTAGCTTCATATAGTGCTTCTTGGATTTTGGGGCCAATACCCTCAATTTCAGTCAAATCGTCGTATAGATAACCACTTTTAATACGTGATTTTAGATCATCAAGGGCACCGAATTCACCTGCTGCAGCTAGTTTGGCTTGTCTGCGCCATGTAGAAGTGCTGCCGACGATACGCACACCATGTTCTACTTTTACTATACGCTCTAGTTCTTCTGCAGAAAGCGCAGCAACTGCAGCAAAAGTTTTAATGCCCGAAGCCTTTAGCGCTTCTTCTGTTTTTGGCCCAATGCCTTCAATCACTTTAAGATCGTCTTCTGCTTCAGCATCGATCACTTCGGGCGCTGGAGTTATGCCTATATCCTCAGAAGTTGCTACTTCAGCAGTGGGCTCTACTACAGGGGCAATTTCTTGCACTTGAGCAACAACAGGCTCACTAGGAGCCGCTGCTTCAGCGATAGGATGCGCTTCATCACCGCTAGATAACTCTGCTACGGCATGATGCTCATCGTGTTCATCATGATGATGACCTGTATAATATGGCTCTACGAGGTCATCGAATTTTTCCCATGGACGTAGGAGAGTAAGCCATAGCGCAATCCCCGCGCCAATGAGTCCTAATCCTGCAAATAGTAAAACTCTGGT
>RFGP01000005.1 GCA_003697365.1 Chloroflexota bacterium | reverse complement strand
GCATGTGCTTCGACTGCTAGAGCACAAAAGGTAAGTCCTAGACCTGTTCCCTTGCGCCGACCAGTTCGTCCTTCAATTTGTACATAACGCTCGAAAAGTTTCTCCTTATATTCATCAGGAATACCCGGGCCAGTGTCTACGACCTGCACAGTTAAAAACGAGCGCCCATCTTTACCAACGATGGGCTGAGGAACCACTCGGACACTTACTTGGCCTTCACTTGGTGTGAATTTGATGGCGTTGTCAATTAAATTAAAGAGAACGCGCTCAATCTTATCTGCATCAATATCCAAAAGTGGCAAATCTTCAGGTACTTGATTGATTAAGTGCACCTCCATTTCATCAGCGAGTGCTTTTAAGCTATCAATTACAGATTGCGCGATGCCGTACATTTGCTTCGGCTCGCATTCTAATGACATGGTGCCATTTTCCATTTTGGATATATCAAGCAATGAGTTAATGAGATTCAACATCTTATTCACTGCTCTTGAAGCTGTATCGATGGTTTGTTCGATAACAGGTTTTGACTTGCCTTCTGCTACTGCATTAATAAGTGCAAGGCTTGCTTTAATGGCTGTCAGTGGGCCGCGCAAATCGTGTACGATCATATTTGATAAATCTTGTCGATTTTGTTGTAGTTCGCGCTCCTCCGTAACATCTTCAAACACCATTAACCAGCCAATAATACGCCCGTCTTGCGCATACACAGCAACATCGCGACGATTGATGAATCGAGGGCGATTACTATTGTCTGTGGAAATCATAAAGATGCCCCCAGATTCTCCTTCGGGTAACCACTTGTTTTCGCGTAATTCAGCGAGCTTACTGCGCAGTTCATCCGAATTTGTGAAGCCTAACCGTTGTGATATATCGGAAGACGGATTTTGATCAAGGTATCGTACTAAGGCGTGATTGTGCAAGGTTTGGGGCTCAATGCCTAATAATGATTGAATGCGTGGGTTTACCAATCGTACATTACCTTGCTTATTAAGTAGAATGATTCCCTCTGTCATACTATCCAAGATTGTTTGCAGACGATCTCGGTTAGATTCAATGCTTTCAATAAGTGTTAAATTATCACTTGCAATACGAATCTGAGCACCCACTTGAATGAGGAAAATCATATCCTCATTCCCAAACGCTTGTGGCGTATCGCTTTCTAGGGTGATTGCCCCCGTTACCTTCATCCCTTGCAAAATGGGAACACTTAAAATAGAGCGTGTGCTAGAGCTAATTGTTGGGTAACGTTGATCTTGTTGGGTATCTGATATGAGTACGGTTTCACCAGTACGCAAAACATGCATTGTAGCGCCCATGATCAAAGCCTTTGGGCTGACTTCGGCGGGAATATCGCCATATGTCGCGGCTGGGTAGGGTAAATTGCTATCAGCAATGCGTAGAGCGAGCACCGCAATTTGAGCTTTGGTACCATTGGCGGCACGTTGTAGCACCAAATCGTATATCTCGCGTAGTTGAATGCGTGCTGAGAATAACTCTTGTCCCAGTGTTTCTAACAACATGAGTTGCTCAACACGGCGAGCAAGAGCTGCTTCTTTTGCTCGATATGATCGTGCATTGCTCAACGCAAGTGCCACTTGGTTAGCAAAAGTGAGTAATACTTCTATGTCTTCATCAAGGTGAATATGGGCGCTGCGATAATAGATAACGAATATACCTAATAATTCATCAGCATGGCGTAGCAAAACTTCTATAAATGAAAGTTTGTTTTCTTTAAGCAGTATTGCTTGTAAGCGTTCTGCACGAACATCGTTTTCAATATCTGCAACAACGAGAGGTGCTTGTTGGTTGAATATATCTTCGTGCTCAGTTAACAGTGGTAGGGGGGCTTCATGAACGAAATTGTCACTCATTTGATGGCTTGCTACAAGTTGTAGCCGATCTCTTCTGCCGTTCTGCCAAACATAGATCGCCGCACCATCTGCTTGCATGACTTCTACACCAAAGCGCACCGCCAGTTTCAAAACCATGTCAGGATCAAGTGTGCTATTAAGTTGCGTGCTAACGTTAGTGAGAATACGCAATTGCTGAACACGATGGCGCGCTTGGGCATAGAGTTGTCCGTTATCTATGGCAAAACCTGATTGTGCCGCTATGGTGGCTAGCAGCTGTGTTTCTTGATGCGTAAATTCACGTCTCGGATCGCCGATGACAAACATCGCTCCCATGCGTTGCTGAGAGGTAAGTATAGGCACCCCAATCCATGCTCTTTGCGGTAAATCGGGAGGAATAATGCGATATTTAACGGCATTTTCAATAATGAAGTTTCCTACATGGCGCGCTGTTTTATCCCCAATGGTGTCATCTATATAAGGAACAGGAGAGATTTTCATGGGTTGGCCATTGCGACGATGGATTGGAAAAACGATGCTAAGTCGTAATGGATCATATAAGGCGATCGTAAAATTATCTACTTTAAGCAATGAAGAAACTTGTAGGTATAATGCTTCTAGTAATGTATCAAGATTAAGGCTGCCACGAATAGCATTGCTGATATTCGCCAGCGTTGAAAGATCGCGTACTTGTTGTTCATAGCGATATTGGCTACGGCTAAGCCCATAGATGCTCATGATTGTAATGAGCATCGCAAAGCCACTTATTAGAAAGCCAATAGTTGAGATGGTGTGATAGCTGATTGCACTGATGATCGCTAGAGGCATGGGTAAAATTAATACCCCAATTAAGGAATCCCAATTCAGCAGTAGTTCTTGGGGAAGAGGGCGCGTTTTGTAACGGCTACGAATGTAGACTATTGTTAATGCTAAATAGACGGCTAGTTCTACGCCAATGAACCCTAAAATTGGCATTATGGTTTCAAAGCGAAGTTCTTTAAGTGGAATTTGTCCGTCTAATTGATGATAGAACCAGCGTCCAATCGCTAGGCTTAGTATGAGTTGACCAATAGTCCGTAACATGGCACCAGCGAGCTTGAAACTGATTAAGCGCCAACTCTTCAAAAGATAACGTGGGCTTTCGCGCATTAAAATGCCGAGCACTGTTCCAATGGCAACAGCCCATAGCACATTTCCCCAAAGTTGCTGATCATCAAGTAGTAGATATGCTAACAAACTGACGCTAGGGGCTGCACTAAGCTCTCCTTGTGTGAAGGAAAGACCAAAGTTGATGGTTAAAGCTGTTAACCCAATAATCCATAGCCATAGTAAAGTATCATTAGGTAGAAACTGTGGAGGAACAGCTATTAATAGTGCAACAGTTAAAAAACCTGTTAACCAACCAAATGCTTCTGCTCGCTTAGAAGTTAACGTGAAAAATGGTTGATGGTTCAATGCGCCCATGATTGGTTTATGTAAACCCTTTAATTGTTAAAAATTTGTATAGATGTTAATTACTCATTTATACTTTGTCAATAAACTTGATTCAAACTTATGAAAATTGTTTATCTATTTTAGGGTAAAGATGATGACATTACTGACTTCATTAAGTCCGTTTGAGCTAGGGAATGGGCAAGTTGTGATCACTCCTCAACATATACAACTTACTATATTTCCTAACAATGGCCAAACTTATCATGATGCTCAAGTCTCGGATTATGCGGGATTGAAACGTCGTAATTTTCCACATCGTCCCCCTCTTAAGTTGAGCCTTGTTGCGCATACTTCGTTACCAAGTCAAGACTTGCAAGGGACTTTAGGTTTTGGTTTTTGGAATCATCCCTTTATGGCGGGGATGTCTGGCTTACGTTTACCACGTGCAATTTGGTTCTTTTTCGGTGCTCCACCTAACAACATGCCTCTAGCAATGGGTTCTCGTGGTCATGGCTGGAAAGCGGCTATATTTGATGCAACTAAACCATTGTTTTTTGCGCTTTTACCATTTGCGCCACTTGGATTCTTACTAATGCGCATTCCTAGACTCTATCGATTATTATGGCCCCTAGGGCAGCGTAGTCTCGGCGTTTTTGAACAAGACCTTGATATTGATATACATCAACCACATCATTATGAAATTCATTGGTACCGCAAACAAGTTCAGTTTTGGGTAGATGGCCATTGCGTTCTCTCAACCCCCACAGCATCACGTGGCCCTTTAGGATTCATCGCTTGGGTCGACAATCAATATGCTATTGTAACACCTCAGGGGTGTTTTGGGTGGGGCACTGTGCCATTATCTCAACCTCAAACGTTAACAATTTCTGAGCTTACAATTACTCAGCTATAAATTTGTTAGACTTAATGAAGCTAAAATCATGAAAAAATGAAAGGGCTAGATTTATGTTCCCCAAAAATATTTTCATTGCTCTAACGATTTTTATTGTAGGAGTGTCTGTGCTATATCAACAATCTAATGTCAGTAATGCACAACGTCCCGATGCGCCGACTTATGCTCAACGAGGCCCCTATGCTGTTGGAACGCGCGATTTATCGATTGAAGACGAAGCCCGTCCTTTAGAAGTTACTGTTTGGTATCCTACTCAAGGCCCAGATACACCCTATGCTTATCCCTATTCATCTTTAGGGCTAGCAGGGCAAGCCTTGCTAGATGCGCCGATCTTGGTTCAAGAACAGAAATACCCCCTTGTGGTTTTTTCTCATGGCAGTGGTGGTTACCGACTGCAAAGCCTCTATCTTACAGAGCATTTAGCTTCATATGGTTTTGTAGTGATAGCTGCTGATCATGCAGGAAACACATTTTTAGATGAGACCAACTTAGAAAACTTATCTTTCAGTTTTGCTCAGCGTCCATTAGATGTGTTGCGCCAAGTCGAGTTTATGACATTGAATAATTCGACTTTATTTTCAGATATGGTGGACGTTGAAAATATAGCTGTTATAGGGCATTCTTTCGGGGGCTATACGGCACTAGCTAGTGCTGGTGCGCGTCTCAATTCTGAGGAGCTTGGGCGCGTTTCGCGTTTTGTGGGTTCTGAAGAAGATGTTACCGAGCTTATTGCTACTCATCGTGATATGTCTGAAGCACCTTCGGGGTTGTGGCCCTCAACGCAAGTGACCAATATCAAAGCTGTTGTTGGCTTAGCGCCAGCATTTTCAGTTGCTTTTGGAGAAGAAGGACTTGCTTCAATTACTGTGCCTACGCTCCTATTAGTGGGATCGACAGATCGACTAACGCCACCTGAGAGTGAAGCGGCCTTCATTTATGATGCAATTAGTAGTGATGTACGCTATTTAGGGATTTTTGAAAATGCAGGCCACTTCATTTTTGCGAATGCTTGCACGCCTATTGTTATTCAAGCGGGATTTTTCTACGCCTGTTCTGATCCTGTTTGGGATATGCAACGCGCGCATGATTTGACCAATCACTTTACAACGTCTTTTTTATTAGCATATCTACAAAATGATACTGAAGCACTAGAGGCGCTCGCTCCAGAAAGCATCGATTTTATAGGCTTTCAATATAAGGCTAGTGTTCATGAGGAATAGACTTTCATGCTAATTTTGTCTTTGTGCGGTTCACCATCTATTCGCAACAATATCGCTCAGGTAGCTAAAGCTATGGGAGCAACAATAGTATTTCTAGATGAAAAAGAAGAGGATATTGTTGCACATGTAGCTGAGGCTCGTCCTGCTATTTTCCTCATTGAATTACAAGAGGATTTTGTGGATTGGCAACATATTATTTGGTCATTAAAAACGAATCCAGCAACTCGGCGCTTGGGGATTATCGGAGTAGCTGCACAATATCTTTCACCTATTTTCCAACGCGCTAAAGATTTGCTTATCAATGATGTGGTGCTTTTGGATGATACAGAAAAGCAGCGTCAACAACTAAAAACAGCTATTTTAGAACATGCTCGTCCAAGCGATTTACAATTGCAAAGCCTTTTGAAGGAAACTAGTCCGCAACGGTTGCCACCTTTGGCCATAAAAGGTTTACAAGAATTTAATGCTCAGCAATACTATGAAGCACATGAGACTCTTGAAGCTGCTTGGGTAGAAGAATCTGGCCCAATGAGGGACTTGTATCGAGGCATTTTGCAGATTGCAGTCGCTTACTATCATATTTTGCGCGGAAATTATCGAGGGGCGCAGAAGATGTTTTTGCGCTCTTTGCAATGGCTAGAACCTTTGCCTGATGTATGGTGCGGCATTAACATCGCTAAATTCAGAGAAGATGTGCATCAAGCGCGCCAACATCTAGAAACGCTTGGCCCAGACAAAATCTCTGACTATGATAAATGTCTATTGAAACCTATAGAGTTTAATCTGCAAGAATCATAAGGAATATATCATATGCGCCTAACAGGCAAAGTTGCTTTGGTCACTGGTAGTGGTCGTGGAATAGGAAAAGCTATTGCTCTTAAATTAGCTAGTGAAGGTGCTGATATTGTTGTCAATTTTTTTCGTAATCGTGAACCGGCAGAAGAAACTGCAGAAGAAATTCGACAATTGGGGCGGCGCGCGCTTGTTGTAAAAGCAAATGTTGCTGAAGTTGAGCATTTGGACGCACTTTTTGAAGCGATTGAAGCAGAATTTGGACGTTTGGACATTTTAGTAAACAATGCGGCTTCTGGCTATAATCGAGGCGTGTTAGAGCAACGCCCTAAAGGTTGGGATTGGACGATGAATATCAATGCGCGTGCTGCACTCTTTTGTTCCCAACAAGCTGTTCGTTTGATGCAGAAGAACGATGAGGGCGGATACATCATCAATATTTCTAGTTTAGGAGCACAACGTGTTTTACCGGAATATGTGCTCGTAGGCGTTTCAAAAGCTGCCCTAGAGGCGTTAACGCGATATTTAGCAGTAGAACTTGCACCACTCAATATTCGAGTGAACGCTGTTTCGGCGGGGGCGGTGCGAACAGATGCACTTCAACATTTTGCAAATATGCGAGATGTTATTGAAGAGAAACTTGAAGAGATTGCACAGCACACACCAGCCGGCCGCATTGTAGAAGCTGAGGACATTGCAAATACTGTCTGCTTCCTATGTACCCCTGATGCTGAAATGATACGGGGGCAAGTTATTGTTATTGATGGCGGGTTGTCACTAAAATTTTAGAAACTCCTTCAAAATGTGTCACGTATGGGGAGGCGCAAATAAACCGTTGTGCCAACCCCTTTTTGGCTTTTTAGGCTAGCTTCTCCGTGATGCAGGCGAACAATTTCGCGCGTTAATGGCAGCCCTAATCCAAAACCTTGTTTTTCTTGTTGTTCGCGTTCCACTTGCCCCATTAAATCCCATGCTGTTTTAATATCCTCTTCTGCCATTCCACGACCATGATCAATAACCTCAATGATCGCCATGTCTTGTTCAACATAAGATTTTATGTAGACAGTACTGTTGTGTGGTGAGAACTGAATAGCATTACGAAGCGGCTCAGTAACAGCAACAACAAGGAGATTGGGAACGCCTACTATACGTATTGGCTCAATCTGCTTTTCAATTTGCACTTGATGTTCTTCGGCAAATTCTTGCACTTTACCAATGGCACTATCCACAATGTCTGAAACATCAAGTTTAGATGCCAACCGTTCCCATGTACTTCGATTTTCACTACTTGTGATTTCTGTGAGCAATACAGTTTGCTCTGCTAAACGATTTAAGCGCTCAGTGCCATTACGAATAAATTGCAAAATTTTCTGTAGTTCATCACGATCTAATGGGGCTTGTGTGTTGCCTTCTCGGTTAATTTCGTCGTGTAGCAATGTAAAACCCCCTGTCACATAGGTGAGGGGGGTGCGTAATTCGTGCGATAAAATTTTGACAATTGTATCACGAGTACTTTGAAGTTGATTTGCGGCAAGTGATTTCAGCTCTTCATGTCGACGAATACGATTGCGAATGACTTGTAAAAACTCTTCAGGTCGAAAAGGTTTCACTAGATATTCATCAACACCAATGTCCCAATCAAGTTTGAGGTCTTCGCGATTATCAAGTGCAGTTAGAAAGATGAAGGGAACGCTTTTTAGAGTAGGACGTTGGCGCACCGCTTCAAAAAATTGGTAACCATTCATATTGGGCATTGATATATCGCTGATGATCACGGAGGGGATGCGCTGTGTCTCATCCAAGATTCTCAACGCTTCTAATCCATCACTGGCCACTAATACCTCAAAGTCGCTGAGTTCTAGGAAGCGAGCGGCACTATCACGAAAATCGGTGTTGTCTTCAACAAATAGAATGAGTTCTTTCCCCATAGTAGATTACCTACTTTATTCTCTAAGATAATATAAAAGCAACAACTTTTGCGCTTCATTAGGCTTGATATAATTGATGATACACACGAACTGTCTCAGTAGCAATTTGCTCTTGAGTAAAGTGTTTTAGCACTCGTTCTCGGCCTTGTATACCTAATTTTTGTCGCAATGTGGGCTCTGTGATAAGTCGGCGGAGATGTGCAGCAAGGGTTATCACATCTTCTTCAGGAAAGATCAAACCACTATCTTCAATAACATTGGGGATTGCTCCACTACTTGAACCTACAACCGCGACTTGAGAAGACATCGCTTCAATAAGAACGCGCCCATATTGTTCTTTCCAAGAAGTCAGTGTTCGAGAAGGTAAGACGAGAATATCAAGTTGTCGCATAAAGTCAGGCATATCGGTTGATGGGAGCCATGCTTGGCATTGTACTCTTTCAGTTAGACCTTTTTGATGAATAAGTTTATATATTTTATCTTTTTCAGGGCCACTACCGACTAAATGAAATACCCACTCTAAATCACGAATCATAGCTAGGGCTTCAATAAGAAGATCAAGACCTTTACCATGCCAAAGTCTTCCAGCATAGCCGATTTGAACGATCCCATTGCTTTTAGAAAACTCTCTTGGATGAAAAAGATCGGGATCAACGCCAAATTGTGGAATAACCGCTATCGCACCTGTGTATCCTTTTTGTCGCCAAACTTGCGCGGCGCTTTCTGTGCCTGCTATGGCATAGTCTGCTAATTGTAGCACGGCCCGCTCCATTGCATTAAATGGAGGAGGGTAGCGGCGCAAAATGTTCTGCCAACTAAAAAAAATTGCTTTGAGTTTTGCGCGCTTTGCGGTTCGCATGGCTAGCCAAGTTGAAAGGTTGTAAGGCTCTTCGTCGACATGAACAATGTGCGGTTGAAATTGGCGAAGATGATCACTAAATTGCGGGTAATAATGTAAATGATAGCTGCCATTGAAGCGGATAGGAGTTTCGATTAACTCATAACCATGTGTGTATACACGCTCTAGTTTGGTTTCACCACGTTCATCGCGCCAACTTGGTGGAACCAGAACCCGCAGTTCAAGATCAGGGTCTTGAGCAGCCATCGCTTCTAGTTTTTTTTGATAGATGCCTACAATACAGGCTTTTGATAGCATCAATACGCGCATAATAACGGATTGTCTCGCTCTCTTTTATTTGCGTCGCCATAGTGCAAAAGCTATGCTTCCTACGCCAAGCATGAGCAAGATTACAACCCCACTGCCCATAATTGCAAGAAGCAAACGTGTTTCGGTATCAAGTGTTAGCTTTCCGATATTAGGCTTTGCATCAGGTAGCAACGCATCTTCATGAAACGCTTCAAGTAACACTAAACCGAATGAGATGCTAAAGCGATTGCCCACACCTACAAAAGTGGGCGCAGCATCACTACGTGTGGTCATTTGATGGCGACGTGTAGGAGGAATTTTAATTTGATATGCGCCTTCTTCTAACCCCACAAAACAAGTGGGCTCGTCAGGTTGTGTGAGTTGTGTCCCAATAATGACATCATCTGATAATAGCCATACATCAACATTTCCAACGAGCCCTTCAGTTGCATCTTGTACGCCATTTTGATTGAGGTCTTCAAATACGCTTATGCAAATTTCGTTAGCTGATGGCGTATTAGATGCGATAGCAGCTAGCTCTATAACTTGTGACTCTTCAGCAATGGTTAATGTTTGCATTAGGGGGCTCAAAACACGATATGGGCCATTTTCTGCCCATAATTGATACGTTCCAATAGGAATATTCTCAAAGCAACGAGGGCTCTCTGCTGTTAAGAGTTGCCCTACAATTGTATTTTTGTCATCTCGTAGGGTCAGCTTTACGTTAGGGAGTGGTGGTTCGTTATCATTAATGCCATTACGGTTCAAATCTTGGTATGCAAATACACACAACATAGCATTGTCAATTTGAGGTGATGTGCTGAAGAGGCCAAAAACTAGGTGTAATATTGCTCCTATGATCGACCATAAATTGAACATATAAGCATCCTTTGCTTCTAATTCAATACAGCAATTATAGCAGGGTGTGCTGTATTATTTTGATTCCCTAGATAGAGGCAGAACTCTTTGATTTTTCAGAAATGAGATTAAATTTGTTAATCGATCTGATAGTTTCATTTTTTACATCCAAAGTGTAATTTAGTTGATGGCACATAAGTGCGTGTTATTGATGCAAGAGATAGCTTATCAACAATGCTTGAATTAGTTGAACTTGAAGAGCCACCAGCAGCTAGATATTGTGCGTGAATCGTGTGACACCAAGAGATGATATAAAGAATTATAGTAGTTTAAGTTTGTGGCTTTAATTGGAGTATAGTATACTTAAATTAACGGCAAAATTGAGAGAGGAAATAAAGAGCAATGAGCAATATTGAAGACCTTCGTAGGAGTTTATTAGAACGTGATGAGCCCGATGATGTTGATTTTGGCGTAATTGCTAGTGGCGCAAAGCCTGTCCAAGATGATAAGATTTTCGGACTTAATCCTGTTGAGCGTATGTTTTTATCTATAGGCTTATTTCTTGTGGTAAGTGTGTTTAGTGTTTTGTTGCTTTTAATTACAGAAAGTATTGTAATTCCTTAAATTGCTTAATTTTGCGCATGTTTTTACAAATTATGAACAAAATAAAGGTTGTTTTTTAAAAATACTTTTAATAGACTGAAGACTAGAGTAGCATCCTGTACATGCCTAGCGATGATTCCCTCCTTGGCTCCCACCCAACATAATCGCTAGGCATTATCCCTGTTTATTGACTAATGAGCTAACATCTTAAATCCGCTATAATAGCTACATTAACTGTATAAAAGTATATTGGTGAGTTAAAAATAGCATGAAACGACCATTGGTCGCTCTTGTCGGCCGTCCAAATGTAGGTAAATCAACATTGTTTAATCGCTTAATTGGCGAGCGAAAATCGGTGATCTCTGAAATACCCGGTACAACACGAGATCGTATCGAAGGCTATTCTGATTGGAATGGCGTTGAATTTATGGTTATTGATACTGGTGGTATTGAAGTTTTTCAGCCAAAAGGAAGCCGTGATACATCGCCATTAGCTGAAGGTTCTATTGAGTTTGTAGAACAAATTAAAACACAAGCCATAATTGCCATTGAAGAAGCAGATGTTATCGTCATGGTTGTAGATGCTCAACAAGGAATCACAGCTGCTGATGAAGATATTGCGTTAATTTTGCAAAAAACGAATAAGCCCGTTATTGTGGCGGCGAATAAAGTTGATGATTATCGTCAAAAAGATAATATCTATGAATTCTACAGCTTAGGCTTAGGAGAAGTGGTCGCTGTGAGCGCGATTCATGGCGATGGCTCAGGTGACTTGTTAGATGTAATCGTCTCGTTTTTCCCTGATGCTGAACCTGTAGATGAAGAAGATGAGTTCTTACGCATAGCAATAGTTGGCCGACCTAATGTAGGAAAATCGAGTTTACTGAATCGTCTCGTAGGTGAAGAACGAACGATTGTCTCAGATTTAGCGGGTACTACACGAGATGCGATTGACACAACCATTGAATGGGAAGGACAACCGCTAACCATTATTGATACTGCTGGCATTCGTCGACGAGGACGTATTGTTCCGGGTGTTGAAAAATATAGCGTGATACGTGCCCTCAAAGCTATTGATCGCGCTGATGTGGCTTTACTTGTTATTGATGCAACAGAAGGCTTCACTTCTCAGGACGCACATATTGCCGGCATGGTATTAGAGCGCATGAAGAGCATGATTGTTATTGTGAATAAATGGGACTTAATCGAAAAAGATGCTCAAACAATTTATGAGTATGAGCGTAAGATTCGCGAAGGTCTCAATTTTATGCCATATGCACCTCTTATTTTCGTGAGTGCACTCAGTGGGCAACGGGTTCATAAAATTCTTGAAACAGCATTTGCCGTCTGGGAAGAACGTTTTCGTCGTGTGCCAACGAGCGAACTCAATCAACTTATACGTGTGGCGATGATGGAACACGCGCCCGTCAGTACCGATGTGCGCGGGCTTAAGATATATTACACAACACAAGTGCGCGTGAATCCTCCAACATTTCTATTTCATGTCAATGATCCTAAATTAGTGCATTTTTCTTACGAACGGTTTCTTGAGAATCGCTTACGCGAGAAATTTCCGTTTGTAGGCACGCCTATTCGTTTTAGCTTTCGTAAAAGTGGCCGCAATCGATATTAAGCCTACTGTTTGCCAATGTCTTAAATACGCATACACTATTGACGATCAGAAGCAAGCTATAATTTGCTTCTGAAATAAATTTATTGATTCAGAGAAGAGGCGAATAAATGCGACGAACTTATCTCTTGATTTTGCTAATCTGCTTCGTTGCTTTGGGTTCTAGTGGTATTGGCAAACTAGAAGTTTACGCTCAAGACCCTTGCAATGGCCTTGTGCCAAGTCGATTAGCGATAGGGAGCACTGCTCGTGTAATGTTCGATGGTGATGGGCTAGGAAGTGCACTTTGGAGTGCGCCCGGTAAGGAACAGAGCGGTAGTCAACAAGTTGGCAACGCTCCTGAAGGAACCGTTGTAACTGTTGTCGCAGGCCCCATCTGTTTAGATGGCGTGGTGTGGCTAAAGGTAGCACTTCCAAATGAAACAGAATTTTGGATTGGAGAGGGAGACAGCCAACGTTATTATCTAGAACCCTTTGTTATTCGCATAGAATTTATGCAAACAAGGCAAGATGCCCCGCGTGCCATCGAACGGTGGGAAGTTACATATTCTGGCGAAGTGGTGCGCTTATCAGAGATACCTATCCCTGATCCTGAAACTGTGATGGCGCGCGAAAAATGGCAACCCGATGATATTAATGCTGCTAATGATGCATTGAATATACGTCGTCAACAATGCCCTGATGTTTTGAATGGCACAGTGTGGGAAGGTGTTACAAATGCTGCAGACGTAATGGTGCCAGAATCTTCTTTTGATGTGTATCCTGCACCAGTTGAAGGCAGAGCTTTAGTAGTACGCCATTGGATACTTCAGATGCCTACTTGTGGTGGTGCGCCGGGACGTTATTATGGGGTCAGTACTGTTCACTTTGTGCAGCCTGATAAACCCATTGTAGATTTGTTTCCCTATGGACAGCATGGCGGTGTGCGATCGCGTCAAGCGTGCTTGTCACCAGATGTGAATGATCAAGCATGGACAACATACTTTAATCAAGTTGTGTGGTCACCTGATGCTGATACAGTGGCATTAAATGTACGTTATCTTGATGTAGACCCAACGAACTCAACACGTGAATGTGCATATTATTATATCTTTTTGGTGGATGTCTTTAATGCGCAAGTTACGCCTATAAATGAAGGTCGCCGTATCTTTTGGGGGGGTGGCGGAACACGCCTCTTCTATCTAAATTTTGAAGTTGATGATGCCTATAACGTGCTCAGCGAACAACTTTGGCAACTAAGTGATGGTCAAACAACACAAATTAATGTGAATGCTGCTGATGAAGGCGTTCAGTTTGTTCCTAGTGTTTTTAATTCAACAGGGTTGATTCTTCCTAATACAGAAGATGGTAATGAAATTTTGGTTTGCAATTATGCAACGGGTTGCCCAGAAATGCTTAGCTTCAACATCTCACGACGCTTTTTCTCAGAACCGATTACGATTCCTGCAGATTTAGCGCCGCGTGATATTCTACAAGTATATTATGCAACAAATAATGCACGTTTGTTGTGGCTTTCAACAAGCGGTAAAGTGTATGTACAATCTCTAGATGGCCCAGATCGTAATTATTGGGCAGAAGTTACAAATGGCTTGCCACCAAGTGCACGAATTGTCGATATAACGCTTTTACCAACAGGCATTGCGGCAATTTTGCAAGATGATAGTAATAGTTATTGGCTATTGAATACCTTTAGCCGTGAAGTTCAACCCCTACAACTCCCTTGAGCTTGTCTTTAACAGATGGTGGATATTTTATTCATCATCTGTTTCATCCTCTTCAAGGCGCAAGGCTCTTGTCTGTAGTGTGCTGCGGATGTCTGGTTTAGGATGTGGTAGTTTTAGCACTTGTGTTTGAGCCAACGTTCGTTCAGGTGTGGCCCTAGGTTCCAAAACTTCTACATCGTCAAAAGGAACACGCGCAGAACGGTAAAATCGCAAGTTTAAAGTTCCTAGCCGCAATTCATCACCATGCTTAAGTTCATAGCCTGTGTGCGAAGACATGAGTTGACCATTTAATAAGCTACCGTTTTGGCTATCCAAATCAAAGGCAAAAATTTCATCACGATTCGGATCATAGACCAGCATCATATGCCTTCGTGATATACCATGTTCATAACCGCCCACTGATGTTAAGTCAACATAAACAGTATCTTCTGTATCTTGTTGGGCCAGCCGACCAATGAATGCTTTGTAGGTTAGAGCGAGGCTAATTTGTTGGTGTGTATCTGGTAAATAGAGTGTAATGGGGATCGTATGATTATGATCTCCACTGCTTGGTGAACGGAGTCTAATGTTTGCCATGAGGCATCCTCCTTTCGCATATTGTTCACTCTCTACTATAATTGTAAAGGATATTTCGTTTGAAAAGCATAATTACTGTTCAATCTCTGAGTTTTACTTTATGTTTTCTGAAAATTACTAACGAGCATAATTGTGATGACAACCTATAAACCTCATTCCCCAAAAAATATTGATTTTCAAGCAGTGGCAGAAGCTATTGTTCGTATGGCTCCCGCTTATCGAGCGCCATATGTATCTGTAATTGGTTATAGTGAAGCATTATTAGAAGGATTATCTGGGCCATTAACTAATGCCCAACGCGAAGATATAGAAGCTATTCGCGTTTCAGGATGGGAGGCGCTCAGTAATCTCAATGATATTCTAGACGTAATGTTACTAATGAGTGGCGAAATAGAATATAACAAGCAAATTTTCCCGATACGTCAGATGCTCAATGATGTATTGCGTGATGTAAAGCGAACATATTATCAAGCTCAAGAAAAATTACCATTAGTTGCCAATATCAATGTAGATGAAGATGCGAATATCGAAGGTGATGAACATCGCTTGCGCCAAGCCATTTTAGGGTTGATCAATAATGCGTTTATCACTGATTCTGAAGGTCAGGTGAGCTTGAAGGCTTATCTTGATGCAGAGGCAAAACAAGTTTGTATTCAAATTCAAGACTCTTGTCATGTCAGCAGCGAAGATGATTATACTTACTTCTTTGAGCCTAGTTGGATGAGTAAGCTAGAATCAGGTAAATGGCGGCAAATGCAATGGCAGAGCTATCTAGCGCATCATTTTGTCGATGCGCATGATGGCGAGATTAGTGTGGGGCGTACTGAACCAACTGTTGAACCTGTTGGTACAGTTGTTGAGATTCGATTGCCACTAGCTGATTCAGTTACCCCCTCAGCAGATGAGGAAAAATAATCGATACTATTCAGCAGGTGCAGCAGTTGCTGTTTCTTCAGGTGTAGATTCTTCGTTATGCCCATCTTCAGAAGCATGTTCTTCTGATGTGCTGTCTGTGCTATCTTCGCTATGATCGTCTTCGGTTGAAGTATTGTGTTCAGTTTCTTCGCTTCCGTGCCCAGTTTCTTCGCCATGCTCCACTTCGCTAATAGGAGTTTCTTCGCTAGTGGAAGGGGTGTTGACGACAGGCGCGACAACTAACACAACAACGATTGCAACGATCACTAGTGCAAAAAATGGCGCGGCAAGGGCCGGCGCAACCCAAATGACTGTGCTTTTGTTTTTCATAATGCTTTATTATTCTCCGATTTTTACACACAATGTAGACTGCGGCTAGATAATTGCACATTCTTTCACGAATTGCAACGGGTGATACCTATTCTAAATTTTTTAATATTGCTTCAATTTGTTCGCGATCTGGAGCATTCGGCGAAAGCCGAAGGTATTGCTGAAGATCGGTTGTGGCAAGAGATATTTGATCAATAGCATAGGCAGCAAGTCCTCGCTCTCGATAAGCAACTGCTAGCGTGTCGTCGATAGCTAATGCCGTTGTGAAGTCATCAATAGCTATTTCATAGTCTTTTTTTTGTGCATGGAGAATACCACGCGCAACATAATAGCTGGGTTCGCTTGGGTCTTTTTCAATAGCGAGATCATAATCTGCAATGGCTGCCTCATAATCCGCAATGGCGAAAAAAGCAGTAGCCCTAAAAGCATACACTTCGCTTAGGTTGGGTTGCAGGGTAATCGCTTCACTATAGTCACGAATGGCAAGTTCATATTGTGCCTGTTCTTGATAAAGCTGACCTCTTAGAAAGTATGCACGATACAAATCTGCCTCATCACTACTTGGATTTAATATTACTTGTTCTAACAGAAAAAGTGCTGCTGTTGGACGTTCTGCACGTTTTAAGAGGCGTGCTTGTTCTACCAGAATATCAGTGCTAGGAGTTTGTTCCACAGGTGGCGTATTAGTGAATGAAGGCAACGCCATTGATGATGTGGGTGTATTGATAATGAGGACAGCCAACAAAGATAAAAAAACAGTAGCAATTCCCAAAATAATTTTATTAATCATGACGCTCCCGACTTGACGTGTTTCATTCTGTTTGATATTCTACGCTTTAATCAATAGTTTAGCGAATGACGTTGAATCGGAAAAGTATGTCTGAAGCGCGGTGTTCAGAGAGCCGCTTAGTGCTGAGAATGCGGTACACTAGCACAGACAGAATGGGCCGAGGAGTTATGTCGCAGAACGGCATCTTTTGAGCTCAGTATGTGGCATCGGCAACACCTCCGTTATCATGGGTGAGGGTATCGGCTTTTATGCCCGTACCTGCAAAAGTGAGGCTGTATTACAGTCTAATCCGAGTGGCACCACGGGCCTATCTCTCGTCTCGGCGAGAGGTAGGCTTTTTTGATCTCAGAGTTAAATGAGGAGTCAACATATGCAAGCTGTAAAAACAAAAACACGCTATCTGCCTACATTAGAACAACTAAAAGATTACTTTCAGCAAGGTGATCTTGTGCCCGTGTATCGTATATTGCCGGCTGATCTAGAAACGCCCGTTTCGGTTTTCTTGAAGTTATTTCGTGAAGGCGAACCATCTTTTTTGCTTGAAAGTGTTGAAGGTGGGGAGCAAGTAGGGCGTTACTCATTTATTGGTGTACATCCTAAGAAAGTTTTACGCCCTTCTGTTGATCCCTCAGAAGATGCTTTAGCAGTTATTAAAAATGAATTGGCGCATTACAACCCCGTGCAACTGCCCGGATTGCCACGGTTTGTAGGGGGCGCTGTGGGGTTTTTAGGCTATGATGTTGTTCAGCAATTTGAACGTTTGCCCCAAAATGCTCCTCATGTGACGCAATTACCCGATATACGTTTCATGATTTTTGATAGCATCGTTATTTTTGATCATGTAAAAACACAGATTATCGTACTGTCTAATGCCCATAACACAGGCGATGTTGAAGCTGCATATACTGCTGCAATCAATAAAATTGAACAAATCACGGATCGGCTTCGCCAACCTCTAACACATATTCCCAAAGCAGAGAAAGTCCTAAACGAACCGTTGCAATCTAACTTCACACAATCACAGTTTGAAGAAGCGGTGCGCAAAGCTAAAGAATATATTGCTGCAGGCGATGCGTTTCAAATTGTGTTATCGCAGCGTTTTTCTAGGAAGACAAGCGCTCCACCTTTTGCAATTTATCGAGCACTGCGGATGCTCAATCCTGCACCCTATATGTTTTTCTTTCTTTTTCCGAAAGAAGTGAACGGCAAAAACTTCAACATGATCGGTGCTTCGCCTGAAATGATGGTGCGTCTAGAAGATGGTATCGCGAGTGTTCGCCCAATTGCAGGAACGCGACCACGTGGTGAAACACCTGAAGCCGATGCTGAATTGGAGGCAAATTTGCTCACTGATCCTAAAGAGCGTGCAGAACATGTAATGCTAGTTGATTTGGGGCGAAATGATTTGGGGCGCGTGTGTGAATTTGGTTCTGTACATGTTCCTGAATTAATGACTATTGAGCGGTATTCGCATGTTATGCACATTGTCTCGCATGTGGAGGGGCGTTTGAAGCCCGATCTTGATGCTTACGATCTTATTCGGGCAACTTTCCCTGCTGGAACCGTGAGCGGTGCACCTAAGATTCGAGCGATGGAAATCATCGATGAACTTGAGCCAGATCGACGCGGCCCATACGCAGGTGCAGTTGGTTATTTTAGCTTCAGTGGTTCAATGGATACTTGTATCACAATTCGCACCATTACCATGTTAGATGACTTGGCTCACATTCAAGCTGGTGCAGGGATTGTTGCCGATAGTGATCCTGCAACAGAATATGCCGAAACTCAACATAAAGCCGCTGCTTTGGCACGGGCAATTGAGCTTGCCGAAATAGGTTTTGACGAATAGAGGAGCTTAAAAAAAATGATTTTGGTCATTGATAACTATGATAGCTTTACTTATAACCTTGTACAGCTTATAGGAACTCTGAATGCAGACATTCAAGTTGTACGCAATGATGCTCTATCTGTTGATGAGATTCGTGCGCTTCAGCCGAGTCATATTGTTATTTCGCCCGGCCCCGGTACACCTAATGATGGGGGCGTGTCGTTAGATGTTTTAAAACACCTAAGTCCCAAAATCCCCACCTTAGGTGTTTGTTTGGGGCATCAGTGTATTGGTCAAGCCTTTGGTGGCAAAGTGACACGCGCACCACGATTGATGCATGGTAAAACATCTCAAATCTATCATCGCAACCAACGTTTGTTTACTGGGGTGCCAAGCCCTTTTGTAGCAACGCGCTATCATAGTTTAATTGTTGAAGAACCCTTGCCCGAATGCCTCAGCGTGACAGCATTTACAGATGAAGGAGATGTGATGGCTTTACGGCATAAAGAATATCCAATCGCTGGTGTACAGTTTCACCCAGAGAGCATTCTTACCACGTATGGGATTCGCATTCTACAAAATTTCTTGGAAGGACGATTATAGCATTTAATATAGTTGATTTTAAAAAACTATTGAGTATAACGTTGACGATGTTTTCTCATCATGCTATCCTTAAAAATGAAATCCCAGCACAAGAGGTTTGTAGTGAATACATCAGCCATCCGTACAACACAAATTCATACACACCCCAACAACGTGTATGCCACGGTTGGCAATGTTTTTCCCTTTGCCTATTACTATTTCTTTTACTACCCAACAAAATGTATGGGCTGGGGACACTGCATCCTATAGCGGGTGAATATTCAAAAGCGACCATCGAGGCGCAGCGTTCCTAGCGAACGTAGCGCCTTTTTTATTTTGATGGACAAAATGAAAGGATAGCAATTCTTATGAGTATATCTACATCATCACGTTGGGCCTGTCGGGGCATTCGAGGAGCAACTACTTGCACTGAAAATACTCGTGATGCCATTTTAGAAGCAACTCGTGAACTTTTAATGGTAATCATACGGCTGAACGGCATTGTAGCCGAAGATGTGGGGAGTGCTTTTCTGACAACAACCCCTGATTTGAATGCAGAATTTCCAGCAGTAGCTGCAAGGCAGATCGGGTGGCATGATGTGCCGTTGCTGTGTGCTCACGAGATGAATGTGCCGAATTCTTTGCCGATGTGTATTCGTGTGATGATCATGTGGAACACCACCAAACGCCAAGATGAAATTATTCATGTTTATTTAAGAGAAGCTACAGCATTACGTCCAGATCGCTCTTTAGAAATGCCGGAAATTATCGCGCAAATTCAAAAAGAAATTTCACAACTATCTAATGATTAGGAGCTATATTTAATGATTGTTTTAATGCGTTCTAATGCAACAACTCGTCAAATATCAGAGGTGATTGCCCATATTCGGGCACAGGGCTATGACGTACATCTTTCTGAAGGGGGCGAGCGAACAATTATTGGTATCGTAGGTAATGGAAGCGCCATTCATCCTGAACAATTAAGCATGATGGATGGAGTGGAGGATGTCTTAAAGACATCGCACCCTTATAAAATTGCAAGCCGCCACTATCACCCAGAAGATTCTGAAATTCCGTTGGGTAATGTAGTTGTGGGAAGTCAAGATTTAGCAATTATTGCTGGCCCTTGTTCAGTAGAGGGGCGCTCTCCCATGCTTGAAATTGCGCACATGCTCAAAGAAGCGGGTGCAACGGCATTACGCGGTGGTGCTTTCAAACCACGTACAAGTCCATACAGTTTTCAAGGATTAGGCGAAGAGGGTTTGAAAATTTTGGCCGAAGCGCGTGAGCAAACAGGTTTACCTATTGTCACAGAAGTCATGGATGCTGCATTGGTGCCGATGGTTTGTGAGTATGCCGATGTGCTTCAGATTGGCGCACGAAATATGCAAAATTATGCCTTACTCCATGCGGTGGGGGAAAGTCAACATACCGTATTACTTAAACGCGGTATGAGTAGCACTATTGAAGAGCTACTTATGGCCGCAGAATATATCCTGAGTCATGGTAATATGCGTGTCATGCTTTGTGAGCGTGGTATTCGTACCTTTGAAACAGAAACACGCAATACCTTTGATCTTAACGCTGTGGTTGCTCTAAAACAGTTAACTCATTTACCAGTACTGGCTGATCCAAGTCATGCGACAGGAAAATGGGAATATGTCGAAGGCGTGGCTTTGGGCGCTATTGCTGCTGGCGCAGATGGGTTACTGATAGAAGTACACCAAGAACCTGAAAAGGCTATGTCTGATGGTCGCCAGTCTCTCCGCCCTGATCATTTTGCCGCGCTTGTTGAAAGAGTTCGGCATTTAGCAGAAGTTTTGAATCGTCGTGTGCCATCAACAACATCTACACACGTATAGAGGATTATCGCATGGTAGATTTAAAAGACTTGCATATTCATATTATCGGCTTGGGATTGATGGGGGGCTCATTGGCGATGACTTTGCAGGGCAAGGTTGGTTGTCTAACCGCGCATGATACCCGCAATGAAGTATTACAAACCGCAATACATAAGGGGCTTATTAATGCATCCGATGGCCTTGAGCAAGCAGATGTTGTGATCTTAGCGATCCCTTCCGATAAAATTGTGGCATTAATACAATCGCTTCAGTTGCCTTCTGGTGTGATGGTGATGGATATTGGTAGCACTAAAACAGCTATTTGCGATGCACTCGATGGCTTAGCCCCAAATATTGAAAGTGTCGGTGGGCATCCCATGTGTGGGCTTGCTGAAAATGGCTTTGAAAATGCGATCCCTACACTCTATCAAGGCGCACGTTTTGTGTTGTGTGAAACGCTAGGGACGACTGAACGTGTACGAAGCATTGCAGAGCAAATAGTTTCAGCTTGTGGGGCAAAGGCGTTGTGGATGGATCGTCAACAACATGATTATTTAACGGGACTTACAAGCCACTTGCCACATTTATTGAGTTTTGCCTTGATGCGCTTAGCGATGCAGGTTTCAGATGAAGATGAAGCATTATTCCAATTAGCTGCAGGTGGATTTGACGGAGCCACTCGTCTAGCACGTACGAACGCGACTATGATACGTGGTATGTTTACGACGAATGCCGAAAATATTCGTCAATTGGCGAAACGTCTGCGCGAACAATTAGATTTATTAGAGATGTTGTTTGATGATTCAGATAACCTGACAACTGAGTTGCAACGTATAGTTGAGGCAAGGCGTAATTATTCGATGTCTTATGGGGAGCGGCCAATTGCATGACCGATTTAAAAACAACCCAGAAAAAATCTTTGCGAGTATGTCCTAATCAAGAACTCAATGGTACAGTGCGTGTGCCCGGTGATAAATCTATATCGCATCGGGCACTAATTCTGGGAGCTTTGGCGGATGGGCTTACCCAAGTGCGCGGGTGGTTGCCAGCTGGTGATACTCTGGCAACATTGCAATGTATGCGAGCATTGGGTGTGCAGATTGATCAACATGATACTACTACATTGACTGTTCATGGCGTGGGCTTAGATGGTTTGGAAGCACCCACTGAGCCGCTTAACTGTGTAAATGCTGGCACGGCTATTCGTTTATTGGCAGGGGTAATGGCAGGGCAGCGTTTCCCTAGCGTTTTAGATGGCAGTTATCAATTACGCCGTCGGCCCATGAATCGCATCACACACCCATTACGTTTAATGGATGCAGCTATTACTGATACTGATGGCTATGCTCCGCTTTATATATCGCCGTCGCACTTACGCGGTATTACTTATCCCATGCCTGTTGCTAGCGCACAAGTGAAAAGCTGCTTATTGCTTGCAGGGCTGTTTGCTGAAGGTGCGACAACGGTCGTTGAGCCCGGCCCAGCACGCGATCATACCGAACGAATGCTTCGAGCGATGGGCGCAAATATTGCTATACAAGAACATCAAGTCATGATTGATTCAACGCCTCGCTTGCATCCCCTTGATCTCACTGTGCCAGCTGATGCCTCATCAGCGGCATTTGTTCTGGTCGCAGGTGCCTTATATGCACATACTGCAATACGTATTGAAGGCGTGGGGGTGAATCCAACTCGGACAGGTATTCTTGATGCATTAGCAATGATGAATGTTCACATTGCCCAAGAAAACTTGCGAGACGAAGGGGGAGAGCCTGTTGCCGATCTTGTGGTCACGCCCGCCTTGTTACAAGGTGCAGAGATTCAAGGTGATTTGGTTGTGCGCATGATTGATGAGTTTCCGATTTTGATGGTAGCTGCAACACAAGCCAAAGGTCGTACAACAGTCAGGGATGCAAAAGAATTGCGTGTAAAGGAAACAGATCGTATTGCTGTAATGGCAAAAGAGCTACGCAAATTAGGCGCAAAAATAGAAGAACGCGATGACGGATTTTCTCTGAACGGCCCCCAGCTTTTACAGGGTGCGGTTGTTGATGGGCACGATGATCATCGTGTGGCCATGAGTTTAGTGATAGCTGGCCTTTCTGCACAAGGTGAGACTATTGTTGAAGATGCGGGTTGTATTCGCGACTCTTTTCCTGACTTTGTGGAAGTGATGCAGTCTTTGGGGGCCAAAATAGAATGGATTGATGAAAACAAATGACCAAAAAAGTGGGACTTATTGGCTACCCTGTTGAACATAGTTTATCACCTGCAATGCACAACGCAGCCTTTGAAGCATTGGGCTTGGATTGGCACTATGAATTGTTGCCTACGCCTCCTGAGCAGCTAGAATCACGCATTCGTCAACTTGTGGCAGATGGTTATGTAGGCATGAATGTTACTGTACCACATAAACAAGCTGTGATGACCTATCTAGACCGTATAGCTTTAGCGGCACGGGGTGTCGGAGCTGTCAATACTATCCTCATTGAGGATAGCATCACAGAGGGGCATAACACAGATGTTGCAGGTTTTATCCTTGATCTTGAATCGGCAGGATTTTTTCCGCAGAAGAAACACGCCTTAGTGTTGGGAGCGGGCGGTTCTGCACGGGCGGTGGTGTTGGGCTTAGCCAATCGTGGCGCACAAGTGACAGTTTCGGCAAGGCGCGAAGAAGCTGCTTGGCAACTGCGCGAAGATGTGCGTAAAGGTGTGTCGTATACCTTCGATATACGTGTGCAGGCTTGGGCATCGCTACAATCTGCACTTGATGAAGCAGATTTAATCGTCAATTGTACGCCTGTGGGCATGTGGCCAAATGTCGATGAATCGCCTTTATCAGGTGACTTGAAAATACGATCTGAAAGCACAGTTTATGATCTTGTCTATCGTCCTGCCAAAACGCGCTTATTACAGCAAGCTGAAGCAGCTGGTGCACGTGCCATTGGAGGGTTAGGGATGTTGGTATATCAAGGTGCAGCAGCTTTTGAACTGTGGACAGGGCAAACGGCCCCTATTGAAGTAATGCGCCAAGCTGCACTATCAGCATTGGAGAAAACATTAAGATGAATAATACTCGTTTACGTTTTTTAAGTGCTGGCGAAAGCCACGGCCCCTTATTAACCGCTATTTTAGAAGGAATGCCTGCGGGGCTTGCAATTACACCTGAATATATTGCTCATGAGCTTGCGCGTCGTCAATCTGGGTATGGTGCTGGTGGGCGTATGAATATTGAGCGTGATACTGCTCGTATTACGGGTGGTTGGATGAATGGAAAAACTACCGGTGGGCCAATTAGTCTAATTGTTGAAAATCGTGATTGGAAAAATTGGGCAGAACGAGACATCACACCAATGACGACACCTCGCCCCGGCCATGCGGATTTAACAGGGACATTAAAATACGGCTACGACGATTTGCGCTTATCACTTGAGCGTGCAAGTGCACGTGAGACAACGATGCGTGTTGCTGTGGGCGCATTTTGCAAGAAGTTTTTAGCTGAATTTGGTATTATTGTAGGTGGATATGTCACGGAAATTGGTGGTGTGCAAGCGAACTTTGAGGATGATCCACCTGATTATTTGACGCGCTTTGAAGCTGCAGAATCTTCTGATGTTCGTTGCCCTGATCCTGAAGCTACTGAACGCATTCATCAAGCAATTCATCAAGCTAAAATCGATAAAGACACACTTGGCGGAATAATAGAAGTAGTTGTGTTGAATTTGCCGCCTAGTTTAGGCTCTCATGTGCATTATGATCGACGCTTAACAGGACGTTTAGTTGGCGCGGTGTGTAGTGTACAAAGTATTAAGGGGGCAGAGGTCGGCAGTGCTTTTGAAAATGCGCGCAAACGTGGCACGCAAGTACACGACGAAATATTCATTGATGAAAATGGAAAGTTGTTCCGCAAGACAAATCGTGCAGGGGGGCTAGAGGGTGGCATTACAACTGGTGAGCCTTTAATAGTGCGTGCGGCTATGAAGCCTATCAGCACAACCTTAACTCCATTGTCTTCTGTAAACTTAGCCAG
>RFGP01000209.1 GCA_003697365.1 Chloroflexota bacterium | reverse complement strand
CCTAAGATACGCCCGCTTAGATCGGGTGTCGTTGCCATGTAACTTTTGCCTCCACCAAATACAAACTATAATTTTCATGTTAAATAACATTAACTCTCAAAATAATAAATTTTTCTAAATAAAACTAAAAATACTAGTGCTACTAAATAGTAGCACTAGTATAACTCTTGAATTACTGAAATCAATTATCATTAGTAATAATGCTTAGGTTATGTGAATGTTGATGACAGCACCCTTTACAGCAAACCAATTATGCCAAAACACCCGATGGTGGTACAATTGCTCAACAATATTTGATACAAATCAGCCACTAGTCTGTGAGAAGCATATCTCGCCATCAACATGAAATAGCATGAATTATAGCAGGTTCAAAATCATGTCAGTAATTCAAAAATTGTACAATCATCATCAAAACCAATGTCAATAATCGTGCCTTGAACTGATACAGGTTCCCAGCCACTTACATCTACGTTAGATTCGTAAGTTGTATTAGATGATAAAATGGTTATCCTCCCCACCTCAAAACAATTGCCTAATACTTCAACTTCTTCAGAGTCGCTATTGCAGGAAAACGAACGGAAAGAGTCAATCTTAACCGAATCACCTGAATTGAGCGGCAATTGCCCATTAAAGAACCAAGTTGTAGTTTTTTGAATCGAAGTTGACATAATAGCCCCTTCCTTAAATTATCTTTGTTCATCTTAGGCTACCATATACATTGCTCTAATAAGGACTTTATGTTAGAAATTACAGAATAAGTCATTGGTATTCAGTCATATATGACAGAAAAAATATGGGAAAACAAACTCAAGCTGAGAAAAAAGAACTAACCGCTATAATGGATGAAATTCGCTCAAGAACAGGTAAATATATTCCTGAACTCATCAAAAACCTTAAAGCACTCGGTGCTCGTCCAAGCAGTAGTAAGTTAGAAAATAATTTCTTTTATCATAATAAAAGGCAAACTTCTAACTATGACCCAAATCTCGTCTTAAAAATCATTGAGGCTTATTACCATTATGTAGACAAATTAACACCAATACATCCTGAACCTAAAGGCGGTTCTATAACAATACTGGAGGCGGTGTTGATTTTGTCTTTGACTCATGCCAGTTTTGATGATTATTGGCAGTTGTGTAATATCTTCGGATTCTCAGAAGAAGAAGTTAAACGAGTAGTTATATACGTCCTAGAATGTAGCTTACACAAATATACATGGTCGGAAAAATCTAAAGTGATGTATGCCTATCTTGAAGCCGTCATGTCCGGTGGCAATGCTCGCCCATGGGATAGCGCGCAACATACCATGAGTAACATCGAGTTTCCACGCACAACTCATAAAATCCAATATCAAATTAATTCTATCGAGGAAAGGCTTTACACTGATAACACAGCAGATCTTATCAAAAGCGTTGATCAAATTATAGATAGTTGTAAAAAAGAAGAGAGCTTAAGGTTACTAAATGATGCCATCCATCTTAAGGGACGTGTTGAGCTTGTAAGAGGAAATGTTGAGGATGCACAATTATTGTTTGAACAAGTTATAAATGCAGGTGCAACAGCATACTTAACAAGAAAAAAAGCGCAAGCTAATTTAGCTTTATCTCTTTACCATCAAGGACAATATAGATCGGCATTCGCAAAATTACAAACATTAAATAGAGAACTTTCCCGTGAGGATCAACTAATCCGTGTTTTTGTACTCAACTTACTAGGTGCAATTTCAGGGGAAACATGGCAAATATGCTCTGCCCGTGCCTATTATCAAGAAGCTCTACAATTAGCCTATCAGATAGAAGACCCAATACGTATTGCATATCTCAAGATGGCACTTGGCAATATCGAAAGATATGTTCACCACTACGATAAAAGCTTATCATTATATGAAGAAGCAAACAATGACATTTACCAAGACAACAAAGCGCCCTCACCAGAATTTTTGGCTGAGTTAGCGTGGCAACAAACAGTTACTGCAATAGCAATAGGAAACATTTCATTGGCAAAGAAGAAAATAAATGAAGGTGGTGGCGTTGCTAATGAAAATAATCTAAGAGCACGTAAAATCCACTTTTTGACTGAAGAAGCAAGACTGCGTTTCGTTCAGCGTGATTTTGAATCAGTTATTTGTAATAAATTAAGTCAAGCCTATTGGTTATCTAAGGAAATAAAAAACATTGATTTATTAACTCGTTCGCTCTATACACTTGTGACTATCCGCTTATTAGCTTGTGCCCAAGAAATATCTTCAATAGATGCATATTCGCGAGAAAAATTGCTTCGCAAGCTAGTACCTACTGATATACTTAAGGATGTCCCCAATTACACTTTTACAACGCTTAATCTCCGAAGAGCAGAATCTTACTTTTGGAACATTTATCAACAAATACCATTAAGCTCTAAGATAACCATATCTAATGCTCAATTATTCATAAATAAAATCTTATTTAATTGGCTAAAACCTATTGAAGAGGCACCACCGAATCAACATTCGGTAGTGCCCAAGTAAACTTAACAGCAACTACCGCCAGTACCTGTTGAGCCGCTACCTGTACCTCCAGAATCATTAGCAACAATCACAGGCAGAGATAGCTCCGCGTCTAGTGCAGTTTTAGCGAGTTGTGTACCTGCAAGGATTGAACCAACCAAAACAAGAGTAGCAACGAACAACTTGACAAGATTAAACATTTGATGCTCCTTACAAATCAGATATGGGTGAATTGAAATGTGAGGAGCGCGCGCTCAAAACTAAATTTCCTTGCAAGGATTTTGATAACAGGCTAAATTAGCCAATAGTGATGATCATCTTCGGGAAACATCAGTCTCAACGTGCCTTTGAATCATTTGGCCAAAGATATATCAAAGGCATTCGCGTTTAACGCTTTCCATGTACTCGTAAGCCAGTACATGCCTGATTTTGATGTTTAAATTTAGGATAGTGGTTATAAAGTCAAAATTGTCTCAAGTTTTGAGACACCTGAATAAAGAGGAGAAAGCGCAGATGTGTATGAGCTAAAAAAACAAACAGACAGTATATGCTCAAACGCTGAAAATTTGACAGAACTAATAGAAAATATTACTAAAGAAAAAGCTAGACATGGGTTTTCAAAAAATCAAGCAGCTCAAAAAGCTGAAACTATGGGTATATCAAGGGCGACATTTTTTAGATTTGTTAGGCGAGAAAATGCTACAAGCCCCTATCGCGATTTAGATTGTATAGAAATATTTGCAGCAGTATATAATCTTCCGGAGATTGAAAAAGCCAGACTCGTCCGTGCGCTAATATGTGAATTTATCAATCGAGGTTTGAATGAATACTGAAAATTATGATCCCTTACTAGATTTACTATATGCTGCCAATAACTATATTCAGGCCCCTACAGATGAAAATAGAAAGCTGTTTAACCAACTGTTCTCTTTTAACAGAAACCTCGCCAATCTCCCTACCCCTACATATAAACGTATCGTGGGCTTCAACAATCAGATACAAAAACTTCAACAACTTGTCACCACAACAAGCTCAAAAATGATAGCGATTCAGGGAGATTCAGGTTTTGGTAAAACAGCTTTAGCTGATAATGTTGTACGTCATATTCCTATCCAAAATTTTGAAGAATTACCTAAAATTCGTTGGATTACAATAAAGCCAAGAGGCTCTGCAGTAGCGTCTCGTGCAATAGATGCTGCAAGCAATATCATTGAAACCCAATTCTATCGAGAGATAGGAAAACAATTAGGCATTGAGACCATTGCCGATATTCCTAGTCTGCAAATCGAGCAGATACTAGAAAATACAGCTATTAGCCTTAGCATTTTTGTAATTGATAATCTACAAAATCCAGCGGATGTTGAAAATCTACGTAAATTGTCACTGCCTTTACTTGAGCGATTACGTATCCTCTATACAAGCCCCACAAACGCACCAACTGTCGCTAATGATTCTGAGCAACAGCACATCATTGAACCTTTAGATAAAGACTCAACTATCGAATTAACATACACAGAAGGCGGCTCTTTTGTGAGCACAATTCCAGATAACGAGTTATCTGATATTTACCGCCTACTGGGTGGATACCCGCTTGCGATTAAATTAACAGCCAAACAAATAGAAAAATTACAGTCTCTTGACCGAGTGTTAAAAAACTTATCTGTTCAAGAAAATGCATCTCCTGAGCAAATAAGCTCGCAAGTCCATGAAGTTGTATGGGAACATTTGAGCGAAGATGAAAGAAACGTATTAGAAACTATTGCAATGTACGGTGTTGCAGGTGTTCACTATTCTACTCTTCAATTTGTTTTAGATGACCTACCTGAATCCATGCTAAATAATGCGCTGGAAAATTTATTAAACATATCGGCAATATACTCTGATCAAGAACAAGATACAATTCGATACTATACACATGAATTGACAAGTATTTACGTCGATCAATTATGAACGTAGAAAAAACTCGAAAGTTCAAGAATTTTGAACATCAACTTGCTAAAACTTTTGAGATATTTTCAGATTTTAACAACGCACGAATTAATAACCAACTAGACAAGTTCCCCAAAGAAAAGCTGAAAATTTGCGAAGATCAAGAATCAAGTTGGACTAGGTTTATATATTCATCTAACTTTACCGAACTTATGAGCAATGACTTAGCACTTGCTGAAAAAGTATTTCAAACTTCTATCTTCATTTTTTACTATAAACACATGCAGGGGCAATGGACAGATATTACCTCTATATGGCAGCAT
>RFGP01000208.1 GCA_003697365.1 Chloroflexota bacterium | reverse complement strand
GGTGTGTTGGAATGCCTTCGTTGCCAGTTCGCGCCTTTGGGTGAGGGATAAGTGACCTTCGTTTAATAATATATTTTGTACTGTTTCGTAGTCATTAGGGTCGACGACTACTGTGACACGTTCAAAATTTTTAGCGGCTGCACGAATGAGAGTTACTCCACCAATATCAATATTTTCAATGGCTTCTGCTAATGAGATATTGGAGCGCGCAATGGTTTCTTGAAAAGGATATAAGTTGCATACAACAAGGTCAATAGGAGCATAATTAAGTTTGTTTAGTTCTGCCATGTCAGCGGAGTGATCACGAGCTAGTATGGCTGCATGAATAGCTGGATGTAGTGTTTTTACACGACCGCCGAGCATTTCTGGTAGTCCCGTAAGTTGCTCGATAGGTGTGACTTTTATGCCGACGGCTTGAAGAGCTTTTGCTGTTCCACCACTTGCGACGATGTCCCACCCCATTGACGCAAGTACGTTGGCAAATGCTTCTATTCCTGTCTTGTCAGAGACACTAAACAAAGCTCTTGGCATTATTCAAATATTCCTTTTTTACTTTCTTCCAAAGAATATAAAGAAGACGTTACTGTATTAAAAGTAACGCCTTACAGTATCCCTATAAACTGCAAAAATTGCTAGGGGACATCAAAAACAACGAGGTCTGTGATAATGACATCCATAGGTTGTCCGGTGTCTTCATCTGAGGATAGAAGTAGACCTGTGTGTCCAGAAGATAAGGTGTTGTCGCTGAAAGAACTGAATAGTGTGCCATCTCCATAAAGATAGACTGTGTCATCGAGAACATAAACGCCTAGCCGAATATCTTGGGAAATATCTGTTAGGCGCACATCTAACTGTCTACTGATAAATGTTTCTGTTTCAGTACCATCTTCGACTAAAAATGCACGGAATATGCCATCGCATTGTACTTCAAAGGCATAATAGTTTGTGAATGTATCATTAGCGCGCCACACAAATCCAATGCTTGAGGTTTCGCTGCAGTTGCGTACTGAAAAGGCTGTTTCTAGGAAGTAGTTAGCTTGATCTATTCCCTCAAAGGCAAGGATGCCAAATGGGCGACGAGTGTTATAAAGATTTAGTGCTTGCCCCCCACCAATAATATAAGCTGCAACATCATGATGAAGACCAAGAGGAATTGATGATGGAGGCTCGAAAGAAGGCTCGTAGAGCTTGTTACCTAATCTGTTGTTAGCAAGAGGATCATCTGTGTTCGTTGTGGGCTCAATGATCGTAGTGTCTTCAAGATTAGTCCCCGTTGATTTGAGTGCCCAAACTCGCCAGCTTTGTAGGGTATATTGAAATCCTAGCTGTGCACCCGGTGTTAGAGTTCCACTATTACGGGTTTCATTACTTGGAATTTCAAATTTTGCCACTTCTTCTTGATTGAGATACCATGCTACGGTATTTTCAGCCATGAGAATACCCATGACGTAGTTTTCACCTTCCTCAAGTGGGATTGTTTGTCCGCTAATAACGACATCGTTAATATTGCCGTTTTGTAGAGCACGTGCGCGGAAATCGCCACTGCACTGAATGACATAAACGAAAGCATCATTGAATTGATTATTGCTTATACTGGGGAGTACTCTTGTAAACATAAGTAGTGCACTTTGTTCTGAAGTGCAAGATTCGACGCGGAAAGAAATTTCGGTGTAAAAATTATCGATATTTAAGTTTATAAATGGTAACGAGCCAATACCGCCGTCTGGCGATTGGCTTGTTATGAGAAGACCGTCTTCTGTTGGAGAATAAGTTAGTACACCATCAGGGGATTCGCCATCTTGCCAAGCATTGCTATCATTAAAGTCGGCATCATAGACAATGCTTGTAATTGGAGGGTTAACTCCATCTGGGAGTGCTTGGGGATGTAGTGTGTCGTCACCTTGTCCCCAGCTAACAGTTGCTGAAAGTAATAAGTATATACTTGCGAGAATAAGTGCCTTAGAGCGCATTTTTGAGACTCCTTATCTAGCGTTTTTTACGAACTTTAGTTATTTCTATGAGTTCTGCGATGAATTTTTCAAGGCCGTGTATGTATCCTTCTAGAAAATCATTTGTAATTTGATAAGCGAGATGTGGTGCTCCAGTATTCATCAAGTGAATAACCGCTGGACGAAAATCACGTAGTGTTACTACCATTGTATCATCTGCACGAGTCATGATTCCCCAACATAGTTCTTTTTTATGATTATCGTCTTTAGCGGTGATAAAGCGCCACAGAGAAGAATTATCTGCAACGCGCCCTACATTACTAAACACTTCAGTTCCTTTTAGCATATCGTTGAGCAAGTCGATGTGATCTGGTATATCACGCAATACTTTTTGTAGTCTTTTTGGCACACCTGCCAATATTTTTAATGTTACTGTGCTAAAACTATGGCCTTCTAAGGCAATTTCTTTATAGCGTTGCATTAAAAGTCCAAACATCATTAACAGTTGTAAATATGTTGTGCGTTCATTGCTGAATTTTTTCCAAATTGCTTCTTGGTATTCTTGTTGATATGTCTGGAGCAATGTTAGTGTTTTTTGATGATGTTCTAGTGTTGTTCGCCATGAATCATGGGGGCAGAATGTGATAGGGAATAAGCGTGCGCTAGGATTCATTGGGCTAGCATCAATTGGGATGAGAATAGCAGGCAGCAAATCAGAGATTTCATTTAACATCTTTTTTGCATTTTCAGCGGCTTGTTTTTGGGCGTGCCCTTGCTGTCCGAATTGATTGAGTGCAGTGATAAGTATTTTGCTTGGACGGTAGACTTGGTTGTAGATAGAGCGATAAAGGATTAGGAAGTCGTTAACCGTTAATTTTAGATGAGCATTTCTTTGGATAAGTAATCGGCGCAGATAGTTTATTTGAGGTACGACATTCGATATGCTTTCTGCGCTGATCTCTGATAGCGGGTTGATATAGGGTGATAGTTCGTCTAAGACCTGTGATGATACTCGTAATTGAAGGGTTATGGGACGTAATTTGCGTTTAGTTTTTGCTTTCGGACGATTTTGGGTTAATCGTGATAGATGTCGGGAAGCCAAGTTTGTGAATATCTCGGCGATGGCCATCCCCCATGTAGCGTCAAAGAAAATATGAGATTGATCAAAAACGAGGCTGCTCTGGGTGCGAAAAATTGTGAGTGCATGATCACCAATACCTCGTCGATTTTGTCTAATACGTGCCAATGAGGCATTGGCATCGGTCATATCCCAGTTAATAAGTATTGGAGTTTGCTTTAGGAGTTCAATTTGTTGCTTGTTATTTTCGGGTAGCTTTTCTCTTGCAGCAGCTTGTGAACTGCGTGGAATATGGATAAGTATTTCATCTAGATAGTTTGCCTGCATATTGGCAATGGTCTGCTCTGTGAGTTGCTGAACCATGAACAGGACTTCTTCGGGAGAAAGCCGTTGTCCTTGATGGTAAATGGGGATGAGATGATAGTGTCCATGCCAGATGATACCGATATAGCATGATTCGGGTGGAATTGGGATGCGTTCATCGCTATATGTTGAGGGCTGGAGTGTTGCAAGGATAGTCATCTGGCGTTGATATGCGATACGTTCTAGTTCATTGAGTGTTTCTTCTTGTTGCCATTGGGAGATTGTTTTTTCAGCGCCTGTTTCGGTCATTTGGGTCATTAGGCGCTCTCTTTCAAATTTTGCGAATACTTGCTTGCGATATTTCAAGTAATCTGTGTTTTCATCTGGAACATCGTATGGGCGAAGTGCTAGCCAACGATGTACCATGCGAGGGTCATTAAGTTTTTGTCCTAATTGATAAAGGAGTCGTCGTTCTCGCCATTCTGTAGCGAGTAGATCATTGTACATCACTAGAATATCGCTAGCGGCCATTACGCAGGCTGTCAGTTGTTCGGCATCATCAATTTTGTGTCGTTGTTGGGCTATGTAATTCTGAAAGCCAATAGTTTCGCAGGCATGGCGAGCGGTGTCTTCACGTAAGCCAAATTCAAGATAGAATTGCCATACGCCGTTTGGGAAGAATGTGTCTGGGTCTTGCCCTGCTGCCTTTAACAGCATTTGATAACCCGCGATGAGAATGGCGGGTGTTGTATAGAAGGTCATGTAGGATGCGCGGTCAAGGATCGTTGAAATCCCTTGTTGTAGTAGACCCATCATGCGTTTAGATTCATCTGTACTAACTCGGCGACCTTTTGCACTGCGCAATTGAGAAAAAACCATTTTGATCACATTTCCAGCGGGCAGTAAACGCCCTATCTCTTCAGAGAGTTTAGCAATCTCCCCTATTTCCATATGGGTAAGCTGGTTTTGTGTCATGGCTTGGTTGATACTAATAGCAGTGGCACGCTGTGCTTGTTCAAGTTGCGGATCGTTCATAGTTTAACATCCGTTACAGTTTGTATGTCGGCAGATTGAGTGCGAATTACTTTTGCATTTTGTAGTTGGATTGTCAATGAAGAGCCGACCAGCGTGGTGGGCTCTGTTTTGGAGTTGAGATCATAAATATATGCATGTACTAGTTCTCCAATGTGTAAAGTAACTCTCTGTGGTTCGAGATTTAGGTTAATGATGTGATGTTGTAGTGTCCCGTCAGGCTCGCGCCATAAGGTATAGAAGATGGGCTTACTAGCTTCTACACGTGATGTTGTTGGAGGAATGGCATTTATAAGTTCTTGGATCATTGATTCGTTTAGGGAAGATGGTTTGTAATTTGCGCCTTGCCTGTTTTGGGAGAATAGGCGCAGTAAAATTTTTTGAATGGTATAGTGGTTGTGGTATAGGTAGGCGATACTGGTAGCTAATGGATTAATATAATTCATCATAAACGAGGGTATATATAATAACCTTACAGGGAATCTTCTATTTGGGAATTTTGCCCAGATGGTTGCGCTATTCTTTTTTCTCTGTGCTAGGTAGATTGGTTTGATATTTTGTGGCATGTTGGGAGGTGATGTCATTGGTAAGATAAGTAGTGCTTGAGTATATTCTAGGCTTTTTTCATCTTCGTTAACAAAGTGGATTGGGTATCCATAGGTTAGTAACGTATGAATGACTAGTGACAGAACGGAGAAAGTTTTTTGCGGTAGATTTTGCATAGTTTCTATAGGAAGATAGATTCCAATAGGGCTAGCCATTGTACGATGCTCTAACCATTCTCTGTTTTCTGTTGCCCATTGATTGATATTAGTGAGTACGTTTTGGTAAGGTAAGTAACGTCGGTGTAGGATTGACGATAAGGTTTTATTGTGGCGTTTGATAAGGCTTTGAGCGTATAAGTTTTGTCCTTGTGCAATTGCATATGCGGATTCGACGATAAGGTTTTGTGGTGGCGAGATATGTGCCTTACTATGTAAGATGTTATCTATGCTTACTTGGGGTGTAATGGTGTAGGCACTTTCTAGGCTATCGCCTATGATTTTGTAGATCCAAGTTTGAATATTGGGTTGAGCTTCAATTTTTTGCAGGTGCAGACTTGTCGTGTTTTTGTATAACGTTAGATCGATGCCTTGCATTGTGAAACTAGAGTGTGGGATTGGGTTATGTGTTTCAAGTTCTATTGAGCAGTTCGGTTTTTGTGTTTGGATATGCTGAATCCAGTAGTCTATTGTTTCGTATAATTTGCGTGCTCGCCATGTAAGGTAGGTTTGTGAGGATTTTTTGTGATATTGAATGGGGATGTGTTCTTCTCCGGTATCGGCGAAATATGCTTGTTTTGTTATGTCGTCAGTGCTGCCGAGTGTGCCGATGATGATATTACCTACTTGGTAACCTCCGCTTCCAAAGCAGACATCACGAAATAAAATACCGTCAACATCACATTCGAGCGCTGTTGTTATGTACTTTTGGATTTCTTCTACCCACTCTGGGTGAAAAATAATGGTATAGAAACGACGGTGTCCTGCGGGCAGTTTCTTTTTCTTTGTATTAATAGCAAACCATGCTTTGTGGGCATATTCTCCAATTGCAAAAGCACTAGAAACTTGTATGCTTGCGCATACTTTAAGATTGTTTTGGTGTAGATGGTGTACCATTCCTTTTAAGGAAGATATATCGTGCTCAACGGGAAAGCCGTTAAAGAAGTCAACATATACCCAATTGAACCCCATTTGTGCAATTTGTGTCGCGCCTTCTAAGCCTATACCTTTTTCGAGAGCTGATGTCTCAATAGTTAAAGGTAAAGAGGTTATTTTAATGATTTGTTCTATTGTTTTTGGATTTGGAATATAAATAGCACGGCGCATAATAATTTGATTTGTTTGTTATGTTTGTAATAAGCGTATTAGAGAGCTTCTGTTTTATGGTAAAATAGGTCTCATTCAACTAAACGCGATCATAGCATAAATCTGAAAAACATATAAGTGAAAGCTATCAGATAGATTTTATGTAAAGGGTAGGAGTTTATGACACAGACAACTGAAGAGCGAATTGCTGCAATAAGAGCTAAGCGTCGGGATAAGGCCTACGATCATCTTGCGCAATATGCACCCATTTGGTTGGTAGATGAGAAAGTATTATTAGATGAGGATGCAATTTTATTTAACGTGGTTTTCTATCACCCACGTTATGGCTGGGTAAATCGTCGTTATCGCTATGATGCTTTTGCTGATGTATTGTATCAGCGCGGACAGCATCTTGTGGATGAGGATGAAGCGCTAGAGATTCAACAACAAGAGCCATTCATAGTTGCACCAACAGTGAATACTGTAGAGGCGTATGGGGGCTAGTGGCTTTTTAGTCTTTACAACATAGTAGTGGTGTATTTGTTAGTGTTTTGAAAATGGCAATAAGTTTTTGTGCGATAATAGGCCACGCATAGTTTAGTGCGACATTTCTGGCTTGTTGCCCTAGTTTTTCACGTTGTTCAGGTGCGTTTAGTAAGGTATGTATCGCGTTAGCCAGTGCTATAGGATCACGGACAGGAACGTGCCTTCCAGTGAGTTCATCTTGAATGAGAAATGCTAGCCCTCCAACCTGTGAAGCGATGACAGGCGTGCCACATGCCATTGCTTCGAGCGCAACCATCCCGAAGCTCTCATAGTCTGAAGGCATTATGAGAGCTTCAGCGGCATTGTAATAGTTGGGAAGTTTATCATGTGGTTGTGCACCAACAAACTGAATAATATCCTGTAGATTTAGTGAATGGCTTTGTTGCTTAAGCTGTTCAATCGCTTCTTCTTGAACATCTCCTCCTACAACATGTAATATTATTTTCTCGGCATCAGCGGGGTAATTTTGCTTTAATAAAACGAAAGCGTCGAAGAGAGTATGAATTCCCTTGAGCGGCTCAATGCGCCCGACGAAAAGCAATAATTTTTTATCATGAGGGATACCTACTATTTGTCTTGCCTTTTGGCGGTTTTTAGGCGAGAAATGTTCAGTATCCACACCGGGTGGAATAATGTGTATCTTTCGGCGATCGGCTCGATATAACCATAGTAACTGTATACGTTCAGCTGGGGTGGCGGCCAGTAGGATGTCGGCGTGTTGCATGATTTTAGATTCAACGGCTACGCGGATGTTGCGTTCTTTTAAGGGAATGATTGCTTGGTGTTCTAGTTGTTCTTCTTCGGCAATGCGATCTTTCATTCTTCCTAGTGTGTGGAACATCTGAACAATAGGGATTTGAAATTTATCTTTTAGTTGTAGGGCAACCCACCCACTAAGCCAATAGTGGCTGAAGAGAATATCGTAGCAAAGATGGTTTTGCGTTATAAACTGGAACATAGCATCTTGAAATGTTGTGAGATAGGGATATATAGCTCCAGTATCGAGATATTGGGGTGGCCCTGCTGGTAGATATATCAATCGCGTATTTTCATCTATATTCACCTGTTTACCGACATTAGTGGGGGTATCCTCGCGGGTAAAAATGTCAACGTGTAACCCGGTGCGCCCAAGAAAGCGAGAGATTTCTCGGACGTATACATTCATACCACCGGTCTTTTTTCCGCCTAATGGAGCAATGGGCGATGTGTGTAGACTAATGATAGCGACTCTCAATTTGTGATACTTTCTGTAGCGTTTGGATAAGCGATAAGGTTCATGACGCGCGTATCCTTTCCTCCCATATCATATTTATAGGATTCATTGCCGCGCAAGAAATCAAAACGTTTGTAGCCTTGTTCAATTGCGTGTCGGATAAGATATGCAAGCAAGATAATGCCGGGACTGCCACTTTCGACGATGTTAGGATTTAGACCTGAGTTGTAGACTAATACTTCATTTTGGTAAATAAAATTCAGGTATGCAGCCGTTGGTATCTCGTTTATTTTTAGAAATGCTAATTGTACCCACCCTTGCTTATATAACTGGGGAATGATTGCGTTGAAAAATGCCAAGTTTTTCTTATTTGATAAAAATACTTCTTTGTCGGGACTTGCAGCTCGCATAAGTTCGAGGAACTGTGTAATTTCTAGGTTAAGATCGTGCTCATCGTTGACGATGTACCATTGAATGCTGTCATTTAATCCTTCGGCTTTTCGCATTTTGCGTTTAAGTTCGTGCCGTTCCTTTTTGCCGAGTGACTGGACATAATCGGTGAATGTAGTGGGTAATTCTATCACAGGACATACTTCTTGCTGTTGGACTGTGACTTTATAGTCATATTCTTGAAGAAGTGAGGCTAGTTTAGGCAGAAAAGTTGCTCGTTCTGGTATGTTACATAAGTCGACAATGTTAATAAGTTCGTTTTGCTCGGAGAGGTAGTCTACAAGCGCATTGAGGACTTCTTCTTCCAATTCAGACTGTATGATGAGACCAAGATAGTCAGTGACATCTGCGCAACCTATTGTTCTAAGGGTTCGCTGTTTGTCCGATGTGGTCTCTATAAACCAAGGCGCAATCCCTACCAGTTGTTCATTTTCATCATAGACTGTAAGAAGGTAGAGTTCACCGGGACGATAAGCCGACCACCATATAGACTGCCATTCCCATGTGAGAAATATGATGTTTAAGTTGCTTTTTTCTAATAATGTATTCCACTGAGGTTGTAGTATTTCAAATGCGTCGCTATGAGTGTAACAGGCAACTTTCACAATAACTGTTCCTATGGGTACATGTTTAGAGTACTTTATGAAGTTTAATTGTAGGTGTGCAAGCAGTTGCAGTAGATTCATATACGTGCTAAACTGCCCACACTTGAAGAAATGAATCATAGACATCATAGTATTGGATACCAGTGATGTAAATATCAGATTTGAAGTAGATGGAATAGCAGAAAGCCATGGCGACAAAAATATTAGTTGTTGATGATGATGTAGATAGCCTCAAATTAATAGGACTGATGTTGCAGCGTCAAGGATATGAGGTGGAAGGGGCAAATTCGGGTGGACAAGCTATAGAGAAGGCAATCGCCACGCCTCCCGATTTAATTATTCTTGACGTGATGATGCCAGATATGGATGGCTATACTGTTTGTAAAGAATTACGTGGCAATCCACGCACCAAAGAAATCCCGATCATTATGTTCACCGCCAAGACCTTAATTGATGATAAGGTGGCAGGCTTTGAAGCTGGGGCGGATGATTATCTAACAAAACCAACACATCCCGCTGAGTTAGCATCCCGCGTGAAAGCGATCTTGGCAAGAAGTGCTGCAGCAAAGCGTGGTGGTGGCAGTGAGGGGCACTCCTATGCGTTTATTGGTGCAAAGGGAGGCGTTGGAACAACCACTTTAGTAGCGAATGTTGGAGCTTTGTTGGCTGCACGTGGCACTACGGCTTTGGTGGATTTTCGCTTAGGACAAGGGACTTTGGGGTTAAGTTTAGGAGCGGGACGTTCGACGGGGCTAGCCAATGTTGTTAGCCGTAATCCAACTGAGATTACAGCAAGTGCTGTAGACTCAGAGCTGGTGACTCATAATACAGGTTTAAAGCTATTGTTGTCTTCGCCACGTCCACGTGAGACTCAACTGAATATTTCATTGGATGCAGCGTTGGCAACGATTAAATCGTTGGAAGAACTTGCTCAGAATGTTCTCATTGATCTTGGTCCCGGATTAAATCGTTTAAGTGCACGTATTATTCGTGAAGTGAATATGACGGTGCTCGTTGTTGAGCCAACGCGCATTGCGATGGCAATGGCGCGCAACATATTAGATGAAATTCGGCAGTTGGGGGTTGCAGAAGGATATATATTTGTGACGATGGTTAATCGCACTCCTTCTGGAATACAGATGTCATGGCAAGAAGCGGAGCGTATATTGGGAATCAGCAATATTGCGATGATTTCGCCTGCTCCAGAGTTAGCCTTTCAAGCTGCTGAGGCTGGAGTGCCATTGGTGCGTTATCAACCTGACGCGATCGTTGTGAGTCAGTTTGCGAAGCTCACTGAGGAGCTTGTGAAGCGCATCAACAATGAGTGAGTTTGCTTATGTTTATTGAGATAAATTATTAATGCGTCTTATCGATACGCTCTTGAAAAAAGCAAGAGAGCTAATTTTGACATCACAATATACAGTTGCCCTAACTGGTGCGGGTATTAGCACGCCATCGGGGATTCCAGACTTTCGTAGTCCTGAGTCGGGGTTATGGTCTCATTATGATCCTATGGCTGTAGCGAGTTTGCGAGGTTTTCGTTATAACCCTGCATTATTTTATGAGTGGTTATATCCGTTAGCGCAGAACATGCTATATGCGCATCCGAATCCTGCTCATTTTGCTTTAGCTGAGCTAGAGCAGCTAGATTTGCTACAGGCTATTATTACTCAAAATATAGATTTGCTACATAGTAAAGCTGGTTCATCAACGGTTTATGAAATACATGGTCATATGCGTACTATGACCTGTATTAAGTGTTTTGCGAATTATGAACTTTTTCCCATTCTAGAGCGTTATTTAGAAGATCGAAATGTGCCAACTTGCGAGCAATGTGGCGGTGTTTTAAAACCCGATGTAATCTTATTTGGTGAGCAGTTGCCTGCACGTGTTTATAGTCAAGTGAAACATGTATTACGACAAGCCGATCTCATGATAGTAGCGGGCTCATCTTTAGAAGTAATGCCGGTAGCGGATTTTCCACGAGAAGTAAAAGAACGTGGTGGCCGCCTAATGATTATCAATTTACAACCAACTGATTATGACACGTTAGCTGATGTTGTTATACATGATGATGTTGCTGTTGTTTTACCGACTATAGTGTCATTGATTAAGGGCGAGCAGAATGACTAGCACTGAAGATCGTTTCAGAGACCTTTCTGAGAGTGATGAGACAGCCCAGCGTTATCTACGCTTGAAAGCTCGCTATGAGCGTTTAATGGAAATAAGCCGTCAGTTAAATTCAACGCTGGATTTGAGCGCGCTGTTGAACAAAATCATCAAAGCAGCAACTGAACTCACAGAAACAGAAGCTGCTTCCATTATGCTCATAGACCCCACAACTGGTGAGTTACGCTTTGAGGCTGCTTCAAATATGACTCCGGGAGCAATGGCTTCTATTACCACGCCTATGGAAGGAAGTTTAGCTGGTTGGGTAGCCACAACAGGTGAAACGGTACTTGTTGAAGATACTCGTAATGAAAAACGCTTTTTTGGACAAGTCGACAAAATACTGCGTTTTAACACACGGAATCTCGTAGGGGTTCCGATGGAGACACACGGGAAGATTATCGGCGTGTTGGAAGCCATTAACAAGATTGAAGATCGCCCATGGACTGATGAAGATATAGAGACATTAAGTACGTTAGCAGCGCAGGCAGCCATTGCCATTGAGAATGCGCGTTTGTTTCAACAGAGTGACTTTATTGATGAGATGGTACATGAGTTGCGGACACCTCTTGCCGCGTTGAAGGCGAGCACGGTGTTATTGCTGCGGGATTTACCTGAAGAACGTCGTATTGAGATCATTCGTACGATGCAAAGTGAAACAGAGCGTTTAAGTCGTATGGCAACGGATTTTCTGGATTTGGCACGATTGGAATCTGGACGTGCGCGC
>RFGP01000041.1 GCA_003697365.1 Chloroflexota bacterium | reverse complement strand
TGTTTCCCCATCTGTGCGCGGGGTTTGTTGACTGGGATCATATAAATAAGGTATTTGATGAGCAATACATTCGTTAACGTAACGTTCCATTGCATCTGGGGCATTAGGGGAAATGACGACAAGATCGGGGCTTTTTTGAATAACGTCTATTAGTCCATAATTGCCTGCCCGTCCCATTGCTCCCGCATAAAAAGTTGCCATTTGATTATTATCGAGATCAGTGGTGGCAAAGAAGGATGCTGTGAATACATCGTCTAAAACAATCACCGAAGATGTATCAACACCAATAGCTTCTAATTCTTCTCGATAGTCGGTAAAGTCGCGCCCAGCAGTGGCAAATAAACGCGGTCTTCCACCTAAAAGAGCAATATTATAAGCAATATTTGCAGCGACTCCACCATAATGACGGCTCATGTCATCCACTAAAAAACTGAGGCTCACATTGTCGAGCGCATCGACAATGATCGCTTCTCTGAAGCGACCCGGAAAGTTCATAATATAATCGTATGCAATTGAACCAGTTACTAGAATATCCATTGTATTCCTTATATTAAAGGCGAATGCCTACGTCTTTATTTAATTGGCAGATTGGACAAAATGCAAACTGCGGCATTATATATCTATGAGAGTGTGCTGTCAATTAATCTGTCCAATGTTCAACGTTAACACCCTGCTTGACGAAGCTCAAAATATGCTTGGTGCTCAGCAAAAGTCCTAAAGAATACATGTTTACCACCACCTTCACAAGATGTTTGAAAGTATAAATAGTCTGTCTCAGCAGGTTTTGCAGCGGCGATAATTGAACGTGATGCTGGGCTAACAATTGGGCCGGGCGGAAGGCCGTGGTTAAGATATGTATTATAAGGGCCTTCAGCTGTGGTATAGTCTAACGGGGTGATGGGAGGCCACCAAATACCATCTTGACGATTGTTGGCTAATTGATATTGTACTGTTGGGTCTGCTTCTAGGCGCATATTGTTCTCTAGACGATTCCAATAGACAGAAGCAATAAGTGTGCGTTCCTCATCTAAAACTGCTTCGCGTTCAACGATTGAAGCAATAATAACAATTTGATAAATTGTTTTTCCACGCTCAGCAGCAGCTATGACAATATCAGAAGTAATGGCTTGTTCAAATCGGCTTAATAGCATTTCAACGAATTCTTCAACGGGCATAGCTACAGGAACTTCATAAGTGGCTGGATACATAAATCCCTCCAATGATTGCCCTAGTGGTATGCCATACGCTATCCGAAAATCTTCTGGGATGGGGGCACCTGCTCGTACTAAAGAGAGAAAGTCATTGCCTGTGAATGCTAGCTGAGGGGTTGCGTCAATTTGTTCAGCGATTTCTTCAATACGCATGTTCTCACGGATTGTAAACCGTATAGTGGTTGGGGTGGGGTCTGTTAAAACTTCAAGGATTGTGGGAATATCCATCGTTTCATTTAAATAAAAAACACCGGGAACAAAGTCATCATCTAAGTTTTTGTATTGTGCATATCGTGCAAAAAGAGTCCCGTTTGAGATGAAGCCTTCAGTCACTAATTTGATGCCAATATCATTTGCTGTTGAGCCGGGTAATACTTCAAAGCGACGTGGGGTCGAATCCGTTCCTATGGCTTGGTGAAGTTCATCATTATTTAATCTTATATAGGCTTGCAAATAAAGCGATTCAAGTGGGTTAGTTCGGCTAGGAAACAAAAATAAGGTTACTACTGCTATCAACCCACAAATCAGACATAATGATAAGACAATGGGTAAGAGTATGGCGGGGGTAATGTCTGCAAAGCGATTGCGTGATTCCATGATAACTCTCTGTTCTGCTCTGAAAATTGATCGGTTGCGTTATGGCTCGATAGGCTTCGGCCATGGTTGCCCTTCACGCAAGGCATCTAAGAATGATTGTAAGATAACAGCTGCTGCATGTGCATCTATGCGTTTGGGTTGGCTTTTTCCTAATGTTTCGCGCATTGTAACTTCTGCATCATAGCTTGATAATCCCTCATCCCAATGGTATACGGGAACGTTGAGTTGTTTTACTAGACGTTTAGTCCATTTTCTCACAATGTCTGATTGGCTTGTGCCAACGAAATCATGCGGACGTGGCGGAAGCCCTACAATGACGGCAGCTATATCTTCTTTTTGAATAATGGCTTTGATTTGCTCAAAATCGACTTGGCGTGTTTTTCGCTTGATGACTTTATAAGGCGTAGCAATTAGGCCTATTCGATCACAGGTGGCTAGTCCTATGAATTTTGTTCCATGATCAATGCACAACAAACGTCCCGGAAAATTATCTAACATAGTTTAGCTCAACTTGGATACGAACAGGAAAGATAGGCAATCGTTGAAAGAAGCTGGGCCACGTTTCGATAATAGGAGGGTAACGACTATCTAATAAATACTCAGCTTCTAGAATTTCACGCGCTTCTTGAACAGAAAGACCTGTAAGGCGTTCACGCACTTGCTCTGTATCGATGTCAGCATACATATCGCCTTCAACACGCATTTGGAAGGCGACGCTGCCATCATCAAGTATTGTTTGTGTACCACGTGGACTAACCTTTAAGCTCGTCAAATCAAGGATACGCCCTTCAGTGTATCGTCCTGAATTTGCCATAGCAATAGCAACAAGTTCAGCATCTGAAAGATCAATGAGTGTTGCTTGTACGATAGCTTTAAGTGTCAGGCTTAGGTTTTCGGAAGGCTGATCAATTTCTGCACTATAAATGCGTTCACGAATTTCAACAATTTGTACAGACTCTGGAACGATTAAAAATTCTCCTTCAGGCAAAGACACACGTAAGTTGTCACGAGCATTTTCTAATAATTCGATTTGTGCTAGTTCAAATACACGCTCATGGTCTTCAGCCGTTACATAGGCTATTTCGCGTACACCTTCTCCATATGTTGCATTACGATTGGTGACTGTGATCAATCCTTCCAATGGCCCGAAAACACGATCTATTGCACCGGGAGGTTGATTGCCTGATAATCCTTGATTGGCTTCTATGGCACGAATGGCAACATTAACAGTTGAACCTGTACGCGCAGGCAGGACAGCATCTTCTTGTGTAAGGTAAATCACAGGGGGAACTGTTGATGTCTGGACTTGCGTGCCTTTAGGTATAAATTGGGCGAGATCGGTTTGGTTGGTAAATGTAACAATGCCTTCTGCCAGTGAATTTTCAGCTGGGCGGCGACCACTACTCTGAATGGTTGCTGTACCTTCTTGCAAACTACGTTCGATAGTTGCCGGAATGCGTAAACTTTCTGGCAAAACATCTTCTAGATTCGGGTCTGCTATGATATTCAATGTTATATTAAGCTCGTCTGATGCTGGTGTAATCGTAATTTGCGCACTTGGTAGAAGGGCATAAAACCCAAATAAGACCAGCAAAATAGTAGTGCCAAAGATAAGACCACGAGCAATTTGAAAAATAATAGGGCTTTTTTTGCGTTGAGCGCGCCTTGTTCGCCCAACACTCATAATGTCATATGGATCATGTTCTGGTTTGGGGCGATCACTTCGGTCGACAAAGACCTTATTTTTGGGAACTTTCCATGGCTTGGTGCGTGCTTCTTCAACTGTACGAAAAACAGATATGTTGAGTTCGCGCGCATGATCAATGACATCGTAATCTTCACAGATAATGGCTAGGCGCATATCTCGACGAGCGGCTTCACGTTGAATAAGGACGAGATCAAGTTTACGTTTTAAGATCGGTTGACGTGGAAAGATCAATAAGACTCGTCCTGCTGTTATAAACTGAAGACGATCTTTAATTGATATAACATCATCATATTGATCAAGCTCTAGTCGATGAATACGTTTATGGCGTGGTATGGCGTGTTTAGTCATGCCTTATCGAATTGATTATTTGTTAAGTTAATGATGTGCATGAGTAGTTTAAATCTTTATGATCAGGTATGCAATTCTCATCTAGTGATACCGTAAAATATCCGAAACAGTTTGTGATGCAGCATTTTGTGCTGGCCAAATGCTAGATATGGTTGAAAGTATTATAACAGCAATAAAGCCAGTCAGTGCGGCATCAAATCTTAGAGTAGTGGTAAATTGTTCTTGTAGCCCCATAATCTCGATAAGTTGATCGGCAAGCAAAACACTGAGGGGTAAACCAACAAACCATGAGATAATCCCTACTGATACTCCTTCTATAACGAATTGATTAACGATCACCCATGAACTAGCGCCTACTGAGCGCATGATACCAATTTCGCGCTGTCTTTCTAATACACTTAAAGATAAAGTGGTGGCAAGCCCTAGTCCACCAACAACACCAATTAAAGCTGCTATAACGCTTAATAGAATACGATATGTTTGTAAATTTAACCTAAAACCACGTAATAATGCTAAAAAGTCAAACGTACTGGCATCATTTAATGTTGCTGTAGCTAATTCTTCCAAAGATATTTGTCTGTCACCAATTTGCTCAAGCTCACCTGTATCCGTGACAAGTTCATTATTTATCCAAAGTTGCACTTCTTGTGATGGGGCAATACCGACTACTCTAAACCATATCGTATTACTACCAATACTAAGTTGAATAACATCACCTGTAGTGACATCTGTTTGTTCTGCATATGCTTGCGAAACAACTACTTCATTGTTATTGATGGCATAGGTTGCAAGTAAGATTGGCAAGCCGATGTTGTTAAATGGCCCAACGAAAACTTGGTTTGTATTGAAGTTATTGGTATAAGGTACTAGCGGTTGATTGGGTGCAAAAATTTCTTGGGGCAGGTCTACAGAACGCACATGCGAAGCGCTTAATGCACTTAATTTTGAGCCAACTTGCTCTCCAATTGCGTTAAATACCGTTAAAATGGCGATATATGATCCTACGGCTAGTGTTAATGCAGCAACAGTAAGTGCTAATCGCATCTTTTTCTTGTTAACATTGTGTAATGCCATTTTTATATCAATAGGGAGTGGCAAATGACGAATTAGTGCAGCTATGAGGCTATTGTTATAATCATAATCAATACCTTTATCTGTAATGGCTTCTAGGATGGTGATGCGTGTCCCCATGATTGTAGGGATCATTGCTGCGAAGACAGGGACAATTAAGCCGAGCGCTATTCCGACAAGGATTGCTGATACTGAATACTCAAATCTTGTGAGGATTGTGTTCACCTCTGGTGCTAAGTAGTCAGCTAAGTAATAGCCTAATGGGATGCCCACCATTAAACCCGGTATTACGCCAATGATGCCATAACCAAATGCAATTCCTACATACATGTAAATTAATTCTAGTCGACTTGCCCCCAATGCTTTTAGGGTGCCAATTTGTTGTTTTTGTTCTCCAACGATCTTACGAGTAATGTTAATTACAGAGAAGGCAGCAATAAGCAGAGATAAGATCGCTAGGAAATTAAGGGTATTAGCGACACGTTTTGCCCCTTCATTGAGCGGATTAAAGTTAGGGTCTTGTAATTGGAACTGAATAGGAAAATAGTTAGTTTGATGAAGTAATACTTCTGAAAAATCATCTGCCATGCGCCGAGCAATTGCATAATTGGCGAAACGCGCTGAAATAATGTTGTAACCATTTGTGCCCGATAATAGATTGGCATCTTGTAAGTTTGCGTAAATGCCAGTGTTAGGGGATAAGTTATACACATGAAAGAGAATTCCGCTCACTTGGTAAGCTAGCTCTTGCTCATCAGGGGTAATAAAATATAGCCGATCCCCAATCTTTAAACCGTGTCGAGCAGCGAATCGTTGTTCAATTGCTACTTCTCCTAAATTGGGGTATCGTCCTTCTAACAGACGCGGCGGTTCAATAGAAATTGCTTCAAAATCTGTGTCATAGCCGTTGATTGTTGCGGTAGTATATGGTTTATTGACATTACTGCGCCAACGTATTGTTGCTCTTAGACTTCCTTGTATTGTCGTGGCTTGGGTTTCTCGCTTTAAAAGCTCAATATAACCAACATTATCAAGTTGTGCTCCATGCGGCGCAATAACAAGCGTATTTAGCATAGCTATATCATCGTTATTGATTTCTTTTTCAAGTTGTCGAATAAGAATATCGCCTAATGAAAAAAGTGCGATGATTCCTGCGACGCTAAAAAAAATTGCTAATGAAATCAAAAAAGTTCGTCTTTTACGAGTTGTAATTTCTCTAATAATTTTGCGGTCACGAGTGTGTAAGCGGGGCATAATATTTTACTTTTCCATAGAATTATTCTAAATCTATATTCTAAATCTTATATATAATTATCTGTTATTTTGTTCAAAATAACACCGATGTAATATTCTAACATTGTGACATCGGTGTTATTTGTTATTAATTGAGTGCAGAGACAATCAGCGTTTTAGCTTGTTCTAGTGCTTCAGAGAGCTTTGTGGCATCTTTACCACCCGCTTGAGCCATATTAGGGCGGCCACCACCACCACCACCGATAATATGGGCGATTTCACGGATGAGATTTCCTGCATGAACTTTGTCTGTTAAATCTTTTGTCACAGTAGCAAGTAGTTGAGGCTTACCTTCTTCACTAATCATGCCCACAACAAGAATACCTTGCTGAGCGATAGCATCACGGAACCAATCTGCCATTTTGCGCATAGTGTCGCTATCTGTAGTGCCAACTTGCGCTACCATAACATTAGCACCGTTGACGGTTTCAAGTTGTGTTTTTAAGAGTGCTTCAAATTCAAATCGGGCTAATTGCGCTCGTAAGGCTTGAATTTCTCTTTCTTGATGCTTGAGTTGTGCTTGCAGGCCACTAATGCGATCTGGTAAGTTGACTGGTTGTGTTTGAAGCTGTTGTGAGATGGATTGGAGCGTCCTTAATCCCATTGAGCTTACTGTATAAGCCTGTTCACCTGTTACGGCTTCGATTCGACGGATACCTTGTGCTATAGAAGTTTCTTGCACAATGATGAATGAGCCAATCATTGCAGTATTAGCTAAATGAGTACCACCGCAAAGTTCATAGCTATAGCGTTCTTCGTTTTCTCCAATAGAGATTGTGCGGACAATATCGCCATATTTTTCCCCAAAAAGCGCCATTGCCCCTTCAGCACGTGCTTCATCTAGATGCTTTAGGCGCGCAATAACGGGCAGTCCTTCCAAAATTGCATAATTAACGTCACGTTCCACGTCATAGATTTCATCATGTGTCATTGCTTGATCATGACTGAAGTCAAAGCGTAAACGATCTGGTGCAACAAGCGAACCGCGCTGCTGAACATGTGTGCCTAATCGATTGCGCAATGCTGCATGAAGTAGGTGGGTAGCTGTATGGTTGCGCATGATAGCAATACGTCGTTTCACATTGATACTTGCTGTAACGGTAGACGTATGTTTTGCAATGCCTTCTACAACTTCACCAATATGAATAATTAGGCCGCTGATGGGTTTACGTACATCTTCGATGTCAATCACCCAGCCATCACCTTCAATAATTCCTGTATCACTAACTTGGCCACCACTTTCAATATAAAAGGGGGTTTCTGCAAGCACAACTTCCACACGCTCTCCAACATTTGCAGATTCTATGGGATGACCGTTTTGCAATAGAGCGATCATAGATGTTTGTAGACTGAATTCGCCACATACGGCATTTTCTGCGTAGATGCGCTGAACAGTGCCCTTGAAGCCTTGTGCTTCTAACTGATTCATGAGCTCACCATAAACGGCTTCAACGTCAATTTCACCAAACAGTGACCCCTGTCTTGATGCGGCGATATGTTTTTCTTGTTCTGCCTTGAAACCTGCAATATCGATACTGAAGCCACGCTCTTCAGCAATGTCTCGTGTTACCTCAAGTGGCAACCCCAGAGTAGCGTGAAGATAAAAGGCTTTTTCGCCGCTAAGTACACCATTTTCAGGTAGCTCATCAAGCATAAGATTGAGTTCTTCGATTCCGCGATCCATCGTTCGCAAAAAGCGTTGTTCTTCGAGCGCAATTGTGCGGTAAATAGTGTCTCGTTGTTCACGTAATTCAGGGTACGCTTCTCCCATGATGTTCACGACAACTTGCGACAGCTCAGCAAGTATAGTTGGGGTATCAAACGGCAATTTTTTGCTGAAGCGCATGGCGCGACGAAGTACCATGCGACACACATAATCACGCCCTTGTGTGCCCGGGCGCACACCATCAGCAATCATAAAGCTCGCTGCGCGCAGGTGATCGGCGATCACGCGATAAGGAACGATATTAGCATCGCGCTCTTCATCGGTTTGACCTGTTAATTCTTGTGTGGCTCGAATAATTGGCATGAAGAGATCAGTATCATAATTGTTGTCTTTTTCTTGAATAATGGCAACAATTCGCTCTAATCCCATGCCAGTATCAACACCGGTTTTAGGCAAGGGAATGCGTGAGCCATCAGGTTGGGCCTCAAATTGCATGAAAACAAGATTCCAAAATTCTAAAAATCGCCCATCATCGGCATCAAAAGATGCTTGAGCGCTGGCTGTACCTTGTTCAGGGTATTTATCCCAATGAATTTCACTCGTATATCCGCATGGGCCAGTCTCGGCCATCATCCAAAAATTATCCTTGTCTCCCATCACGCAAACGCGCTCTGGTGGAACGCCAACCTCATTCACCCAAATATCATAGGCTTCTTGATCATCACGATGTACGGTGAAGAAGAGCCGTTCAGGGGGAAGTTCATATACTTGAGTGATAAGTTGATAGGCATATAAACATGCCTCGCGTTTAAAGTAGTCACCAAACGAAAAATTCCCTAACATTTCAAAAAATGTGTGATGACGGGGGCTGGGGCCTACATTTTCAAGATCATTATGTTTACCACTCACGCGCATACATTTCTGTGCAGTGGTAGCTCGTGTATAATCGCGTTTTTCTATGCCCAAAAATACATCTTTAAACTGTACCATGCCTGCATTTGTAAAGAGCAAAGTCGGATCATTGCCCGGGACAAGTGATGATGAAGGTACTCTTTTGTGTTGATGTTCTTCAAAAAAGTCTAGAAAAGCCTCGCGAATTTCCGCGCTGGTCATGTATTTCATAGAGCTAGTATCCTAATTGGGGTTATACTTTATCGAATCTTGATGATGTTCATTATAACACTGCTAGGGCAGCGGCCATAGATGAAGATGTGGTATGCTCTATGTGTATTTGATGTTGAATATTTTTAATGTTTGAAAGCTGATTCATGTGAGCCAAGATGATTTATCATTATTACTTCAGCAACTGAAACACCCAGACCCTCAGAAGCGCCTAGAAGCTGTCGCTGATTTATTAGATCGTCGAGATGCGCGCGCTGTTGATGCTTTGCTCGAATCTTTGAAAGATGTTGATTATCGGGTGCGAGCTTGGTCAGCGTCGGCATTGGGCTGGATAGGCGACCCACGTTCTGCAGGCGCTATCGCCGAGTTGTTAACTGAAAGTCCTCAAGCGGATTGGGATACACGTATTAACCCTCCTATGTGTGCATGTTTCGCACTGGCTTTATTACGCCAAACTGAACCCATTTTGCCACTACTGCAGCATAGCGATGAGCATGTGCGTTCATTGGCGGTTATTGCATTGCGTTATATTGGTGATAGGGCGATTTTACCGAATTTGCAGACTTTAGCAGAAAATGATCCTTCAACTATTGTACGTGATGAGGCAGTTGATGCTATAGAAGCGATGCGATCATCAGATTTTATACCCTTGTGGCAACAATTTCTTGATTGATAAAGAATTAAATCCAAAATTAATGAACTTATAAATATTTCCAGAAAGGTATGAGTTGAGATGTGGTATAACCGCATTGTCACATTTATTTTGCGTTCTCCCCTACACAGCATTATCAGCAGTGGCATTATGCTTGTTCAATATGCTGGTCAGAAAAGTGGTAAAATTTTTCGTGTACCTGTTACATATGTTCCTTATAAAGGTGATCTATTGGTAGTGAGCTTTAAAGATCGTGTTTGGTGGCGCAACTTGCGCACTCTGGATCAGGTACAAGTTCGTTTACGTGGAAAGAATGTGCTTTTCCGACCAATTGTGCATGAGGATGATAGTGTTGTGGCTGAATTCTTGTCTCAATATCTGAGCCAACGCCCCAATTATGGGCGTTTTTTTGATGTACGTTTTGATGAAAATAATAATGAATTCAATGCTGAAGATTTGTTACGTGCTGCTGAAAAGCGGGTGATGATCCAGTTTGTACCAATAGATAAATCCTAGACTTTGAACTAATTACAATGCCGCTTTAAGACCTGTGGATATGCTATAATGCGGGACAATGTTTCATTCAGATTGACACATTGTTAAGGAGACATCATGAGTATCGCGTCAAAGACGACGATTGACGAACAAGTTGAAATTTTAATGAGCAATACAGGGTATGGTGATCCTCAAACCCGCGAAATAATGCGAAGCGAGTTGCGTGAACGCTTGATTGAGGCACAACAAGAGGGCCGTCCTCTGCGTGTTTATTGTGGCTATGATCCGCGCACAACAGATTTACATCTTGGGCATACCATTACCATGCGAAAGTTGCGACAGTTTCAGGACTTTGGTCATCATGTGATTTTCTTGATAGGGTCGTTTACCTCTCTTATTGGTGATCCTGATGATGATAAAGCACGTGATATGCTTACTCCTGAAAAGGTCGCTGAAAATGCAAGGACATATACGGAACAGGCGTTCAAAATCCTTGATCCTGAACGTACGGAAATTCGCCATAACAGTGAGTGGCTAGCCGAACTTAATTTCTTAGACATCATCAAATTAGCTCAAAATTTCACTGTGCAACAATTTTTATCGCGTGACAACTTTCGTAACCGATTAGAAATAGGTGATCCTATCTACTTGCACGAATTTTTCTATCCATTGATGCAAGGGTATGATGCTGTTGCGCTGAATACGGATGTACAGGTTGGTGGACAAGATCAGCTCTTTAATTTGATGGCTGGCCGTCAGTTAATGAAGGCTTTGGGATTGAAGCCGCAGATCGTCATTGCGATGGGGGAAAGCCTGCCGGGTACAGATGGCGTAATGAAGATGAGCAAAAGCAAAGGAAATCATATTCCTATTTTAAGTGAGCCCGGTCAAATGTATACGAGCTTAATGAAACTTCCAGATTCTGTGATGCCGTTATATTTCAAATTGTTATTAGGTGAATCTCAGCAATATGTAGATGAACTCATGGCTGCCATTGAACGAGGCGAGAAGCACCCCCAAGATGTAAAAGCCGATATGGCCTTTCGGATTACAGCGATCTTTCATGGCGAAGAGGGTGCAAAGGCAGGGCGCGAGTTCTCTCAAACAGCTGTTCAAAAAGGCGGCATTCCTGATGACATCGATGAATATGTAGTATCTGAAGATGCTTCTGTTGCTGATCTACTGGTTGCTTCAGGTTTGCTGAAGAGCAAAGGCGATGCGAAACGCCAAATTGCAGGTGGCGGGGTGCGTCGCGATGGTGAAAAAGTTAATGATCCTAATGAAATTATCACATTAGATGAGCTGCCTGTAGTTTTACAGTATGGCAAGCGTAAATTTGTACGCCTAGTGAAAGGATAAATTTATTTTATGGGCAACTCTGACCAACCAAGTCCAAGACAACCTTATTCACCACCAACAGGGTATATGCCTCCACCACCACCGCCACGAGATAACAGTGGTAGAGCTATTTTTTGGGTGTTAGTGGGCACTGCAACAGGCTTTATGCTGCCATTTTGTGCTTGTGCCTTTATCTGTGTTTTTTCTTTTGCAGCACTTACAAGTTTGGTAGATAACGTTACGGATGAGGGCAGCGGGCCAGCAATTGGCATTGTGGAATTGCAAGGGGTCATGTCTACAGGGAGTGGCTTTGGGGCTACCACTGAACATTTCCAAAAGCAGCTGGATTATATGGCTGAAAATAAAGATGTTAAAGCTATTGTGATTCGCGCGAATAGTCCCGGCGGTGGCGTACATGCGAGTGATGAAATGTGGTATGCCATCAAACGCTTTAAGCAAGAAACAGGCAAGCCCGTTGTCGTCTATATGCAAAGCATGTGTGCTTCAGGTTGTTTGTATGCGTCTTCTTCTTCTGATGAACTTTTTGCTAATCGAAGTGCGCTTGTGGGTAGCATTGGCGTGATTTCTACTTTTTTCAATTTCCAAGAACTCCTTGATGATATTGGGGTTGAGCCACAAGTCATTGCGACAGGAGAGAATAAGGATTTTGGTAGTTTCTACCGCCCATTGACGGAGGAGGAAGAGGCTTATTGGCGTTCGCAAATCAATATTGTTCTTGAAAACTTTATTGATGTGGTTGCTAACCGCGATGGCTCTACACTGACTGTCGATGAAGTTCGAGAACTGGCCAATGGGCGTGTTTGGGTTGCTCCAGAAGCGTTAAATTTGGGCTTGATCGATCAGATTGGTTATGAAGATGATGCGATTGCTTATGCGGCCTCTCTAGCCAACATAAGCAACTATCGTATTGTCGAATATCCATTTAACTTTAGCGTGGCAGATATTTTAAGTGCTTCTGCCAATTTAGGTGAACTGAATGGATATTTTGACTTACCTAACGCAGGGGATTTGCTAGACAGCTTGCAACAACCTCCCTTACAGTATCGTTACATGGGGCCTTATGAGCAGTCTCGATAAAAAATCGTGGGAGTGTGAAGTATTCTCACTCCCATGATTCCATTTTTTCCTCAGATGTTTGTTTGGTGGTTTCTTGTTCGCGCAGTTTATTACGCAATTGCCGCATAGTGGCGTTAGGTGTAGGAGAACCAGCAAGACGGTTAAAGATTCGTCGCCAACGCCGCACAATCGCGCGTCTTTGGATTGCATACCAATATACCGCTTGTTGGCGGACATCCATAATTTTATGGGGTTGTTGTTCGAGGGATGTTTCCCACCGCAGTACCATCGTTGCCCATGTTAAGCCGCCCCCAAAGCCGACAAAAACTATATTTTGCCCTTCTTGAATACGGCCTTCTTCAATAGCTTCGCACAGGGCAATGGGTATACTTGCTGCAGATGTATTCCCGTATTTATGAACGTTGCTATACCATTTTTCAAGTGGCATTTTCAGGCTCTTGGCAGCAGTCTCAATGATGCGTTGGTTAGCTTGGTGTGGCACGATTAAATCCACTTGTTCTATTTCTAACCCCGCCATTTTAACAGCTTCGCGGATGCTATCCGTAATAACACGTGTTGCAAAACGAAAAACGGCACGCCCATTCATGTGTAAATGATGCATCAAACGTGGTTGTTCATCATCAGATTTGTCACGATATTTGTAGTCCATTAAATAGGTGTCTCGACTGCCTAACGTTGGCAGCCCAAGCAAATCCCAACCTGAGCCATCTGAACGTAGGGTGCTGCTTAAAACACCTCCCATTTCTTCTTTTGCAGCAAGCACAACGGCACCTGCCCCATCACCAAATAAGATGCATGTACCGCGATCTGTCCAGTCTAATACTCGGCTCATGGTTTCTGCACCTATGACAAGTGCGTAGCGAATATCGCCGGCACGAATTTTTGCCGCTGCCATGTCTAGTGCATAGACGAATCCAGAACATGCTGCACTAAGGTCAAATGCCCCTGCTTTATTAGCCCCTAACCAGTCTTGAATTTGGCTAGCTGTGCTAGGAAAGATGTGTTCTGGGGTGGATGTGGCAACAATGATGAGATCGATGTCAGTGGGCAAGATGCTCGCAACACTCAATGCCTTACGTGCTGCTTTGAGGGCTAGCTGTGCTGTGGTTTCGCGCTCATCTGCTATTCGACGTTCTTGAATGCCGGTGCGTGTGCGAATCCATTCGTCATTGGTTTCGACAATAGCTTCTAGGTCGCGATTTGTCAAAACACGTGATGGCACTTCCATTCCCCAACCAATGATATGTGCATAGCGTGGCGCGTGGTTTCGTCCATTGAATCCAAGTATGGGTAGTGTAGGTAGATTGGGTAAACGTATAGGGGGATTCGCCCCATTACTGTTTCCGTTTTTGGATTGTTTTTTAGATAAAAACGGAATGCGCCAGTGCGATTGATGTTGGTTGCTGCCATTTTCGGTCATAATTCGACCTCCTTATTTATTGATGGAATACCCTAGTGATTAAGGGTATTCTAAGTTAATAGGCGAGCAGATAGGCTTTAACGCTTATGACTAGTGATGACCATTTTCGCTGTATCTTTTGAAGATGAGCACCGTGTTATGGCCACCAAAGCCGAACGAATTACTCATAACGGTGTTGATCGTGTGATTGCGTCCTACATTAGGTACATAATCAAGATCGCAAGCAGGATCAGGGGTTTCGTAGTTGATAGTGGGGGGGACAAAGTTATCTAAAATGGACATGATGCTAAAGACTGCCTCTACTGATCCGGCAGCACCTAACAAGTGCCCAGTTACGCTCTTGGTTGAACTGACAGGTAAATCATAGGCTCGCTCGCCAAAAACTGTTTTAATGGCAGCGGTTTCCATTGCATCGTTCAAGGGCGTACTGGTGCCATGCGCATTTAGATAATCAATATCATCAGGGCTTAGTTGGGCATCCTTTAATGCTTTTTGCATTGCAACAGCTGCACCTTCTCCGCTTTCCATTGGCGCGGTTACATGGTATGCATCAGAGGTGTTACCATAGCCAACAAGTTCCGCATAAATTCTGGCACCGCGAGCTAGCGCATGTTCTAAAGATTCTAAGACGAGCGTTGCTGCCCCTTCAGCAACGATAAAACCATCACGATCTTTATCAAATGGACGAGAAGCGCGCTCTGGTTCATCATTGCGGCGTGATAGTGCCCCCATATTATCAAAACCTGCAATAGATAAATCAAGCACGCCTGCTTCCGTACTGCCAGCAATCATGACTTCAGCAGCTCCACGCGCGATCATCGCAGCGGCTTCTCCAATGGCGTTGTTGCCTGTTGCACAAGCTGAAACAACACAGAAGGATGGGCCACGTAACCCAAAATCAATACTCACTTTGCCGGTGGGGCTATCGGGCAACATCATAGGAACGAGTAACGGACTTACCCCTTTTTGCCCACGTTCAATGAAACCCGCCATACCGATGAGGGTTGATTTGATGCCACCAATACCGGTACCGATTAAAGTTCCAATGTCGTAGCGATTGTCATCATTAACAACTAAACCGCTATCTTCAATTGCTTGACGGCTGGCATATAGAGCGAGTTGAGTGCTACGATCCATGCGGCGTGTTTCGCGTTTTCCAAAAACTTCATCAGGATCAAAGTTTTTGACTTCGCCGCCAATTTGTACGCGGAGCTCGGATGCGTCCCATAGTGTAATAGGCCCAATGCCACTTACTCCCGCTTTGGCATTATTCCATGCTTCTTCTACAGAGTTTCCTACAGGGCAAATAATCCCCATACCAGTGACAACAATTCGTCGTCCGTACACAGTGATAGTCTCCTCGCCAATTGAAAGTAATTATCTAAGTTTGTGTGTAATGATAATACCATATATCGCAAAGCTATAACCCCAAATGTACCAGAAGGTTGCTTGACAATCCTAGTCGATTTCAACATAATACTCACATCAAGCGGCTAAAGTGCCGTTCTTTTTTTGTAACCAACAAGGGCAGCCTATGATCATTGTAACAGGGGCTTTGGGTTTTGTTGGTACACACCTAACATCGCAACTTTTGCGCGCTGGACATCCTGTCCGAGTGTTACTGCCTTCACAAATTGTAGCGCGTTATCAACGTCGACCATGGCCGTGGGCTTCTAGTGGAAAGGCGGAGATTTTCGAGGGTAGTATATTTCATGGCGAATCTTTGTTTCGGGCGATGCAAGGCGTGCATACCGTTTTTCATCTTGCAAGTGCGCAATGGTGGGGTAACCGACAAGAACTCGAGCAAGTTGATTTGGTAGGAACACGCCAAGTTGTGACAGCTGCACGAACTGCACGTGTTGGGCGCATCATTACGCTTAGCCATCTTGGAGCTGAGCCTTCATCTGCCTATCCATTATTACGGGTAAAAGGTCAGGTGGAAGAAGTGATTCGCACGAGTGGTGTTCCGTACACGATTTTTCGTTGTGGGGTTCTTTTTGGCGAAGAAGATCACTTTGTTAATAACTTGGCGATGCTGCTTCGCACAAATCCGTTGTTGGTATTTCAGCCGGGTAAAGGAGAGAATATCCTACAACCTCTGTATATCAAAGACCTAATTGATGCTCTGGAATATAGTCTAGAAGCAGTTGATCTCGTGGATGAGATAGTTGATATAGGAGGAGGAGAATATATATCTCTGAACGAATTGCTGCGAACTGTAATGCGCGTGAGCAAAGCAAAACGTTTGATTTTTTCTGTTCCGCCATATATTCAACGTATTTTGAACGGGGGTGCAAACTTGCTCTTTCCGCGTTGGCCAATTACGCGCCAATGGTTTGACTTGCTCGCGACCAACCGAGCGGCTTCTCTAAATAGTTTGTATCACTATACAAAAGTGTATCCAGTGCGATTTGAGGATACGCTCTTGAAATATATGCCTCAGCGACATTATGGGTTTGAGTTGGTTCGATATATTTTCAAACGCAGACCCGGCATTCGTTTTTAGGAATAGAGGAATTGAGCAATGAGTATGACGGCATTAACGATTCGTCAGCTTTATACTGCTGATGAGATACTCCCGTTAATGGATTTACAGCGGCTTGTCTATGGAGATGATCCTGCGCTTTTGCGGCTATATACATTGATCGATATTGCTCGTAATGGTGGGCAAGTATTAGCAGCTTTTGAAGGTGATTTATTGGTTGGTTTTTTGGTAGCCTTTTTAGGGCTAGATTCTCGTGATCCACGCAGATTAGCAATGACCAATTTGAAGCTCGTACTTGAGCGAATCGCAGTTCATCCAGATTATCGAAACAGTGGGGTCGCAACACAAATGGCTAGACACTTGAGAGAAATTGCTATGCAACAAGGCATACGTCTTATTACCTATGCATTTAATCCTCAAGACAGTCGGGCCGCTTACTTATGGATAGGCAAATTGGGAGCAATTGCCAAGCAATATGTATCTGATTATTATGGCGTTACTGATGATGAAGGGGTACTTGTGGGGTCATCAGATCGCTTAATTGCTGAGTGGTGGATTACTCAGAACCGCGTTGATGAGCGTTTGTTTGGTAAGCGTATACGTTTAGGGCTTTCTCAATATCTAGAAGCTGAGACTCCTATCATTAACCCAACTATAGAGGATGGGGATTATCTTGTTCCTACAGCGGAGCCTATCGCTATTCCTGATAAACAGATGTTATTGTTAGAAATCCCTACTAATGCAATGACGCTATTACAAAGTGCACCAGAGCTATCTATTCGTTGGAAACAGCATTTGCGGGATGGTTTGGCTGTATTAACTAATCATGGCTTTGTTATCACTGACTTTCTGTATACTGATTACGAAGGGCGAACACGTGCTTTTTATCTCTTTAGTTACGACGGCCCACAATCTACAATTCAACTTTAGAGGATGTTATGTTTACGGATAAAACACTTGCATTTATTGGTAGTGGCCAGATGGCTGAGGCAATGATCGCAGGGTTATTAAACAAAAAGATTGTTGCTGCCGATCAAATTATAGCTTCTGGCCCACGTGAACAACGCGCACGTGAGCTCACTGCTCGTTATAATATTCGCGCTACGACAGATAATGTTTTGGCTGCACAAGCTGCAGATATTGCAATTTTGAGTGCTAAGCCGCAGATGTTTGACGATTTGTTGCCACCAGAGTGTGATGCATTATTTCATTGTGACTTCGTCATTAGTATTGCGGCGGGGTTATCTTTAGACTATCTAGTGCATCAATTTAAAAATCCGCGCGTTGTCCGTGCTATGCCCAATACTCCTGCAAAGATAGGACAAGGTATTACTGTTTGGACGACAACAAAAGAGGTTGCTGCTGAACAACGCGAACAGGCACATTTGATATTATCAGCTTTTGGGGAATCAGTTTATGTTGATAAAGAAGACTACCTAGATATGGCTACTGCTTTAAGTGGAACAGGCCCTGCCTATGTGTTCTTGTTTATTGAGGCCATGATCGATGCTGGTGTCCATCTTGGTTTTTCAAGACGAATTGCTCGTCAACTTGTTTTGCAGACTTTACGCGGTTCTGTTGAATATGCACTGCATACAGATGAACACGAGGTCGCACTACGTAATCAAGTTACAAGTCCGGGTGGCACATCTGCTGAAGCACTATACCATCTAGAACGCGGCGGCTTCCGAACTGTTATATCTCGTGCAATTTGGGCTGCTTATCAACGTTCGGTAGCGTTGGGCGGGGGAAAAAAGGTTAGCCAGCGTTTGGGTGGCCGTCCCGGTACGGAACTTGATGGTGATATTTAGGTTGCAAAGATTGGCAATCCAACCAATCATATGATAATTTGTGGCTTTTATCACTAATTTACATTAGACTGGAATTATTATTCGTCAAGTAAGGTGTATTGAATATGGTCGTGCAAAAAGTTGCCAGCCACATGCCAACAGATATTCCTGATATTGTTATTGGTCGCTTACCTATTTACCTACGTGCATTGACTCAATTACTCAATGCTGGTCGAACTGTGACATCATCAAGAGAGTTAGGTGAATATTTAGGAATTAGTTCGGCGCAAATTCGTAAGGATTTGTCACATTTTGGTGGTTTTGGCAAACAAGGTACTGGATACGATGTTGCTGTTTTAAGAGATAAATTACAGCAAATTTTACACGTTGATCGTCAATGGCCAATGGCTATTGTTGGGGCTGGTGACTTAGGCCGTGCTTTAGCACATTATCGTGGCTTTGAGTCTCGTGGTTTTCGTGTGGCTGCGGTTTTTGATAATGACGAACGTAAAGTAGGGCAATCACTGGCTGATACAGAACTTGTCATTGAACCCATGCGGCGCTTTAAAGAAGTTGTGCAAGCAAATGGTATTGAAATTGCAATGCTAGCAGTACCCGCAGAACATGCGCAAAGTGTTACTGATCAACTTGTTGATGCTTGTATTCGAGCAATTCTGAACTATGCGCCGATTAATATCATTGTTCCTTCAAATGTCTATGTACAATATATTGATCCTGTAATTGAGTTACAACACATGACATTTTATTTAGGACATCAACCAAAATAGGAAAGCAAGCAAGCGTCTTGAAACAGTCCACAAGACGCTTGTTCGTTTATTGGCGTTCAACAACACCGCGCAGCAACGCAGGATTTTCAAGAGCACGCCCAGCGCCAACGGCAACAGAGATCAAGGGATTGTCAGCGCGATAAGCTGGCACGCTTGTTTGTGCTGTGATGAATTCTTCAATACCACGTAAAAGAGCGCCACCTCCTGTTAACACAATACCACGATCTATAACGTCGGAAGCTAACTCTGGAGGGGTCTTTTCTAGTGTTTGGCGCGCTACACCTGCGATCATCATTAATGGTTCACGAATAGCTTCAACAACTTCGCTTGTGGTGATTGTGATGGTGCGAGGAAGTCCGCCTACTTGATCGCGCCCTTGAATCTCCATTGAGAGTTCTTGGGGTTGTTCAATCGCTGCACCAATTTGAATTTTTACGGCTTCAGCGGTTGGCTCGCCAATTACGAGGCTATACTTACGACGCACATAATTGATGATGGCATCATCTAAACGTTGCCCACCAACACGAATTGTTGATGCAGCCACAATACTTCCCATTGCAACAACCGCAGCTTCACTTACACCACCTCCCAATGAAAACACCATGTTACCGGCAGGTGTATGTACAGGAAGCCCTGCTCCGATTGCTGCTGCTAAGGGTTCATGAATCAGGTATACATCTCTTGCACCTGCTTGCAAAGCTGCTTCTTGCACTGCGCGTTTTTCAACACTATTGACACCATAAGGGACTGAGACCATGACTGCGGGCCGACGAAACCACCCTCTGGCACGGATTTTGCGCATAAAGTAACTAAGCATGGCTTCAGTAACTTCATAATCTGCAATAACTCCATCACGTAAGGGCTGCACGATGGTAATATCGTCGGAATGTCTTCCCCACATGTCGCGCGCTTCTTGACCAAGAGCTCGCACTTCGGGTATTTCTTCATCATTTGTTAGTGCGACCATAGCAGGCTCTTGTAATAAGATTTGCCCATTACCATAGATCAGCACGTTTACAGTACCTAAATCAATGCCCAAATTTTTCGCAAAAATGCCCATGTTATCTCCTCTTTGAGAAAGTTATCGTCGGGCGCAGAACGATGACGATATGATAACAGATACGCCCCGAACCGACACAACAATTCGGGGCGCGGGTAAATTTTATTGTACTCGATTACGAACGTCGATTAAAGCCAAAAGCTGTTTATTCTTCGTCCGTAATAATACGCACACTTCCGGCACGACTACGTGTTTTTCGTGCAATATTAATTGCTAATTCAGCTCGGCGTAACTCATGCAATAAACGGGTTCGTTCATCTTCTGGCACGCCTTCTTCTAGCAATTTTCGTGCACGTTCACGTGCTTCTTCTGCTTCTTCCATTGAGATGTCAGCACTAAAATCTGCTGCATCAGCCAAAACAGTGACTTTGGTAGGGCGTACTTCTACTACACCACCATAAATAGCGAAACTTTCTTCTGCACGTCCTTTGCGGATGATAAGTTCCCCAAATTTCATAGTAGTGAGCAGAGGTGTGTGGTTAGGTAAAATACCGAGTACACCATCTGAGCCCGGTACGATGACCATATCAACTGCTTTATCTTCAAAGAGCTTACGCTCTTGCGTTACGACCTCTACATGGAGCGGCATTTACTGCCTTCCTTTCCCAGTTTGCCTAGCTACGTGCCAATTCTTGTTCGTAGCGTTCGATTACATCTTCAATAGGCCCTGCCATATAGAAGAAGCCTTCAGGGATGTGATCTAACTCACCATCTAAGATCATACGGAAACCGCGAATTGTATCGGCAAGACGCACATATTTACCGGGACGACCCGTAAATTGTTCGGCAACCTTCATTGGCTGAGTTAAGAAGTTTTGAATACGACGAGCACGTGCGACGACTTGCTTGTCATCTTCACTGAGTTCTTCAACACCTAAAATGGCGATAATGTCTTGAAGTTCTTTGTAGCGTTGGAGTACCCCTTGCACTTCATTAGCAGTGCGATAGTGTTCTTCACCTACAACAAGCGGATCAAGAATCTTAGAAGTTGAGCTTAGTGGGTCTACGGCAGGGAAGAGTGCTTGTGCTGCAAGCTCACGAGTAAGCGCAATAGTTCCGTCAAGATGCGTAAACACTGCGACTGGTGCAGGGTCAGAATAGTCGTCTGCTGGTACGTAAACGGCTTGCATTGAAGTAATTGAGCCTGTACGAGTGGATGTAATGCGCTCTTGGAGGCGGCCCATTTCTTCAGCAAGGGTGGGTTGATAACCAACTGCTGAGGGCATACGACCCAACAACGCTGATACTTCTGAACCACTCAATGAGAAACGGAAGATGTTATCAATAAACATCAATACATCACGACCTTGATCACGGAAGTACTCAGCAATCGCAAGCCCTGTTAAAGCTACACGCAGACGCACGCCGGGGGGCTCGTTCATTTGCCCGAAGACCATCGCAACGCTACCTAACACGCCGCTTTCTTCCATTTCTTGGTAAAGCTGCGTTCCTTCACGGGTGCGCTCACCGACCCCTGCAAACACGGAAATACCGGAGTGTTCTTTGGCGATGGAGTCAATGAGTTCAGTGATCACCACTGTCTTTCCAACCCCTGCACCTCCAAAGATTCCCATTTTTCCACCTTTGGTGAAGGGGGCGATGAGGTCAATAACTTTTAGACCTGTTTCAAAGACTTCAACGCGAGCGGTTTGGTCAACAAATTCAGGGGCAGTGCGGTGAATGGGATAATAGTCTTCTGCTTCTGGTGGTGGGCCACCGTCAATAGGACGGCCTAATACATTAAAGATACGACCCAATACGTTCTCACCTACAGGTACTTTGATATAGTCTCCTGTGGCGTAAGCAGTAACACCGCGTGCTAGGCCATCTGTGGTATCCATTGCAACGCACCGCACGCGATGGTTGCCAATGTGATTTTGCACTTCTAGGATAAGATCAAGATCATTCTCACGTGGAATACGAATTGCGTGAAAAATTTCAGGAAGAGGGTCTTCTGGCGCAAAGGCCACGTCAACAACGCTACCCAATACCTGTACAACACGTCCTGCAATTTCACTCATAGTTTTCTCAAAGCTCCTCATTGTGTGCTTTTATGGATTACGTAAGGCTGTGCCAACTTCTTCAATGAAGCGATCAGCCAAATGATTTACAGTTTCAACATCACTATCGTCTAGGGCATTTACGCCACCGACGATGTCCAAAATTTCGCTTGTGATAGCTGCTTGGCGCAGTTTGTTATAGGCTAGTGTCAGATCTGCGCTTAAGGCGATTGCATTTTCGCTAGCATTACGCATGGCGACCATACGAGCACTATGTTCACTAGCTGCGCTTTCTAAAAAGGCTTGATAGATCAGCAATGTGACAAAACGCGGAATAACTTCATCTAAGATAGCTGTTGGGCTAGGCTCATATAAATAATCCCGTTTTTGCACCGTAACTTCGGGCTCATTACGAATGAGCATTGCCTCTGCAGGGCTTTTAGGTGCATAGGGTTTAAGCGGCAACAAATTGAAAATTGTTGGTCGCTGTGTCAAAGTGTTGATGAAGTCTGTATATGCGATAAATACTTGATCAGTGGTGAAGCTGTTAAACTCATCAAGTATGATATTGCTGATTGGAATAATGTCAGCGACACGCAATGGTGTGGGCAGATTGGTAAATTCCGCAATGACATTGTGGCCTCTGCGGACCAAGTAGTCTCGCCCTTTACGCCCTACTGCTATCCAACGAACTTCTTCATCTTCATGATTAGCAACAAAACGTTCTGCTAGGCGAATGATATTGTCGTTGTAAGAACCGCATAATGAACGGTCTGATGTAATCAGAATAACATTAATGGCTTTTACTCTGTCATGTACAGCCAATAATGGATGTTCACTGCCCTGTGTTGTTGCAGCAACGTTTGCCAAAACTTCAGCGGCCTTGCTGGCATAAGCGCGTGTGTTCATCACTTGTTCTTGAGCGCGGCGTACACGGCTTGCTGAAACGGCTTCTAGGGCACGTGTTACTTGTGCAATGTTATTTACACTACGAATACGTCTTTTGATTTCTTTTACTGTTGCCATAGGTTGTCCATTTTATCCTTATAAAGCAGAGGGCTAGCAGCCCCTGCTTCCTTAGACTAACGAATCAGGACTTAGTTCCATGTCGCGTTAAAGTTTTCACAGGCTTCAACCAAGATCGACTCGACATCTTCCAGCTTATAATTCTCGTAAGTTTTCTTCTCATATTCTGGATATTGAGTTTCTAGGTAACGGAAGAAGCCTTCTTCCCATTCTTTAATACGCTCGACGGGAATCTTATCCAGATAGCCGCGTGTACCTGCAAAAATAATGGCAACTTGGCGATGAACTGGCTCTGGTTGGTACTGTGGCTGCTTCATGATCTCAGTTAGGCGCATACCACGATCCAATTGGCGTTGTGTAGCTGCGTCCAAGTCTGAACCAAATTGAGCAAATGCGGCTAGAGAACGGAACTGCGCTAGCTCTAGCTTTAATTTACCAGCCACTTTCTTCATAATGCTTGTTTGGGCATCACCACCAACACGGCTTACTGAAATACCCATATTGACAGCAGGACGTTGTCCGGCAAAGAAGAGGTCTGGCTCAAGGAAGATTTGACCATCTGTAATTGAGATGACATTGGTTGGAATGTATGCTGAAACGTCACCCAACAAAGTTTCAATGATGGGCAAAGCCGTTAGGCTTCCGCCACCTTTTTCATCGGAAAGCTGAGCTGCGCGCTCTAATAAGCGGCTGTGTAAGTAGAACACGTCGCCCGGATAGGCTTCACGTCCGGGGGGGCGGCGGAGTAACAAGGATACTTGGCGATAAGCCCAAGCGTGCTTTGACAAGTCGTCATAGACAACGAGGGCGTGTTGGCCATTATCCATGAACCATTCACCTAGCGCACAACCAGCGTAGGGGGCTAGGTACTGTTCTGCTGCTGGATCAGAAGCTGATGCTACTAGGACAATGGTGTGATTCATTGCGCCGTGATCTTCAAGAGTTTGTACAACACGGCGAATTTCTGATGCACGCTTACCAATTGCTACATAGATACAAACAACGCCTGTATCTTTTTGGTTGATAATAGCGTCAAGACAGATAGCTGTTTTACCAGTACCGCGATCGCCAATGATGAGCTCACGTTGCCCACGTCCAATCGGAATTGTGGCATCAATCACGCGAAGACCTGTCTGGAGTGGGGTATCAACATTGCGACGTTCCATTACCCCCGGCGCGATCTTCTCTAGAGGATAGAATCCACCACTAGCATTGATAGGGCCTTTACCGTCTAGTGGTTGTCCGAGAATGTTCACAACACGCCCAACTAATTCTGGACCAACTGGTATAGAATTAATACGACCAGTGGCGCGTACTTCGGTACCTTCATTAAGATTGGAATACTCGCCTAAAATGATAACACCGACATTATCTTCTTCTAGGTTAAAAGCAACGCCAAGTGTACCATTTTCAAACTCAACTAACTCTTGTGCTTTGACACCGGGAAGACCACTGACGCGAGCGATACCATCACCCACTTCAAGAATGTGGCCAACCTCTACAGTTTCCAAATCACGCTCAAAAGCGTTGATTTGATCAAGCAGACCTTTCATAAGGTCTTGTGTTATTTCAGACATGCTGATTGCCTCCGTTAAAGGTAAATTTGTACTCGCATTTTTAGTTTGTTAAAGATAGAACAAATGAGACTTTCTGTCAAAAATTCGTTTTTTTATTATTTTCATGGCGTATAATAAGTAGTGTCATAGGTAAAACATAGGTAAATTATCATAATGACCGATATATCACATGATTTAATGAATCGCATCGAAGAATTAGAGTTTCTTCAAAACTTAGATCGTGAACTTCAGCGTGACTTAAACCTTGAACATGTTCTGGCAATTACGCTTGATTGGGCTATGCGCCGTTCAGCTGCTGATACAGGTTTGATTGCAAGACGACAAGATGAAGAATTGTATATTCTTCGTGTTGCCGGCTACGCCTATCAATATGCTGCTCGCCTAATGCGAGAGCCGATCCCTATCACAAGCGGCATTTTAGGGCGCGCTGCATCCACAGGTACGCCAATATACATGGCTTACCTCAATACTGCAACGAACTCTGAGAATATTTATGAAAAGTCGCGCTCTCATTTTGCCATTCCTCTCATTGTAGAGGATGAAACTATTGGCGTTTTGCATCTTGAGAGTCGACACCCCGCCCATTTTAGCGCCGATATGCGCCGATTTCTAGTTTTTATTGCTAATCGGGCAGCAATTGCTATTCGGAATGCTGAATTGTACAGCAATGTGGTGCGATCTGAACAGTTAAAATCTGACATGATTCGTATGATTTCGCATGATTTGCGTAATCCACTGAATACTGTATTTAATGCAACAGCTATTATGAAACGCCTACAATCACAGATTCCAGAGCCACTTTACCAAGTTATCACGTCAATTGAAAGTGCTGCTGGGCAAATGCGTGGGCTTATTGAAGAATTATTAACATTGGAACGTTTAGAATCCGGAATACAAGTTTTATTTGATCCAGTTGACCTAAACGCAGTTTTAGTAGAAGCCGCTGCACGTGTAGAGCGAGATGCACGTGCTAAGCAACAAGAATTTATCTTGGAAATACCCGACAAGCCTATGATTGTGGCAGGTGAATTTGCGCATTTGCGGCAGGCGATGGTTAACCTCATTGGTAATGCAATAAAATATACTCCTCATAAAGGCAGAATTCAGGTGCGCATTGAGCGTTATGGGCATCGAATTATGTTTGATGTTACGGATAATGGTTATGGTATATCTCCTGAGCGTCAGAAAAACCTCTTCAAACGCTTTTATCGTGCACATCAGCCGGGAACTGAAGATATTGAAGGAACGGGATTGGGACTAAGTCTTGTAAAAACAATAGTAGAGCGTTTTAAGGGGGAAGTTTGGTTCAAAAGTGAACCCGGCAAGGGAAGCGTGTTTGGCTTTTGGCTACCCGCCTTAGAAGATGAAGATGTAGATGTAGAACTCAAAGCTGCAAATGTCACAAAATCGGCTATCGAACAAGAGCTTTTCGCAACGCCACGTCAGCGGAAAGAAATTCCTATGCCACCCAAAACGGATAGCGACAACACATCACCCTCTGATCCTATAGAAGCAAGAAGTTAGCTATACAGCAGAAGCTATAAAAACAAAAAGATCGCTATATGAATCAATGCGATCTTTTTGGTGGCTTCTTGTTCAGATTTTAACCGAGAGCGCTGTAGCCGGGGCCTTCGGAGAAATAATCATAATTAGGTTGAATGTCATCAGTTAAATCGACCACTTGACCGGGGCCTGTAATACGTTCACCTTTGAATGGAACGTAAACTTGACCATCTTTCAATTCATAGCTGCTGGGTACTTCCTCTTCAGGGAAGATGGCTTCGTATGGACATTCAGGTACACAAGCGGCACAGTCAATGCAGGTGTCTGGATCAATGAAGTACCAAGGCCACTCTGCTTCAGGAATTCCGGGAACAATGCACTCAACGGGACATACTTCTACACATGCACCATCACGCAGACACAAACCAGTAATAATGTGGGTCATAACAATACACTCCTATTAGGTTAAGGGTTGTGCACTACCAAAATTTAATCATGGTAAAGTTTACTGTTTACAACGCTTTGTTTATAATAGACTATACCAAACTAAGAAAGACTGTCAACTCTTATTGGCTAATTCTCTAAATCATCCAATGATTACCGCAAAATGCATCCCAAGCATCCTTAATTCAATCAAGTAGAGTGTTATATCCCGCTGGAGACTATGTGGATGAATTTCATAGTTGCTATTGATGACAAGAACTTTCTTGTCCGTAGATGGGTGGTATGTCAAGAAAAGCCTGCTTTACAGTTGAAAACACACGAAGATTTTCTCCGTGTGTTCATAGTTTAGACTGACATTTGCTTT
>RFGP01000040.1 GCA_003697365.1 Chloroflexota bacterium | reverse complement strand
GTCACAAAGCAAGGTATCACTGTGGTCGTGACACATGGTAAAGCGGGATCAAAAATCTACACCGATGAGCAAATCTATGACATCCCAATTATGGATGATGTTAAAACAGTTGACCCAACAGGAAGCGGTGATGCCTTTCGTGGCGGCTTATTACGTGGTATCAGCTTAGGTTTCGATTGGGATGTCATCGGACGCATCGCTGCCCTCACCGCCACTTATGCGGTTGAAGTTGTGGGCACTCAGAATCATCGTTTTACAATTGAAGAGTTTATTGCTCGTTTTCGCCGTTTCTACGATGATAACGGCCAACTTGATCAGTTGCGAAACTCTGTAACACAGTAACCAATATGTAAGGCCGTTAAATTTTTTCGTCAAAATCCAACATTGCGCTACAGATAAATCGCAGTAGCATAGATGCCTGACTTAACAAATTGATGAGGAGCATTTCCGTACAATGAATAAAGAATTCGATGTAAAAGACCTTGATCTTGCCCCTAAAGGACGCAAGCGTATTGAGTGGGCAGAGCAAGAAATGCCTGTGCTACGCCAAATACGTGAACGCTTTGAGCGCGAGCGCCCTCTTGCTGGTCTACGTATCTCGGCGTGTTTACATGTCACTACTGAGACAGCCAATCTTATGCGAACACTACAAGCAGGTGGCGCTGATGTCGTTCTATGCGCATCAAACCCACTGAGCACACAAGATGATGTGGCCGCATCTTTGATCGTTCATGATGAAATTCCCGTATATGCCATTCGTGGTGAAGACAACCAAACTTATTTCTCACACATTGAGGCTGCACTCAATCACCGCCCCCATATCACAATGGATGACGGCGCTGATCTCGTTAGTGAACTTCACAAGCATCGCACTGAGCTTTTAGGCGATGTTTTAGGTGGAACAGAAGAAACTACTACAGGTATTATTCGCTTACGTGCTATGGCGAAAGATGGCGCACTTCTTTTCCCCGTCATCGCAGTTAATGATAGCCAAACCAAGCACTTATTTGACAATCGCTATGGTACAGGGCAAAGTACGCTTGACGGCATCATTCGTGCCACTAATATCTTAATTGCAGGGCGTGTGGTCGTCGTTGCTGGATATGGTTGGTGCAGTCGTGGCATTGCAATGCGCGCAAAGGGGCTTGGTGCTCGTGTAATCGTCACAGAAGTCGATCCTATTAAAGCACTAGAGGCTGTTATGGACGGTTATCAAGTGTTGCCGATGATCGAAGCTGCTAAAGTCGGAGATGTTTTTATTACTTCTACAGGTGATATTAACGTTATTGATACTCATCACATGGAGGTAATGAAGTCCGGCGCGATTATCGCCAATTCTGGACATTTCAACGTTGAGATCAACTTGAATGGACTGGCTGAAATGGCAGTAGATCGTGTTCAACCAGTCAATGAACATGTTGAAGGGTTCATCTTGCCCGATGGTCGCATTTTGTATGTTTTAGGTGAAGGACGCTTAATCAACCTTGCTGCTGCTGAAGGACATCCGGCAAGCGTTATGGATATGAGCTTTGCCAACCAAGCGCTCGCGGCCGAGTATGTATTACGCAATCATGAGCAACTCGAACGGAATGTTTATACTATTCCTGAAGAAATTGATCGAGAAATCGCCCGTCTCAAACTTGAGGCGATGGGCGTGCAATTTGATGTACTAACCCCTGAACAAATTGAATACCTCAATCAGTGGCAGCACGGTACATAAATTCTACATTTACATCATAAAAGCGTGGGGAGAACGTAGCATATCTGATCGGCGAATTTAGAGAGGGTATGCTACACTACGCACCGAATATTTTATGGAGGAAGAATAAAAATCATGGTAAATCTGAAACGATTAATGATTTTAAGCACTGTGCTTGCGGTTTTAGTCATGGCATTGCCTATTCACCCCAGCGCAGTAGCAGCACAAGAAGGCGCAACAGTTGGCTTGCGTTTTGTTCATGCACTCGCCGATGTTGGCACTGTTGATGTTTACGTTGAAAACAACCTTGTTGTGGCAGGTGCTGAATTTGGCGATGCTACCCCGCATCTTCGTTTACCAGTTGGCATTTATACCGTTTCGCTACGTTCTGCTGGCGCTAGTGCAGATGAAGCCCCTCTCTATAGCCAAACACTGGCTTTAGGAGAGCAACGTGAAAATGTTAAACAAACAGCCATCATACAACCTAATGCCAATAACCAACCGTCTATCGTGCTCAGCGAGGACGATTTAAACCCAGCAAGATTAGGGCAAGCACGCTTACATGCTGTTCATGCAATTGCTGGTGTTGGCCCTATTGACATTCGCACACAAAACGGCGCACCCATTGCAGAAGGCATCACCTTTAATGTGCCTTTTGGTACAGTCAACCCTCCTGTAAATACATGGGATTTAGTCGTTGTTGCTAGTGGTGGAACCCCCGATCAAGCATTAGTTGATCTTGGCACCGTACATATCAACACTGGATTACTCTATAAGTTCATCGTTGCCGGCACAGCAGATGCCCCAACTGTAATCCGTTTGACCACGCCTTTAAATGCAGACCCAACTGTTGATACCGTATTGACTCGTATTGCGCATGGCAGCCCAGACGCTCCTGCTGTTGACATTTACGCTAACGATGTGAAAATTTTTGTCGGTTTGGAACCCGGCGCAGTCACTGAGCATGTCGCATTACCTGCGGGCGATGTAACTTTAGCTGTGCGTCCTGCTGGTGAAGCTGCCAGCACTCCCGCAACTACAACAGCAAATGTAAACATTTCTAGTTCAACAGGAGCGGCCAGTCTCGTTGCTGTTGGAGCATTAGCTGATAACTCTTTCACTTTCTCTATTTATGAAGATAATGTTGCTAACCTACCAAACAATATTGCGCGCGTTCGCATCATTAATACGGTAACTACAGGCTCAGCAACTGTACGCCTCGCAGAATCAGATTTAACCTTAGCAGAAGACCTGTCCGTATATGCTGCTAGCGATCCTGTAGATGTTGAAGTTGGTATTTATACGCTAGTCGCCAATGTCAGCGGCGAAGGTGGTGATGTTGCTTTTGAATTACCCAGCTATCCATTTATTGGTGGGCAATTCTATACAGTGCTGCTGTATGCTAATGCATCAGCTGGTGTATCTGTAAAAGCTACAACACTTAATGCAGACATCAGCAGCTTGCCCGGCGCAGTAATTAATGAGCCATTAGCAGTGTTTGTACCCGAAACACCAGATATTGATCCTAATGCCTCAACTTCACCACCTGTAACAGATACAACAGAAGTGGCTGAGGATACGTCTCAACCCTCAACAACAGAGGATACTGTTGATAACACAAACACAACTGATGCAGCTGCTCCCGCCCCTGCCACTGATACTACTGTATCTGAGTCAAGTGTTCCCGCTGGCCTAAGCCCTGCTACCAATACAGGTACAGCTGCTACTGAAGCTCCACCAGCAACAACTACTACCAATACAGCACCTGTAAGTCCTCCACCAGCAGCACCTCCTCAACAAGGCTTAGATCGTACATTACGAGGTCAGGTGAATTTGAATCCGGGTGTAAATTTACAATGCCGCGAATATCCTTCACCTGAAGCACGTTCATTAGGACTTGTTCCGAACAATACGCTACTAGAAATAGTAGGATATGCAGCAGCTGCCGATCCAGAAGTAACCATTCCTTATATTCCAGTTGCACCTGAGCTAGCTGAGGTATATAACAGCTTACCTCGTACTACTGAGAATGAAGAAGGGGTCAAAATTCCCGGCGAATATGACGATCTAGAATTTAGCGATATTTGGCTAAGCGCTTTGTGGAATAGCCCCGATGGAAACATCATTGATTGCTGGGTACGGGCAGATTTCTTGATTTTAACTTACCAAGATAAGTTCATCCGTACAGTTGATGAATTTTTCGGGCTTGAGTTATTCGATTTCTTTGTTCCCGTCATCCGTCCTGTTCCTTATAATTATGCGGCAGCACCCGTAGATGTTGAAACAACTGTGCTATCACCAAGCACAACGGTAACACAGCCGACAACCACAACTTCCGGTGTGCCAGTTACCGATGCACGTGCAATACCAATTTTAGGAATTGTAAATGTTGTTGGTAATGGTAACCTACAATGCCGCGAATATCCTTCACCACAAGCACGTTCGCTCGGTCTAATTCCTAATGGGACACAACTACAAGTTGTGGGATATGCTGGGCCAGCCGATCCAGAAATTACAACGCCCTTCATCCCCGTAGAAGCTGATGACATCGTAGTGTTTGAATCTCTACCTCCTGAAACCGATGCAGAACTCAATGCATTGGATTTCACAGATGTTTGGTTAAGCGCTTTGTTTACGCCTGAAAGTGGCAACACATTGGATTGTTGGGTACGTGCAGACTTCTTAACCCTAACATATCGTGATCGTATCATTAGCGATCTTGGTGCATTGTTCGCACTCGATAATCCTGAAGACGTATTTGACATCTTCCGCCCTGTGCCATACAACGATCCTGCATCAATTGTCGATTCTCGTGTTGCGCCAAGCACCACAACCACAACAACCACGAATCCCCCAGCTGCTACTACAGGTGGGCAAATTACAGGGGTGATCACCATTCCTGCCAATACAAACTTGAACTTGTATGAAGAACCAAGTTTCAACAGTTTACTCATCCGCGCAATTGGTAATGGCACCGCTGTGACAGTTATCGGTCGCACAAGTGATAACCAATGGCTCAATATCCGCTATGAAGCACTTGGTGAAGGCACGTTCATTGGGTGGGTTTCAAACGCTGGGAACTGGGTCCAACTTTCCGGTGACATCAACACAGTTCCTGTTGTTCG
>RFGP01000207.1 GCA_003697365.1 Chloroflexota bacterium | reverse complement strand
GTCAGTTTATGTTCTGCGGAACAGATCGCCTTTTTTACTGATCCCGATCAAAATCCAGATTTACCTTTTATCCGCTTAATCTTAAATGCCACTGGTGTTCCCAATACAATTGAATTATTGGCTGCTGTCATTCAACACGCTTCAGCGGCGCATAAGCCAGAAACACGTGAAAATTTCAAGATTTTAGCTGGTCGTCGTATAGCACAACTACTGAGCAACGATCCAATAGCCCTGCAATACATCCTGACGCTGATTCAATTTGCTTAATTGTGAACCGTATCCAATCCACAAAGCGCTACCAGCAAGGACAATTTCTAAGAAAATTATCTATTCATTCCAGTTCTATAGAGATAATGATTACCCGTTTTTCTAGTAGATAATCCTCGCGGACTAAGCTAAGGTTACTCATAGATCAAAGCATAACATGTGGAGTAGAAATATGTTACATATGGGAATGGTCGGTAACTGGTGGCGCGTTATCTATGCAGATCAGTCTACCTCTGAACAGAAACAGCTAGACTGGAAATTGCTCAAGCGCGTTTTCAGTTATGCAAAACCGTACCGCACACAAATTGCGTTGATGTTCATTACTATTGTTTTTTCATCGATTTTAAGCCTTGCTAGCCCGCTTATCTTGCGGGACATTATCGATAATGCGCTCCCAAACCGCGATCTTTCACGGCTAACCTTGTTATCATTTGGTTTGGTGGTGGTGCCCCTATTGAATTCGGCGGTACTTGTCTATCAGCGTTGGCTCAATGCCTCTATTGGTGAAGGGCTCATTTACAATTTACGAACCGCATTGTTTGCTCATTTGCAAAAAATGTCATTACGCTTTTTCACCCGTACTAAGACAGGCGAGCTTATGAGCCGCCTAAATAACGACGTTATCGGTGCACAACGCGCTGTAAATACAACCCTAGTTAACATAGTCACCAACCTTATTTCTGTTGTTGCAATGCTCGGCGTGATGATCGCCCTAGAATGGCGATTAACGCTTTTAGGTTTGTTGGTCTTGCCGCTTTTCATTTATCCAGCGCGGCGCGTAGCACCAGTCTTACGACGACTAGCGCGCGAACAAATGAAAGAGGATGCCAAAATGAACGCCCTTATGAACGAAACCCTCAATATTAGTGGGGTGATGTTAGTGAAGTTGTTCGGGCGCATGGATGATGAAAACGCACGCTTTGATAAACGCGCTAAAAAGGTAGCAGAAGCTGGCGTAAAACAAGCCGTAGCTGGAAGTACCTTCTTCGCCTTTTTAGGACTAATTGGTGCAGTAGGTACCGCAATCGTTTATTACATTGGTGGACGTTTAGTGCTAGAAGGCACTTTTACCATTGGTACATTAGTTGCTTTTGCCGCATTACTTTCTCAGTTGTATGGCCCACTTCAAGCACTTGTCAACGCGCCTGTAGATTTCGTCACTTCGATGACGAGCTTTGAACGTGTCTTTGAAATCCTAGATATTCCTGTTGAGATAGACGAAAAGCCAAATGCTATTGCGCTAGATCATGTGCAAGGTTTTGTTACTTTTGATCACGTGCGTTTTCGTTATGATGAATCTAATGAGGCGCTTTTAAGCCAAGTAGAGCGTATGCGAAATACCTCTATCGATCGCGTTTTGTCCGATGACGAAGAAGCGACAGATAGACAATTTAACGCCAACGGACAATCGCAAGCACGAGAATATGCCCTTGATGATGTTAGCTTTGAAATTCAGCCCGGCCAACTTGTGGCACTTGTTGGCCCCAGCGGGGCGGGCAAAACAACAATCACGTACTTGTTGCCGCGCCTGTACGATCCCACTGAAGGCAAGGTAACCATTGATGGGTACGACTTGCGAGACCTCACGCTCAAATCATTAAGTCAACATATAGGTATGGTCACCCAAGAAACTTATCTGTTTCATGATACTATTCGCATGAATCTACTTTATGCTAAGCCTGATGCCACCCAAGCAGAAATAGAAGCTGCTTGCCGAGCGGCAAATATTCATGACTTCATCATGGGGTTGCCTGATGGATATGATACAGTTGCCGGTGAACGTGGCTATCGTTTAAGCGGTGGCGAAAAACAACGCATTTCAATAGCGCGTGTACTTCTGAAGAACCCTAAAATTTTGGTACTTGATGAAGCGACATCACACCTTGATTCTCAATCAGAAGCATTAATCCAAGAAGCGCTTGAAAAAGCCATGAAAAATCGTACAAGTATCGTTATCGCACATCGGCTTAGCACAATCCTTGCTGCTAATCTTATCCTTGTTATGGATCGCGGACGGATTATTGAGCAAGGCACACACGAAGAATTGCTAGCTTTAAATGGTATGTACGCAGAACTATATCGAACACAGTTTAACCATGACATAGCAACCGCTTGAAATAAAATGTGCTAGAAGCATATTCTCGATAAAATAAGGGAGTATGTTTCTAGTACACCCATCTGAACACAAATCTTGTAAGCAACAAAATATTTTTATAAAATAAAAATAAGTAAAAGTATGTATAAGGTTAAAAAAGAAAAATGGCGAAAACTATCTTGATCACCGGTGCCAATGGCGAAGTTGGTCATGGGCTGATACGTACATTAGGCGAACAAGATCACACCTTACTGGCCCTAGATATGCATCCAATGGATACAACTTTATTTCCATATTTACATCGGCATTGGGTGGGAAATATCCTAGACGAGAAGCTCATCACACAAATATTTGATGAATACTCTATTGATGTTGTGTTTCACATGGCAGCCATGCTCTCCACCTCTGCAGAACACCGCCCCACATTAGCGCACCAAGTGAATGTACAAGGAACACTCTCTTTACTAGAGGCTGCACAATCTCATGCTGAGAAACATCGTAAAAAAATAATTTTTTTGTTTCCTATTTCAATAGCGGTATATGGCTTGCCTAACATTGAAACCAAAACGCGCGTTGGCGCAATAGATGAAGAGCAATTTTTGCACCCCATCACAATCTACGGCATCACGAAGTTACATTGTGAAGAGCTGGGACGATATTACACATATCACTACAAACAGCTTGATACGACATCCCATGCCCAGTATGTGGATTTTAGATCATTGCGCTTTCCCGGCTTAATTAGCGCCGATACTGTACCTAGTGGGGGCACAAGCGACTATGGGCCAGAAATGCTTCACGCAGCAGCACAAAACCAACCATATGCTGCCTTTGTACGTCCAGACACTACTATCCCTTTCATGGCAATGCCCGATGCAGTGAAGGCGTTAATTATGCTAGCTCAAGCACCTAATGAAGCCTTAACACGAACTGTATACAATGTGACGAGTTTTAGCTTAAGTGCAGAACAGATCGCAACCACAACGCAAAAATTTTTCCCAACAGCTCAGATTGAATACAAACCTCACTCAGGTCGTCAACAAATTGTGGATAGTTGGCCAGCGCTCATAGATGATCAAGCAGCACGCCGAGATTGGGGGTGGCTTCCTGACTATGATGCAGAGCGAGCTTTTGATGATTATCTTATCCCAGCAATTAAGCGACACTATCAAGTTGGACAAAACGCCTAAGCCTTTAGCATCCTACCTCGACATAGCCCCTGCATCGCGCTAAAATCACACGGGCGAAGGGCACAGTACGAACAATATGGGCGCAATGCCCATGTTGTATATTGGCACGTCTTGCCCTAAATGCTCCTCAATAAAGGACAAATAAAGGATTGTACACATGGCCGACTTTAAAAAAGCTGACCTGTTAGACATGTATTATGATATGGTCTTGATCCGTCGCTTTGAAGAACGATGTGCCCAACTTTATCAGGAGGGCAAAATCGGGGGATTCTTGCATCTTTATATTGGGCAAGAAGCCACAGGTGTCGGAGCAGTGCGCGCAATACGCAAAGAAGACCACATTTTCACCGCTTACCGCGATCATGGTATTGCCATTGCACGCGGTCTCGATATAAACGCCCTAATGGCCGAAATGCTCGGCAAAGTTACAGGGGTGAGCAAAGGTAAGGGTGGCTCAATGCACCTTGCTAGTCGTGAGCATAACTTCTGGGGCGGGTATGCCATTGTAGGTGGACATTTACCGCTTGCTGCCGGCGTGGCTCTGCGTGCACGCTATATGGAAGAAGACTTTGGTGTGCTGTGCCTTATGGGGGATGGCGCAACCAATATCGGTTACTTCCATGAATCACTAGACCTCAGTGCCGTTTGGGATTTGCCAGTTGTGTGGCTAGTTGAAAATAATCAGTATGGTATGGGGACGGCAGTTAAGCGCGCTTCTGGGGTTGAGGAAATTGTCAAAAAAGCGCAAGCATATGGCATGAAAGAAGGCCCCCGCTGCGATGGCATGGACGTAATCGCAACCTATGAAGCTGTCAAAGAAGCAATGGAATATGCCCGCAAAAATGGCCCTGTGCTAATGGAAGCGTTAACCTATCGTTTTGTGGGGCATAGCATGGGTGACCCAGAGCGCTATCGCACTAAGGATGAGGTGCGTCAATACTCTGAAGAAGACCCCATCGGGAAATTTGGTGCTTATATTAAATCCAAGAAGAAGGGCACCGATGCCGAATTAGCAGAACTTGATCAAAAAGCAGCAGAAGCAATAGAAGCAGCTGTTCAGTTTGCTGAAGAAAGCCCAGACCCAACCTTTGAATCGCTCTTTGAAGATGTATATGTCGATTAAGGATGAACAACGATGGCAGAAACTAAACGAATGACGATTCGCGAGGCACTGAGCCAAGCCTTGCGCGAAGAAATGTATCGTGATGAAACAGTATTTATTATGGGAGAAGAAGTTGGCGTTTGGGGCGGCACTTATGCGGTCACTCGTGGCTTCTATGATGAATTTGGGGAAAAGCGCGTCCGTGATACCCCCATCGCAGAAATGGCAATCGTTGGCGCTGGTGTTGGCGCGGCAATGGCTGGCTTGCGCCCTGTGTCTGAATTGATGACCATTAATTTCGCCTTCTTAGCATTGGATGCCATCGTCAACCATGCTGCTAAGATTCATTCTATGTTTGGTGGTCAATTCAAAGTACCGCTAACGATTCGTACTACCACCGGTGGCGGTCGTCAGCTTGGCGCGACTCACTCCCACAGCCCTGAAATTATTTTCGCGCATTTTCCGGGCTTGTATGTTTGTTGCCCTGCAATGGCTGATGATGCTTATGGTATGATCAAAACAGCTATACGTAATGATAACCCTGTTATGGTCATTGAGCATAGCACACTTTATCAAACACGCGGTGAAGTACCGCTCGATCAAGACTATCTCGTCCCCGTTGGTGAAAGTCGCATCGTCCGTGAAGGGAAAGATGTCACATTAGTATCCTTTTCTAAGGGAGTACATTGGTGCTTAGAGGCTGCGGATATTCTTGCTAAGGAAGGTATCGAAGCCGAAATTGTAGACTTACGTTGGCTGCGCCCCCTAGATACGAGCAAATTCATTGAGAGCTTTAAGAAAACAAACCGTATGGTCGTTGTTGAAGAGGGGCTGCCACAATTTGGAGTGGGTGCAGAAATCACCGCACGTGTGATGGAAGAAGCCTTTGACTGGATGGATGCTCCTATCAAACGTGTTACTGCTGAAGATGTGCCCTTGCCCTATTCACGAGAAATTGAACAAATGGCGTTACCAAGCGCTGAAAAGGTCGTAAAGGCTGTGAAAGAGGTATTGTAAAATGGCCGAAATTCTCAATATGCCCAAGCTCGGCTTTGATATGCAAGAAGGCACCCTTGTGCGATGGGTCAAATCAGTAGGTGATTCCATCAATAAGGGAGAAGTCATTGCCGAAATCGAAACGGACAAAGCAACCGTTGAAGTCGAAGCTCATGTGAGCGGTACAATTCTCAAATTTCTTGTCGAAGAAGATAGTATCGTTGAAGTAGGTGCACCAATTGCCGTTATAGGTGAAGCTGGTGAAGATGTTAGCAATATTGATGGTAATGGCGGAGAAGTTGCAGCAACTTCAACAAGTGAAGCAAGTTCAGAGCCTGCATCAGCACCTACGTCAACAACACCAGCACCAGTTGCACAAAGTACTAATGGCGCTCAAGATGAAGGCTATCCTGATGGTGTAAAGGCGAGCCCTCTTGCCCGTCGCATTGCTCGCGAAAAAGGCATTGATCTGCGCCAAGTACAAGGTTCTGGTCCGGGTGGGCGCATTACTAAGCGCGATATTGAAGGCTTCACGCCCGGCATAGAAGCCCCCGCAGCACCTGCTGTTGCCAGCGCAGTTGCAGCTCCTAGTGCAGCCCCCACTTACGCTGCTCCACAAGGGCCTGATGTAGAAGAAATCCCACTCACTCGTATGCGTAAGATCGTGGGCGAGCGTACACAAGCGAGCTTCCAATTTGTGCCACACTTCTTCGTCACCACTGAAATCGATATGGCACCCGCTTTAGAATTGCGCAAGCAAATTAACGCCACGCTGCCTGCTGAAGCAAAAGTGACAGTTAATGATATGATCGTGAAAGCTGTTGCTTTGGCTTTACGCGAGTTCCCGAATTTAAATACACACTTTCACGGTGATAAATTGATCCGCCATCATCGAATTAACGTTGGTATTGCAGTAGCAGTGCCAAATGGCTTAATCAACGTGGTTTGTAAAGATGCTGACCGTCGCACGCTTTCCGATATGTCAGTTGATAATAAACGGATGATTGCTGCAGTTCATGAAGGTAAGGTTCGCCCAGAAGATGTGGAAGGTGCCACATTCACCGTCAGCAACTTAGGAATGTATGATGTAGATCACTTCTTAGCGATCATTAATCCACCAGAAGCTGCTATTCTCGCTGTCGGTTCAGCGCGTGAAGTGCCAGTTGTTGTTAATGGTGAATTGGGCATTGGAATTCGTATGAAGGCGACTATTAGCGTAGACCACCGCGTAAGTGATGGGGCCGAAGGCGCACAATTTCTACAAAAGCTAAAGGAATTGTTAGAAAACCCGATGCGCCTACTCATTTAGGTATGCTGTGTCAACGCCATCGAAACCTGATAAAAAAGCGGCGGCTTGCTAAACAAAACGTTGGCTGCCGTCGCTTTGTTTTGTAGGCGTAGCGTTGGCGTGGTGGAAAATCGCTCTGTTTCTATGTAAGATAGCCAACCAACTCAGTGATCTTTTAATTCGGAGACAAAAGCCGTATGGGAATGAAATTAGGTAACAGTCGCCGAAAACGCGATACAGGTTTTCAGTGGCTCATTATTGGGATTGTGTTAGGTATGGGATGTGCCTTTTCGTTCATGCTAACCTTGTATGTGCTTGAGATCATCGATGTTAGCCTTGACGAAGCGTCAACCCCACAAGTTATCATTACCACACCCGCTTTTACCCAAACTGTTGAAATTGTCTCTACAGAAGCACCTACCGAAGAGGCAACTTCTGCTACTAGTGAGAATACTACACCATCAACAGATACCGGTGTGGGCAATGAAAACTCTGCTGATGGTTTGCCAACCCCCTTACCGGGTGCCGATGCTCCAACGTCCAATCCGTCATCAGGGCCTGCTGTCGCCAGCAGTAATGAGGCTGGTGTAGTTGCAACTCCAACTATTGGCTTTAGCTTGGGGGGCAACAATAACACTAATTCCGCTCCGCAAACAGGCGATGGAGCAGAGATCATAGTCACACAACCAAGCATAAGTATTGATGGCGCTCCTGCTACAACAAATAACGCGGCGGCAACACAGTTGCTGGGCATTGCCACTAATCTAATCCCGATTGAAGGCGGGGTATTCAAAATGGGCACAACAGAAGAAGAAGCCTTCCAAGCTGTGGCAGAATGTCAGCAACGTGACGCTGGTTTATGCGAACAATCCTATGTGACAGATTCCATTCCTCCTCATGATGTTTTTGTGGATGACTTCATGATGGAACAATACGAAGTAAGTGTTCAGCAATATGTCGCATTCCTAAATTACTTATTGGAACAAAATCCCGGAACACAACCACATCTCACTGCTTGTAACGGCCCTTGTGCGCTTACCACAAGAGATGCAGAAGGACAAAATAGTGATATAGCCTTTGATGGAACACGCTATCTCCCGCGTCCAGATGGTTTTGATCGCTCTTTATATCCAGTGACGTTTGTTTCTTGGCAAGGAGCAAAAGCCTATTGCGAAGCATTGGGACGTTATTTACCCTCTGAAGCCCAGTGGGAGCGAGCAGCTAGAGGCAGCGAAAACCGCATCTATCCTTGGGGTTTCCAATGGTTCAATGATGATCGGGCTAATACAAGCCGCAGCGGGACAAGCGGCACGGGTACATGGCCAGTTAATCAAGTCCCTCAAGGCAGCTTAACCGAAGACGGTCTAGCTAATATGGCAGGAAACGTCGCTGAATGGACAGCAGACTACTATGACCCGAACCTATATCAAGCGCGTTTAAACAGCGGTCAAATTCCAACCAATCCAATTAACACCAATGTTGCTGATAGTGTCGTCGTTCGTGGTGGGTCTTGGGATACAGTACCGTTATTCGTCAGAACCGTACACCGTCAAGAAGTGTCGCCGAATCGTTTCTTACCAACAGTGGGTTTCCGTTGTGCAGCTCCGATGCCTTAAAACAGGCATCGGGGAACATAATTTTCTATATGTTCTCTTCTTGACATACTCCCCATGCCTAAAGGCAGGGGATTCTATGCTGAGACCCTCATCGTTGGTCAAGAACGTTTGAATACCGAAGTCAAAACCGCCGATTTTACCCGTGCTGGTCGCTGGTACGTCCACG
>RFGP01000039.1 GCA_003697365.1 Chloroflexota bacterium | reverse complement strand
TTGGCTAACAGCTACTTGAGTAACACGTAAGCTGATAGGTGTAATGCTAGGATTAAAACCTATCGGAGATGGTGGGACATACTCAACCACATAAGGTGTTTCAGTAGGAACGCGCGTTAAAGAATTATCAATTCCCTGCTCCAATACAGACATCCAAACAGGGTTTTGAGTATAGGTTGGATTCCCCCCCACAGGAATCGCATATTGACGTGGTTGTGTACGATTTTGTATCAGCAGAACTCCACCAATACTCAATACTATAATAACAATAATAATTCCCTGTAAATTACGCGCCAACGTGTACATTTTCCTTATGCCTCAGGCGTAGATGGTCTTGGGTTATCAGGTACTTCTTCATCAGTTTGTGTATCAGGCTCATCAGTTGATATTTCGTTAAGTTCTGTGTCAGTTCCTTCAACGTTTGGTAGGCTTACGTCACTAGGATCAATATCATCATTCAAAAAACGTTGCAATTCTGCTTCTGTATAAAGTTCACGCATAGCATCACGCCATGTCAAATTATCCGTATTCACAAAAACCCAAAACAATAATCCCGGTGTATTCACTCGCCAAGATCGATCTGAGGGGATAGGATACCACCCATAATCTGCTGCTAACTGCGTAAAATCAATGTAATAGCCGCTTGGCACTGTAGTGGACAACTTCCCCCCTTCATTATAGGCAGCAACATCGCCGCTACCACGAGACAATAAATCCCAAGGGATAGCCCTCAAAGGTTCACCTAATAAACCATTTTGCACTTGAGCGCTTACACGTACATATACACGCCAATATACGCCTAAATCGCGATCTTCTCTAACGACAACTACGGTTGGCTCGCGCGCTTCAAAAGCATATTCACGATTAAATGCAAATGCTCGTCCGGCATAATGCCAACTTTCGCGCGGATGGCCAATCTCTGGCTGACGGTCAAGACTCCAAAACGTAGATTCAAGATTCGCTAAAAAGTCCCAACCTGTTTTTTCTAATACTGCTAACCGCAGTGCATTAAATGAGGGATAGACTCGCTCATTCAAATAAGCAACGCCCGTAGTATCCCCCTCAACTTTTACACCTTGTAATAAAGCCAAGCGATATAAGCCATCAGCATCAGGTTGTACATCTACTATAGGTGGAACAGGAGGATAATCTGCAATCACGGCAGGAATTTGTGTCTCGCTTGCCGTCCAATCCAAATCAGCAACAATCCCATTAACAATCACAGCATTGCCACTTGTACCAAACCGTCCCGGAAAGCCTCCGCTAATAGTAGAACGTTGCGATTGAAATTGCTGACTGTAGAAAATACTTGTTCCATTTATAGGCTCCCATGTCGGCATAGCCCCCCGCCCAACAATTTGTTCGCTATTAGGATCACCTAGCACTCGAACATATACACCTTCTACCCCATCTACGCGCGCACTATATGCAATCCGAGTACCGTCAGGACTCCATGCCGCATGATCTTCATGAATCGTTGGGGTATTAGTGATATTCTCAGCATCAAACTCATTCGGATTATCTAAATTCAAAATATAAATATCTTGTGTTCCATTACGAATGCTTGTATAAGCGATTTTGCGACCTTGACTTGGCTCCCAACTCGGCGAAAAATCTGGCCCCGGATTGGTAGTTATAGGTTGCGGCGGAGTAGAACGATCAATGGGCATGATATAAATATCAAGCCCACCTGTTTCAGGGTTATAACCTTCAAAAGCCAAAAATGCACCATCAGGACTCCATGTTGGTGCACCTACAAAATGAGTTGTAGAAGTCATGCGCGTGATACGTCGTGTTACAACATCCATAATATAGAGTTCCCAAGGCCCATCTCGTTTGCTCACAAAAGCAATAGCACGGCCATCAGGACTCCATGCAGGATCACGATCATCAGCTGGGCTGTTAGTAATACGACGAGGTTGTTCATCCCCCCGCTGTAAGACAAATAAATCTTCTTGCCCTGCTTCGCGTACGGAGAATACAAGCGTGCCTTGCCAATCAGAAAAAACAATTGGTGGTGCTACTGTTGGAGGCTCTGGTGTCGGCAAACTAACTTCGGTTGCTGGGTTAGGGGTATTTTGAGGCAATGCCCCTACAAACGAACTACCGGAGTTATCGTCACGATTTGTCGCCCAGAAAACAATAGCAATCAAGCTCACCATTAAAACAACAGTGAAAGTTGAAAGTATACGATTTTGCCGCAATAAGGGGTCTTCTATCACACGTTCACGAGATGAAGAAGCCGTGATCTCAATCCCTGTCACAGGTGTCGTTCTTGCTACAATCGATGTGGCCCGTTGAGCCATAACACGCCGACGTTCATCCGTAACAGACACAGCTTTTGCAGCTTGGCGTTGTGCCTGCTGAGACATCTGTACACTACGTTTTGTGATACCAACGACGCTATTTACCATAAAATTTAAAATTGTTGCTATTGAAAAACGTAGTACAGTTACTTGATCTAATAGGCCATTAGTTAACCATACAGCGATTTTCAAAAAAGCATTACTTGTCTTATCCGTCAAACGGAAAACACGCACCAACATGGCGAGTCTCTCTCAATAAACTCTACCTAGAACAAGTTATCTACTCGCCGCATTGTACTGGAATCAGAGTATTGAAGCAAATTAAAAATCCCGTGCCATGCAAATCAGTTGCGTGTATAATATGCGCCGAATTAGAAGAAATTCAACCTACTAGGAGGATTAGGAATCTTGAAGCTATCAAAATGGACTATTGCCCTTGTTGGAATTTTGCTCGTTATTTTGCTGGGCGCTTGCAGCTCTGAATATGGTTCACCAGAAGATGCATCCGCTACTTTTTTCAAAGCTATTGAAGCTCAGGATAAAGATCGCGTTGAAGATGCTGTTTGTGAAGACTTGCGTGATGCTGTTCCTGCCTTTGAATATCCGGAAGCAGAAAAAGTCGAGTATGAGTTTGATCTTCGCTTTAATACTAGTAAAGAAGAAGATGACAAGGCTATTGTTGATGTTTATGGTACCATTCGTCAACGTATTACAACTAAAGAAGCTGATAGCGAAGTAAAGCAGCATTCTCGTGAAGACCACCCATTGTTCTCGATCGAATTGATTAAAATCGGTGACGATTGGAAAGTCTGTGATCGCACGATCATCTCTCAATTCAATTAACCATTAGTGGGATCATTGATCCCACTATTGTTTCTATTCACTCCAACTAATCAAGGACTGTATAACATGATCGAGCAATTACAAGCCGAACTCGGTTATGAATTTAACGATGTAACTTTATTAGAGCAAGCCATCACACATCGTTCGTATTTAAACGAAAATCCAAGCTATACGCTAGGTCACAATGAGCGTCTCGAATTTTTGGGGGATGCGGTTCTTCAGTTAATTGCTAGCGACTTGCTCTTTGATCGCTTTGTGGATATGTCCGAAGGTCGCATGACTCGCATTCGAGGGTGGCTTGTTCGCACTGAAACACTTGCCAGCTTTGCGCGCAAAATTCAGCTAGGCTCATTTTTGCGTATGGCACGTGGTGAAGAAATTGATGGTGGAAGAGATCGAGATTCAATGCTTTGTAATGCATTTGAGGCTATTATTGGCGCAATGTATCTAGACAGCGATCTTGAAACAGTACGCCAATTTATCCTGCCCTACTTTGAAGATACTCTTGCTGAAATTCTGGCACGTCAACATGATAAAGACCCCAAGAGTTTATTCCAAGAATGGGCACAAGCTCTCTTTCGCATTACACCAACATATACTGTCCTTGAAGAGATTGAAACAGCGCATAAAAAACAATTTCGGATTGGCGTTGTTCTAGACAACGTAATCGTCGGAGAAGGCGAAGGGCGCAGCAAACAAGCAGCAGAACAAGCAGCAGCTAGCCACGCCATCAAACTTGCTAGTATGGGCGCACTTCCTTTTATTCTTGATTAGTTACATATGGCATCAGGGGTGCGTTTTATTCCAACTATTGAAAGACGATGATCAGAAGCCACAAAATCACGATCAATCACAACACCACGGGGTTGTGGCTCAATATTCATTAGCCATATATAATCAAAACGAGCTGAACTACCATCTACAAGTACAATAGTTTTCGCATTCTCAATCGCAAGATTGGCAAATGGATCAATAAAAGTAGTTTGGTTTTGCCAAAAATTATAAAGTGGCGTATTCCTGTCATAGTTAAAAGTTCCACCCAACACAATGCGATCATCGAAATCAGGCGAGTGGTTGTTCACAATGATTTGTTCTAACTCATTAGTTTGAATGACTTGATCTTGCAATTCTGGCGGCAAAGGCTGGCCATTTTCATCCACTGCTTCATAGCCCAACCAAACGTTATAAACGTAGAAGGGATTTTCATCCAAACTAAGCTCAACCATCATCACTGCCCCTTGTGGGCCACTACTTGTTAACAATTTACCCCTCATCTCACGAATAGGTATACGACTAAGAATTGCGAGCCCTTGAAGGAATTCATTCTGTGGGAAAAACGTTGCTTCCATCCTCAGCTGACGTGCAAGCCACTCAACTTGATCAACACCAAAGCTCGATAAGCGCCCTGTATCTACCTCTTGCAATAAAATAATGTCTAAGTCCACATCAGTATTGTTTGGACGAACAGATAAAGTCTCTTTCAATAAATCCAAATTTTGCCCATAGAGCAATGTATACCCACTATGAATATTGAGAGAGCCAACACGCAAGCAATCTAAGTTATCAGGACGACGTACTACAGGAATAGCTGCTAAGTTTGCCCCACCAATTCCTATAGCAATGGTTAATAAAATGGTCAAAAAACTTTCCACCCCACGCCCGTCGCGCCAAGGGATCACACGGCGCTCCAAGATCATTGGCATACAAACAATTAAAGTTGCAAGCAAAAATAATGGCAGCCCAAAATCTTTGAGTGAACGCAACACTTCTTCTAAAAGATCAAAAGGTGGTGCAAAATCTCGCACATAAGCATAGTCGTAAGTGAAATAATCCCCTGCGCTCAGCAATGCAAAGATAACAATCGAGATCAGTGCCAAAATTGGTGTAGGATTTGGTAAACCCGAAGTAGCTGGCTTCATCATCCACCACAAAGTTAGACCTGTGATGAATTGGGCAAGCACCAACACGCCTAGTGCTAAATAGCCATCAAATCGATAGCCCAAAATGAAAAGCAAGCCTAGTAATAACGCCCAAAGCCAGCCACGCCAAACACCATCAAATGCTCCTAGAAAAGAACGCGCCCGCACACGTACAGAAGGAATCAACGGCAATAATGTTGCCACAAGAATCAATGGCACAGCAGCTGCATAATTAGTATTTGACCAGCGTGCCACCGCATTTGGCAAGCCTAGCAATGTAAGCTCTATGAAGAAAAACGCCCCCAAAGCAAAGCTCCCCCAACCAGATAAGGTTCCTCGCACAGGGGAAGATTCTTCTAGGCGTTGAATTTCAACTTCAGTTAAGGTGCTATAGCTGGTTAAAATCAGAACTATGACAGCCATACCCAAGAAAAATTGATCGTTAGGTATGTTGAAAAAGACAATTCTCGTAGGTTCCCAAGTCAGATCACGTGTGTCATTCAATGCACGAATAAGTATGTCTAGCGTAATACCAAGCAAAAGCATAGAAGGAAAGTGCGCTGGTCGCCGTATCACAATCAAGACCATATACAGCAGACCTGCCCCTACGACTAATGCTGCTGCAAGCGGCGCTGAATCAGGAACTTGTAGGGCCATCGTGCGCCCAATGACAGCAACTGCTACAGCTAATGGGATGCTCCATAAAGTACGAGCAAGCATAATCGCCAGCAAGGGTGTTAAGAGCGCGATGCTTACTGCCAATAGCTCTCGCTCTACTGTTGATGGTTCTACATAGCCATATATATTAACCAAAGCAGTAGGATCAGCTACCCTTCTTACAAGATCAGCACTGTTCAGATGTGCATACAACGTACCGTATAAATATCGAATTGCTTGAATCAGTAATAGGCCAATGACTCCAGCCTCTACAGAACGCAAGAAATCTCGTCTTAGTCGCATATCGCCAAAGTAGCCTTATCAAAATATAAGAAAATAAAAATCATACACCGCCTAGCATTGTACGCATGTTCGGCTATCTCGCCAATAGAAGATGCAAGTGTTATGACCAAAAGTGTTATTGTATCTAAAACATTCAAAAACCACCTCAATAATTTGAGAATTTTAGAAACCGAACTTGACATTAGATAAAATAACACTATAATGTTCAAATCACAATTTGTAAGGATTGTTTGAGAATCATTTGGTATATGACATTATTGCGGCGTAAAAAATACCCAAAAATAATGGGGTAATGGGCGCTGCTTTTGTGTCTTTACCTCAAAATGTTTATTTTCAAACTTTTGAGAGATGATGGTAGACGTGCGTCCTCATGCACAAAGAAGTATTGAGTACCTCTTCATGGTTTCCGTTCTTCATAATTAAATAACCGTACAGGAGGATACCCCTTGGAGGCGAAAGACTTTAGCGCCCTTCGTATCAATTTAGCATCACCAGAAACCATACTCTCTTGGTCATACGGTGAAGTGACCAAGCCAGAAACTATTAACTATCGTCGCCTTCGTCCAGAGAAAGACGGCTTATTTTGCGAGGCAATCTTTGGCCCCACAAAAGATTATCAATGCTATTGTGGCAAATACAAAAATGTTCGCTACAAGGGCGTAGTCTGCGATAAATGTGGTGTAGAAGTGACCCGCTCGTCTGTTCGCCGTGAACGAATGGGACATATCGAATTAGCAGCCCCCGTTGCTCACGTATGGTATACCCGTCGCGTGCCAAGCTATCTTGGCTTGTTATTAGATGTTAATCGTCGCGATCTTGATCGTGTGCTGTATTTTGCTCAGTATGTGATCACCTATGTGGATGAAGAAGCACGAAACCGCGCTCTTCAACGCTTAAGCGATGAAGAACAACGTCATGAGCAAAATCTGTCCAAAGACCTCGACGGTCTAGTTCAAGAAATTTTGCAAGAACGCGACAATCAGCTTGAAGCCCTGCAAGCTGAAATCAACGCCATCTATGATCGATTCAATGTACTACGAGATCGACTTTCTGATGAAGTTACAGGTGAGGGCCAACAACTCCAACAACACATTGAGCAAAATCTCAACACTGTTACCAAAGAAGACATCGTTTTTGAGGCAGCAGACACGATCATTGCTCGTGCAGGAGAAACGCTCACCTACCAACATGTTGAACTCATTCAATCAGCTGCTTCTGCTCGTCTCACTCAAATTATGACAGAAATTGAAGACGAACGCGCTGCAGAATTAGCCGATCTTGACGCTCAAGCAGACCGCATTAACGATCAGACCAGCTTGCGCATTGAAGAGCTCCAAGAAAAAGCTGATGAACGTTTGAGCGAAACTCGCGAAAAAATTCAACAAGCCCGCCAAGACTTGGAAAGCCTTAAAGTCCTCCAATTCTTAGGCGAACAAGAATATCGTGAGCTAAAAACACGGTATGGTAACGTCTTCCGCGCTGACATGGGCGCAGAGGCTTTCTACGAGATTCTAAAAAATATGGATCTCGATCAATTGAGCAAGGAACTATGGATAGAAGTCCGCACGACTCGTTCAAAACAACGACGCAAAAAAGCAACTCAGCGTCTACGTGTAGTTGAAGCACTCCGTAAAAGCAAAAATCGTCCTGAATGGATGATTCTCACGATTTTGCCAGTCATTCCCCCAGATTTGCGACCAATGGTTCAGCTAGATGGTGGACGCTTTGCGACAAGTGACTTAAACGATTTGTATCGTCGTGTCATTAATCGTAACAATCGTTTGAAGCGTCTACTAGAGTTAGGAGCCCCAGATGTCATTGTTCGCAATGAAAAACGCATGTTGCAAGAAGCTGTTGACAATCTGATCGACAATAGTCAACGCGGGCGTGCAATGAGCCGTCGGGGTCGTCGTGAACTCAAATCCCTCAGTAACATGCTTAAGGGCAAGAAGGGACGGTTCCGTCGCAATTTGCTGGGTAAGCGCGTAGACTATTCTGGACGTAGCGTCATCGTTATTGGACCCACTCTGAAATTGCATCAGTGCGGTCTTCCCAAAACAATGGCATTAGAGCTTTACAAGCCTTTTGTCATTGGGCGTTTAGTAGCAGACGGCTACGCCAGCAATGTCAAGGGTGCAAAACGTTATATTGAACGCGAACGTCCAGAAGTATGGGAAGTACTCGAAGAAGTCATCAAAGATCGTCCAGTCCTACTTAACCGCGCGCCAACATTGCACCGACTAGGTATTCAAGCCTTTGAACCGCTTTTGGTTGAAGGTAAAGCCATCCAAATTCACCCTCTCGTCTGTTCAGCGTTTAATGCAGACTTTGACGGTGACCAAATGGCGATGCATATCCCTCTCAGCCAAAAAGCTGTGCGTGAAGCCCGTGAGCTCATGCTCAGCTCAAAGAATTTGTTAAAGCCTGCTGATGGTTCGCCTATTGTTGGGCCTAACAAAGATATGGTGTTGGGCATTTATTACCTGACTATGGACACCACTGCAGAAATCATCTGTAACGAAGGTGATGAAGAAAACTATCGTACATGGACAAACATCCAAAATGCAGGTTTGAAGATAGGCGTTGCAGCTAATACTGCTGGTGCATATCAAGCAAAAGCGCGAGAGCTTGACAATGGCAACACCATTATCACTTTCAAAGATGTAGTTGATGAGGCAGGACGAACCCTCCCCAATCAAGACGCAACTACTCTACTCTTCCAAGCATTATTAGATCATGAAGTTGACATCATCCTTTTCAATGCTCATGAAGCTCAGCAATTAATCAAAAAGCATAAGCTGCCACTAGTAATTGCAAACTTACATGAGCGGCGGTTGGTGACCAATCTTGATGAAGTAGATAGCCTATATCAGCTAGGCATTGTTGAACTTCATACACCGATTTTGTTGGGGAACTATTACGATGATCCTCACAAATATAGCGGTGAGAAGCCAATCCCTTGTACGGTTGGACGCGCAATTTTTAATCGCACAATCCCAGAAGAATTGCGTTTCCAGCAAGGTACATTTGCAAGAAAACAAATCACAAATCTAGTAGCTGCCATCTATCAAAAGTATGGCATGGAAGCAACCACTGAATTTGTGGACGTGATCAAGGATTTAGGCTTCAAATTTGCCACTGTTTCTGGAACAACGATTTCAATCTATGACATCACCATACCTGATGAACGTAGCGAAATCTTATCTAATGCGGAGCAAACAGTCGCAGAAGCAGAACGTCAATTCCGTCGTGGACTATTGACAGAAGAAGAGCGCTATCAAATTACAATTGATAGCTGGAACAATGCTAAAGACCATCTCCAGAACGTTATCCGTAATACAATGGATCCATTTGGTCCTATTGCCATTATGGCACTTTCGGGTTCAACAAAAGGTGGTTTTGGCCCAATCACACAAATCGCTGGAATGCGTGGGTTAATGGCTGACCCCTCTGGGCGTATTATCGACTTGCCAATCCGCAGCCACTTCCGTATGGGCTTAACAGCGCTAGAATACTTCATTAGTACGCACGGTGCACGTAAAGGACAAGCTGATACTGCTTTGCGTACAGCAGACGCGGGTTACATGACTCGCCGTTTGGTAGATGTTGCGCAAGATGTTATCGTCAATCGTACTGATTGCGGTACCCATGCGGGCATTTGGATATTGAATCCTGCTCATCCCAATCACGTCAATAATCCTGATGCTGACATTGCCGGACAAACGCTTCAAGAACGTATCATTGGACGAGTCGCAGCGCGCCCTGTATTTGATCCAGATACAGGCGAAGTCATCGTAGATCGTAATGAAATAATCGATGAGCATATCGCCGATGCTATCGTCAAAGCTAACATTGAGAAAGTCTATGTTCGTAGCCCAATGACCTGCGCGCTCATTCATGGCATTTGTGCTTATTGTTATGGACGTGACTTAGGTCGTGGCGATCTCGTGAAAATTGGCGAGGCTGTAGGCATTGTAGCTGCTCAATCTATTGGTGAGCCCGGCACCCAATTAACCTTACGGACATTCCATCAAGGTGGTGTGGCACAAAAATCTGGAGACATCACCTCTGGTCTACCACGTGTAGAAGAAATCTTTGAGGCGCGTAAAAATCCCAAAGGTGAAGCTGTAATGACTGATATTAGCGGTACCTTACGCTTGACTCGTGAAGCAGGCGTGCGTATTGCTCGCGTCATTAACAGCCAAGTCTTTAGCGAAACTCATGAAATCCCCATTGGTTGGGACTTAACCGTTGAGGATGAGACAACCGTTAAAGAAGGCCAAGTTATCGCCAAAGAAGTTGATGGAGATGGCGAAATCGTGGCTAAGATGAGTGGCGTTGTCTACATCAACGGGCATGAGTTAACCATTCGCTATGAACAACGCGAAGAAGCCACATATGAAATTCCTTCAAGTGCGCGATTGCGTGAAGGCATCGAAGATGGAATGCACGTTGAAGCAGGTATGCAATTGACCGAAGGTGCAAAGAATCCCCATCGTATCTTGCGCATTCTCGGTCAAGATGCAACGCAAAATTACCTGCTCAAAGAACTTCAGCTTGTATACCGCAATCAAGGTGTGAATATCGCTGACAAACATTTTGAAATTATCATCCGTAAGATGCTTGGCAAAGTGCAAATCACGCGCAGTGGTGAGAGCGGTATGCTCCCCGGTGAACTCATTGATAAGCTCGCCCTTCTTGATATGAATGAGCGACTTATCGCTGAAGGAAAAGAACCTGCGGCCGGCGTACCTGTCCTGCTTGGCATCACCAAAGCAGCACTCAGTACCGATAGTTTCCTCAGTGCAGCGAGCTTCCAGCATACAATTCGTGTATTAGCTGGAGCAGCAATTGAAGGAAAAGTTGATCGTCTATTTGGTCTGAAGGAAAATGTTATCATCGGTAAGCTCATCCCAGCAGGTACTGGATTCCATACCTACAAGGATCGAGACATCATCGCTCCTCAGATTGAACTTGATGATCAAGGTGCTTTATTAACTGATGATGAAGACCTTGATGATGAGTATGACATCGATGATGAGGATGACGAATACGACATCGACGATGAGGATTTAGACGATGATGACGATGAAGATGACGACGAAGAAATTGAAGAGGATGATGAAATTGAAGAAGCTGGATATGACAGCTAGCTTCTAAGAAGCCCTCTTATAACTAAAAGAACTCGCATAAAAACATTGCGAGTTCTTTTTATATAGTCCAAAACTAATCTTCAATCAACTTGCCAATCTCTTCGGCAATCTGACGAAGAAGGCGACGATCCACATCAGTATAGGGTTCTTTACGAAGGTTTGGGCTTGAGAAATTAACTGTGCCATAATATTTTCCTCTGACGCGCAACTGTACTCCAAAGTAAGATACTAATTGGAATACTTGATAGCACGGATGGTTACGATATGGTGATTCTTGAACGTAGGGAATACCAACTACTGCCCCCAAACGCAAGGTAATACTGCAATAAGTCTGCCCTAGTTCAAAAACTTGTCCATGCTCTAAGCCCGCATCCAACGGCCAATAATATTTAACGGTATAAGACTGCCCCACAATATGAGAAACAATAGCCACATCAAGGTTAAAAGCCTCTAAACCCAGTGCTAGTAGCTTCTCAATTTTAGTACGATGATCGCTTTCAGCTTCATCAACAATGGATTGAATTTTTGCCAAATACTTCTCTAAACGAGATGCTTCTTCAATTTCATGCTCTGTTTCAATGCGTTTTGCCCATTGCTCCATGATTCCTTGTAATTTGATCTTTTGTTGCAAGTCTAGCTCAGCGCTTTCTACCGTTATATATCCCCATAGTTTGCCTTTCATGTGTAACGGGAACGCGGCCATCGCCCCTAAACATACTGACAAAAATGGTTCAATTGCATTGTTCTCATCACTCAGCACAAAAACCTGTCGATTTTCCAGCTGCTCCAACATCTTCTCCAATCCCTTTTGCTTCATTGGGATTGCTTGGAATTTTTCATCTTGCAGTCGCGTATCTTCTGCATTAGCTGACCACTCATAAATTAATGACGCTAACAAAGTTTTTGTATCTGGTGAAAATTCAACTTGAAAAAGGCCTACACGCTTTGCATTAACAAACTCCCCTACTGCCTCTAAAAAGTGCGGAGCGGCAACTTGCCATTTTTCTGAACCATGTAATGCCTTTTCTATCGGTTGTGAACTCATCGGTGCATACCCTTCCAAAACTAGTCATAAAAACAATACTTTTAATTTTACACAAAAATTTGCTTGCAGTGTCCTAGTCACATGTCTATAATTAGAACATAAGTTCTCTGACCTAATCCTTGAACTTGACAAAAACCTATTGCTTGTCTTATAGTGTCCGCCTGCGGAGTCCACAAATTAAACCGTCTCACTTAACCTATTTTCATAGAGGCATGAGTAATGACTGAACTATCAACGCCATCGTTACAACGCAACATTAACGATGAAATGCGAGAATCATATCTGGATTATGCAATGAGCGTAATCGTATCGCGCGCACTGCCCGATGCTCGTGATGGATTAAAACCCGTTCATCGCCGTATTTTGTATGCAATGCACAATATGGGGTCTGGCCCAGATGCTCCATATCGAAAAAGTGCACGTATTGTAGGAGAAGTTTTAGGCAAATATCACCCTCATGGTGATGGGGCTGTGTACGATGCAATGGTACGCATGGCTCAAGACTTCTCAATGCGCTATGAGCTTATTGACGGGCAAGGGAATTTTGGAAGCATTGACGGTGACAATGCGGCAGCAATGCGTTACACCGAAGCCAAAATAGCCCAAATCGGCGCTCGTCTACTTGATGACATTGAGAAAAACACGGTTGATTTTATTGATAACTTTGATGGGTCATTAAAAGAACCTCTTGTTCTCCCTTCTAGCATCCCTAATTTATTAGTCAATGGTGCTTCAGGTATTGCGGTTGGCATGAGCACCAATATTCCACCACATAACTTGGTAGAAGTATGTAACGCCATTGATTATATGCTTGACCATTGGGAAGAACTCGATAATGTCGTTGTACAAGATTTGATGCAATTTATTAAAGGCCCTGATTTCCCTACTGGGGGCTTGGTTTATACCAAAAACCATAACGGTGAAGATCAGCTAACAGCAGCCTATGCAACAGGACGTGGCAAACTCATTATGCGTGCCAAAGCCCACTTAGAAGATTTGGGACGCGGCCGACAACGTATTATCATCACTGAGATTCCTTATCAAATTAACAAATCGAGTCTTTTAGAACGTATTGCACAACTAGCCCAAAGTGGAAAAATCGAAGGGCTTAGTGACATGCGCGATGAATCTGATCGAGAGGGATTACGTATTGTCATTGAGCTATCGCGCAATATAGACCCAAAAACTGTTTTAGAGGGGCTATTTAAATACACTCCGCTTGAATCAACTTTTGGTGTAATCATGTTAGCTTTGGTAGATGGCGAACCGCGCATGTTGAATTTAAAGCAAGCGCTGCGCATTTATATCGAACATCGCCTCACCATCATTCGTCGCCGCAGCGAATACGACCTCGCTAATGCAGAAAAGCGCGCCCATATCCTAGAGGGGCTCTTAATCGCACTAAAAGATATTAGCAAAGTGATTGATACTATACGGCGTTCGCAAACTACCGATAGTGCTCGCAATAACCTTATCCGAAAATTCAAGTTATCTGAAGAACAAGCACAAGCCATTTTAGATATGCGCTTAAGACGCTTAGCTGCACTAGAGCGTCGAAAACTAGAAGAAGAATATGAAGCCACCACTCAACTCATTCATGACCTCAATATGCTGCTTGCTAGCCCTAAATTGATGCGCATGGAAATCAAGCGCGAATTGAACATCTTACGAGAACATTATGGCGATCATCGCCGCACATCAATAATTGACAGTGAGCCTGCTGATATAGGCACAGAGGGGTTATTGATGCCTCGTGAAGAAACTTATATCGCGCTCACTCAACAAGGGCATTTGTGGCGAACGTATGATAATCAAATGCCTGTTATCACTAACAACGAAAGTAATGCTCCTATCTTTTTAGTGCAAGGCACAACGGCTGATACACTTTACCTGTTTACAGCAGATGGACGTGCAGCGACTGTACCCGTATCTCAAATACCACAATCAACAGAAACTAATGGAGGTGAACACTATTCTAGATTAAGTGCTTTTGATGATAATGAATCCATTATTGGGATGTTAAGCATTTCGTCAGCGCTTGAAGAAGGTTATGTATTTTTCAGCACACGGGGCGGCGAAGTAAAACGCATTCGCATTAGTGATTTACCCGCATTACGAGTTGATCAGTTTAATGTATACAATGTTGCGGATGATGATCAGATTTTCGCTGTCAATATCGTGTTTGACGAGGATGTAATCATGCTCATCACACATCAAGCACAATCTATCAGTTTTGCTGTGGAAGAAGTGCGGCCAACAGGATTAGCAGCAGGTGGAATGCGTGGCATTCGCTTAAAAGATGAAGAAGATTTTGTCGTAGGCACTGGCATTGTCAAACCTGAACATCAGGTTTTCGTATTAACCCCCGATGGGCGTGGCAAACGCTCTCCCCTAGACGAATATCCAATTCAAGGACGCGGAGGTGGTGGTGTCCGTACATTCAAATCTGCCAAAGGACAACCCAATCTACTTGTTGGGGGAACAATAGTTGGGGGGCAAGATCGAATACTTGCCCTTACAGATCAACAACGAGTATTACTGCTAGACCCGATGCAAGCGCCAGAAACTAAACGCGATTATCGTGGAGATTTATTCTTCACACTTAACATCGGAGAAAGAATTACAGCAATACATCCGATTGTAACATTAGTTGAGCCACCTGATGAGTCTCCCCTAAATGAAGAGGCCTATCTTTCTAATGGTGCTCAAATAGCAGAAGAAAACGAAGAATAAAGTTAACACGCCACTAAGGTAACGGGGTGTGCAGTGCCAACAAACTGCCACGCCCCAATAATCATCTTTTCAACCTGATAGCAGTTCGGCATAAGCAATACATCGTCTTCTTGCAGCGGAAAGATGATGCAATTCACAACTTGCGGATAAGCGCAAAGCCTCAAATCACTCTCGGAAGGCCGCGAAGGGCCAAAAGGATGACTATGAAAAATCCCCACCAGTTCAAGCCCCATACTCATTATTTCATAAAGTGCTTTTATTTGTTGGCGTTCATCTAGGCGAAAAGCAACTTTAGGGTTTTTAGCGACATTTTGAATTGGATATATTGCGCTAGCGAAAACTATCCCATCATTCCCAAACGTCCCCCCAATAAGCCCACATATTTCCTGAGTTGGATATTCTTCCGCTAGTTGCCTTAAATGATACAAATGCAAACGCGCAATATGTAATTGATGAATAATTTTGATATTCCTATCTATGTTAAAATATTGATAGTTCATGACATGAGAAGAAAAGCCAAGTTCTGATGCCACCATTGTATACTTTTACGTTATCCCTTCTACTTATCAGCCCGCCTATTTTCGCAATCATGCTTCTATTGTTTGATACCGAAACGCCCCCCAAAAAACGTACCATTCGTGCTGTCGGCAGCAGCATCATCATGAATTGCATTATTGTTATGGTCTTTTGTGCGATAAGTATAGGTATCAAAATAGAATGGACAATCAGCGTCCCGATCATGTTTAGTATAAGCATCACAATCATTGTGCTAAAAATTATGAGAATTTATTCCCAACCACTATCGTTAAGTGATGTTAAACGCTAAATAATGAGCCTTTGACATACATTCATTATACTAACCCAACTTTCAGCAATAAACTTAAAAGGTTGGTATGATGGATGATGGCTAAAGAGCAAACCAAAATCACCACTCAAATATTCGGTGAAGACAACTTTACTCCAAAGGTATATATCAGCTATCGAGCAGAAGACAACACATTCGTTGCCCATGCTATACGCGACTGGTTTTTGCTTTATTTAGGCCCAATGAATGTCGTGATCGATGTCAATATTCCACCCTTTGTAGAATCTGTTGAGTTCTATCTACGCAGCAAAATGCAAGATTGCAACATTTTTGTTCCCATCATAAGTCCACAATGGTTATCTTTACTGAATGCAAACCTTGATACAGCAAGCCTCGATCTTGCTCGCCTTGAAGCACGTGTTGCTATTGAACTGAATTTAGCGATTACGCCTGTATACGTTGATAATACTCCTGTGTTAAGGGAAATCGACTTACCCGCAGATATTGCCAAACTTGCCACATCCCCTCACAGCAAAATTAATCTACAAAGCAATTTTGAAGAAATCATGCTCAATGTTATTCAAGACATCAAAAATGCCGCCCAAAAACATTTAGAGCGCATAGGTCAGGTTGATCCAGATGCATACTATGTTGCCTTTGAACAAGCAATGACGGATGGAAAATTTGAAGACGCACTCTACTACCTGAATGAGATTCATGATTATGCGATTATCCCCCAACCTTTTCGCCTACAAATTCGGCAGCGTATACGTAGTGTTAAGAGGCTAAAGCAGCTACATGAGGGATACCCTATCTATCAACATATTGCCGATCTAGTCCGAACAAATCCGCCTGCTGCCTACGATAAACTCACACATTTCTTTGCGCTATATCCAGAAGTAGGCGATCCTAGTAATCTTTTCTTACAACTTGTTCGTCCCAACGAAGAGGTTTTAACTTTATTACAACAAATTGAAGACCCCGATCTTAGCGCACAAGAACGTTTAAAGATTGGTCGGCGGCTTTCAGAGTTAGATGATCCGCGTTTGGGGGTTGGTTTACGACCTGATGGAGTACCGGACATTGCATGGATCAAAATCCCTGAAGGTGACTTTATTTTTGGATTTGATCGGCATATTGAATTGCCTGAATATTTCATCTCTCAATACACCATCACTCATATTCAATTTCAAGCATTCTTAGATGATGGTGGACTTGAAGAAAGTATATGGTGGGAAGATTTAGCCGAACGCGAAACAGAAATTAATGAGCAATTATGGCAATTCAAAAATTATCCTAGAGTGCGCGTTTCATGGTATATGGCAGTTGCTTATTGCCGTTGGTTAAGCAGCAAATTAGGAACAGAAGTGCGCTTGCCAACTGAACAAGAGTGGGAAAAAGCCGCGCGAGGCACAAAGGGAGCAATCTATCCGTGGGGAACATCCTATATTGCTGGCTATAGCAATATCAATGAAGCAATCAGCGGCATTAGCCCTACAAATCTACGCGAGCCTACTGCAGTTGGCATGTATCCACATGGGCAATCACCCTATGGCGTACATGATATGATCGGAAATGTCGCCGAATGGTGCCTTAATGAATTTGAAAATCCTGATGCAGCGCCTTCTAAGGTAAACCTATATAGCGATCAAAAACGCCCCCTACGTGGTGGTTCATGGAGTAGTGATCGTCTATTCGCTCACACGGTGCGGCGGCGCGGAGAACTTCCAATTACGCAATTTAATGATATTGGATTTCGAGTTGCTTGCTCTTATTTGCCAAAGATCAACTTTGATTAATGTTCACTAAATTATGCCCTACCCCAACAATTGGGATAGGGCTTAAAAACTCATCATAAAGTGATGTTTAGTCCTCTTCAGTTTCTGCGTGCCATTCAAGCTCAAGATCACCAATAAACACAGAATCACCTGACTGTACGCCGGCATTTTCAAGTGCCTTGCTAACCCCCATCGCTTCTAAAATCCGTTGGAAGCGATTTAGTGCTTGATCATAGTCCCAATGAGTCATTGCTGCAGCACGTTCAATACGCTGTCCGCGCACCTGAAAAACACCATCGCGCACGCGCTCCACCGTAAAAAAGGATTCATCAGGCGGCATCTCATAGACAGGCACTTCATCTTCTGACATAACATCATCAAAAGTAATGGGTTCTTGATCTTTCACCGTCTGCAAAAGCTCAAAAACACGCTTCACGAGCTTGTCAACGTTTTGATGTGTAAGGGCAGAAATCGCCATCACTTCATAGCCCAATTCTTGCAATGCCACCTGTAAATCAGGAAAAGTTGTTTGGGCATTAGGCATATCAATCTTATTCACCACCACAACCATAGGACGCTCAAGCAGTCGCTCATCAAATAAGGCAAGCTCAGTGTTAATCTGATGAAAATCTGCTAAAGGATCAGGGGCAGTACCATCTAATAAATGTATTAAAACGCGCGTTCGTTGAACATGTCGCAGAAAATCATGGCCCAGCCCGATACCTTGATGGGCACCTTCAACCAAACCGGGAATATCAGCCACGACCATTTCCTGATAGTCCACATATACAACTCCCAAATTCGGGACAAGGGTCGTAAAAGGATAATCAGCGATACGCGGTTTTGCATTAGAAATAACAGACAGCAATGTGCTTTTTCCTGCGTTTGGCACACCAACTATGCCCACATCTGCAACGAGTTTCAATTCAAGTTGCACCCACATTTCTTGGCCGGGTTCACCTTTTTCAGCCATACGTGGTGCTTGATTTGTGCTAGATTTGAAGCGAGCATTGCCGCGTCCACCCCGTCCTCCCTTTAATACAACCACACGTTGCTCAGGGCGGGTCAGATCAGCAATTAAGCGCCCTTCCTCATCACGAATAAGCGTTCCTACGGGAACTTCGATAACTAAATCAGGGGCATCAGCACCAGTTTTGTTGCCAGAGCCGCCGCGCTTACCATTTTCTGCACGATAATGGACTTGGTTGGCAAAGTTGCGTAGCGTATTAAGTTTAGGGTTTGCTACAAAAACAATATCACCGCCACGCCCTCCATCGCCACCACTAGGGCCACCTCTGGGAACATACTTCTCGCGACGGAACGAAACCATACCATCGCCCCCATCACCACTCTTAATGAAAATACGGGCTTCGTCCAAAAATTGAACGGCCATTAATTCGTAATCCTTTGTAACTCATGTTGGAAGATTTTTCTTAAAATCGCAATGGCAACGCTATAGGTCGCATCCATACCTTTATATCCTAAACTGCCAGCACCCAAATTATGCCCACGACTATATGGTGTATCGCTAGCATAATAAGCAAGACCAACATTGAAAGGCGCAGGATACAAATTCGCAATTTCATTATACGGATGCCGTTGGGGACGAATCATCTCATACACTGCAGATAAGTAAGGTCCTGCTTCCATTTCTAAAATTGTATACCCTTCTCGATAAAAGACATCCATATAAGTGCGATTTTGTAGAAATGTGCCCCGTGCTGTAATAGCTTTTTGGTTATCGAGCACCGTGCCATATACCAAATGGGGTGTAATATCAGAAGCCTTCAAACAGTTATTGAACAAATATGTGTTCTGCGAATGTTCATCATGTACAACATTTGCCAACATTACATCGCCAATGCGACCGTTCAGTGTAGCGGCTTTGCCCATAATGTAAATGCCCAACACCGCATCTGTACCTTCGACCACCCTCGATAGCAACTCAAAAGCCGCCAACCCCAAAGGATAATCAATATTAATAATCAAAGCATCGCTTTTCTTGAGTTGTTCAATCGCTAAACCTTCACGAATTCGAGGATCGCATTTATTTGGATCAACTTTATTTAACTCAATAACCTGTGCCTCAATGTCGAACCCATACTGCGGTGGAATCCGTGTTAAGCCAATAGATTGTTCAGCAGCATACATTTCATCTATCGACTTTGGATATTGTGTTTGATATTTTTTCAGCAAATAGTAGAAAAAATTATGGTGTACGTGTGTAGCAAAGTCATTTTGCAAGTTTTCCCATTCCGCTAACAAATCCGCATGGCGCAATTCATGCATAAATTGTGTGAGTTGCGGCTGTATTTGCTGAGCATAACCAGCTAACAAATTAGGAATTGCATGTGTGTTACTCGACACAAAATAGATGGCACGATTAGCGACCATATTCTGCCGAGTTTCACATACATCATTAAGGTGATCCCACCAGCGATTTGCGGCTTTGCGATACTTCATCTGAGAACCAGCCAACAATTGCAGAGATAAATCTAGCGGACGTTCAGCCATTGCATTTAAGTAGCTAATGAAATGAGATTTCCATGCCGACTGAAGACGCGACAAATCAGACACTTCAAGCCCTAAGTGTTGTGCAAGATTCAGTAAGACGTTTGTATCTGCATGATTCGCTGGAGCATCAGCTATCGTCTTCAAAAGTTTTTGCGCTGCAGAGTTCAATACAAATGCTTGATGTACCTTGTTCCACTCAATCTGCAAAGCCGTCAAAATCGGCACCAAATCATCAATATCAGAGCGACTTGTGATCATGACGGCAAGTGTTTCTTTACCATCAAAATGTACACGACGGCGACGCGCTATAGCATAGACTTGTTCCCATTCCTCAACATTTAGCCCAATACGTCGAAAATCTTCTATAAGTTGAGCTAGGACAACGAGTTTTGTATGAATAATTTCCACTGGCAAACGCAACGTTGAATAAACAAGCGCTGATATATCAATCTCATCATCATGCGCATGAACATGTAACGACGAGTCAATTTGCGCATGTGCCTCTGTTAGAGACTGAATTTTAATCGCATCGCTTGTCCTCAATAACGAATAATATGTCCTCATATAGAGAACAATGTCTTCACTGCCCGTGTTAGGAACTGTTCTAATCATCTGTATTAGTATTTTCCTGATTCTCTAGAATTTGGTTAAAATCAAATGTAACACCATATTCCATTAGACTATTCAGCACAACTTGCGCTAGGCGAAAAAAATCTTCCAATTGTTCCATTCGCGTTTGATAGTGTGCAGCCAACTTTTTTTGTCTATCATTCATTTGAGGTATAGTCGCTTGAAGGCTTTTAATATTACTATTCAATACCTCTAGAGCGCGATCGACATCTCGCATCTCACGGCTACGTAACACATTAATAAGAGCTTTCCACAGATCGCTCTCGGCTTCATAGTATTTCTTGCGCGTATCACGTACCCACACCTCACGCACCAAGCCAAGTTGCTCTAGTATACGCATATTCATGCTGACACTTGCCTTGCTTTTTGCCAGCAATTCAACGAGGTCATCTAAACTCAATGGTTCAGGACTGAACAAAAGCGCACCATAAAGCTGCCCAACAAGCCGATTATAGCCAAAATAATCAGCTAGCTGCCCCAAACCTTCCACCATACTCATATTCACTGTATCAAGAAGGGTTTGAGGATCACGAGAGGGCTGATGATTCTCTGACATTTGAATTAAATCCTTACAGTAAATAACTGTTTTTATGTATATAAGCTACCATTACAACTCTTTCCTATTGTACCAAATCTGCTAGGACAACGCCCTATCACAGCAACAACAACCAATAGCGGAAGTTGTATCACTTGTTGGTTCTGGTGCTGGCCCAACATATCCCGCAGTACCTCGTGTTAATCCTGCACTAGCGGCGAATTCGTCAAGGTACACATATAAATTCGCGCCGGGACAAAGAGTTGTATCATTAAAATCACGATGTCCAGCTAAATGAGTGAGCAACAAGCGAACAGCAAGCCAATTGAGTAGAGCTTTTGTAGCTTCTAATTGTTCTTGTGTAGGCAATTCTTCTTCAAAATTCCCCAATAAGCACACCCCAGCGCTTCCAGTATTATAGCCTGCAGTATGTGTTCCCCTAACGTTTAGGTAACGTCCTTCAAAAATGCTACCAGTTTTGCCAACACAAAAATGATACCCTATATCAGCCCAACCTCGTTCTTCCATATGCAGGCGCTGCACTTCTCGCATTGTGTTCACGTCATCTACTTCATAAGTCGCCGAATGATGTATCACAACAGTTTGATAAGTATCTTGCAAAGCCCCATCATATTCTAGCCAGCCCTCAGGGTTTTCTGGCCCATATATTCCATGCTCATTTTCGGCGGAGAAATTTGGCAAAAGAGCCCCCCACTCTGTGCGTGTAACAATACTTGGCTTTGCCATAACTTTTTGGATAGCTAGGCGTGGCCCGGGAGTGGTAGTAGCATAGCTTGCGTTGCTATGCGATGATGCCCGTGTCAGCAACCAATATAGCCCAAGACTACTTGCACCACAGAAAGCCACTGCTGATCCTGTTGCCAGACTTGCACCAATTAAAAAGCTACGTCGAGATAAAAGATGATCAAGTTGATTGTGGGGGCGTTTTGGCCGCATATAAATTAACCTCAAAATTTGGTCAAGTACATCTGTTTTATCTTAGCAAAAAAATTAAAATATGGACGGTTGTCGCCCTTCAAAATGCTAAACGTCTATTGTAGGCGAAAATTCCTTGCGCTAGACTTTAGCCGAATTGAAATTGATATTTTGAAAAATAGGAAGAGGATATTTTCCATGACTGAATATCGAATTGAGCGTGATTCACTTGGTGAAATGCAAGTGCCTGCCGATGCATTATATGGAGCTCAAACCCAACGTGCAGTTTTGAACTTTCCGGTTTCAGGAATGCGCTGCTACCCGGCATTCATTTGGGCAATGGCAACTATTAAGCGCGCAGCTATTGAAGTGAATTATAACTTAGGGCTTATCAAAGATAAAACCCTCCCAGATGGAACTGTGATAAAAGGTGAGGACATCGCAAAAGCAGTGATGCAAGCAGCAGACGAAGTAATCGCTGGTAAACACAATGCCCATTTTGTCGTTGATCCGTTTCAAGCAGGCGCTGGTACCAGCCAAAATATGAACACAAATGAAGTCATTGCTAATCGAGCAAATCAAATATTGGGGTATGCGCTTGATGATAAAAATAAACCAGTACACCCCAACGATCACGTTAATTATGCTCAATCAACCAATGACACTATCCCCACGGCTATACGCTTAGGCGTGTTGTGGCGATTAGATGAACTTGTTAGTACATTACAAGGCCTACAAAAAGCATTAGAAGACAAAGCCCAAGAATTTGATCACATCGTTAAAAGTGGTCGTACACACCTGCAAGATGCTGTACCTATTCGTTTAGGGCAAGAATTCAGTGGTTATGCAAAGGCTATTGAACGCGACATTGATAAAATTATCAAAGCTGCTGAAGGATTGCGCCGCTTAGGCATCGGTGGAACAGCTGTTGGTACAGGTTTGAATGCTCATCCTGAATATCACAAGAACATGGTAGCCACCTTAAGCAAATTAACAGGTATCACCCTCTATGAGAGTGACAACTTGTTTGAGTCTATGCAAAGTATGCAAGATGCCACCTTTTTCTCCAGTGCATTGCGAACAGTCGCCCAAGACCTCACTCGCATTGCTAATGATTTCCGCCTGCTTTCTAGTGGCCCAACAACAGGATTAGACGAAATTCGCCTACCTGCTGTACAACCGGGATCAAGTATTATGCCGGGCAAAGTCAACCCCGTTCTAGCAGAGATGCTCAATATGGCGATGTTCCATGTTATGGGCAACGACTTTACCGTGCTCATGAGTGCCCAAGCAGGCCAACTTGAACTCAATGTCATGATGCCGATTATTGCACATAATCTGTTTGAAATGATGCACGTTATGATCGGTGCAGTGAAAGCCTTTACTGAAAAATGCGTGGTTGGGCTTCAGGCAAATGAAGAAAAAGCGCGCGGTTGGCTTTCTAAGAACCCCATTCTTGTCACAGCACTAAACTCAATTATAGGTTACGAAAATGGTGCAAAGGTAGCTAAAACAGCACTAGCAGAAGGTCGTTCTATTGTAGATGTAGTCGTTGATATGGGGCTCATGAGTCGTGAAGATGCTGAAGCCGCTTTAGATGTTTATAAGATGACTGAAGGCGGCATCATGGGTGCCTCCTAGTCATTTAAACTAACGAGTTATCGCCCTTCTTGGATGCCAGAAGGGTGATAACTCTGTCAGAAAAACGCCTAGAAACCAAAGTAGACAAACCCCCTCTCTTTTTGGCATTATCAACAATATGACCATTTTCAATTGGAGGATAACATTCTTGCCCCTAGAACGTCTTGGCTTATTTGGTGGCACATTCAACCCACCACATTTAGGGCATTTAATTCTTGCCGAAACAGCATTAGAAGACCTAAAACTAGATCGTGTATTCTTTGTGCCCGCTGGCAATCCACCACATAAGACAAATCGACCTCTGGCTCCTGCAGAGCATCGTCTCGCAATGGTGCAGCTCGCCACGCATGGCAACGATCGCTTTGTAGTCTCTAGTGTAGACATGGATCGTCCCGGACCGCATTATACAAATGATATGGTGAAGATTTTTCAAGATTTTTACCCAAATGCTGATATTTATTTTCTGATGGGTAGTGACTCTTTAAGAGACTTGCTCTCGTGGCGACAACCTGATCAGCTAATCCAAATGGCACGTTTAGTGGTAATGCAACGCCCTGAGATTTACCCTGATCTCAGCACACTAACCCGTGAATTGCCGGGATTACTAGAACGAGTCTACTTCCTCAATGCACCAGAAATAGAAATATCTTCATCAGATATTGTCAAAATGTTAAAGCAAGGTATATCAGTACGGTATCGAGTGCCACAAGCTGTCCTGAGATACTTAACGGAGTATAAGCTATATGTATCGTAGTTTTATCGGAATCATTAGCAGTATCACGCTCATAGTTGTTCTGATTGCTGTTCCAATTAACAGCATGGCACAGCAGCCCAACCCTAGCCCTACACCAGCCGTAGGCACACGTGTTCCACCAACAAAAGTTCCTATCCCCACCAGCGCTGCTGTTCAAACAACCACTGTAACTTATTCTGGCATAGCCACTATGCAAAATGAAGGTATTTTGCGAGTAGGCACCCGTTTTAATCTGCCGCCATTTGCGTGGCTAGATGAAACCGGGCAAGTGGTTGGTTATGAAGCAGACATTGTACGTGCAATTGCCGCTGAGCTAGGCATTGAAGCTGTTTTTATTCAAGTTACCACAGAAACTGAACTGCAAATGCTGCGTAGTGGTGAAGTCGATATTTTAATTGGTGAGCAACTCAAAGCCAAACATAACTACGAATATATGAATTTCACACACACGTATTATGATAATCGCCAAAAAATGGTCATTCGGGAAAGTGATCAAGGTTTATATCCTAATATCAGCGCCCTAAGTAATCAGCGTATTGGCATTGTCGCAGGCAGTCGTGGAGAAGAAGCGATTAATATTTTCTCAGCTTATAATGGCGTAGGATTTGAACTTGTACGCTATTTGTCTCAAGATGCAGCGCTGGATGCTCTCGAAAAAGGTGAAGTTACTGGTGTCGTTGGTGAATGGGACGACCTTAACCGCGCTGGTCGTTTGGGAATGAGCTATGTTCCGCAAGATGTGCAAATTGATCTCTATGCCATTGCCATGCGGCGTTATGATGTCAATTTGCGGAACTTGCTGAATCGGACATTACAGCGCTTATCACAAAATGGCACCCTGAGCAGCATCGCTGCTAATTGGTTTCCAGATCGCGATCCGATAAATTTTGCGGCATTTATTCCTATATACAACAATCTCACTGAAGATGCTCGCACTCTCAGTGATTTTCCGCCAGATATACCGCTACCGGCCCGTTCAATAATCGAAAAAATTCAGGCTAAAGAGACGCTCGTCGTGAGTGGGCTCGATCTCGATCAAAGTCCTCTTTACTATGACGGCTACTTAGATCCAATTAACCGAGCAATTATCGAAGAGATGGCAAGACGTTGGGGTGTAAATGTCACCTTCATTCCCGGAAGTGTAGAGTCAGCTGTTGATCTCGTAGCTACAAATCAAGCAGATATTGCAATTGGTGTACGTCCTCGTTGGGATGGTGCGGATCGAGTAGAGTATTCAGTTCCCTATTTTTATACAGGTCACCGTATTCTAGTGCTTGAGACAAGTCAATACGATACATTTGAAGATTTTCGGCGTGGCTCATGGATTGGTTATTTTCAGGATAGCCCACAAGATGGTGAATATCTGGAAAGTTTGGGGGGGACATTCAGCGTGTACCGTTTCGCGGATAGCTTAGATGCGCGTCGTAATTTTGACAGTCGTGATGTTGATGGCTTATATGCCGATGCGATACGTCTTCTAGCGTTTATGGAAGAGTATAGCGGCTATCCTTGGTTACTTCAAAGTAAAGCGCTGGGGCCAAATCCCTTCCAGCCCATTACCATTGCATCTCCACGTAATGATGTTGATTTCGCCCTTCTCATCAATTGGACGCTAAGCGATATGTACTATGATGGGACGCTAGAAAGATTATGGCGACAATTTTATGACATCGACAAATGGCTTACCTACGGCATTGACGCGCGTGCATGGATACCATTCTATCCCGGAATTGGTGATTTCTTATACAACAAACTGAACTAATTACCAATGCTCTTATGTTAATGGTTCTTGCTATCTCATTCACACAATGATAGTAAGAACCATTTATGTCGGAACAATGGTTGTTTCCGTATCAGGGACAAAACGCATTTGTTCACGAGTTGCTAAAAATATACCGCTAAGGATAAAAGCAGCACCTATAAGTTGCAAAAGTACAGGAGTTTCATCCAAAAAAATAAACGCTAATAAACCACTACCGACAGGCTCTGCTAAGACAATTAAGCTCACATATCCTGCAGGCAAAAAACCAAGCGCATAGTTAAAAGAAGAGTGTCCAATGAGTTGCGGCACTACCCCTAAAAGCACAATCCACAACCATGCTTCTGGTGTTAAGTCCAACACCTCACCAAGCTGTCCTATCAAGCCAATTACAAACAGCAACATAAAAGCAGCAATGCTATATACAATAGTGCTATAGGTGATAATAGAAAGATGCCCCCGCAATTGTCGCCCAATGATAAAATAAAAAGCAACGGCAATTGCCCCACCAACAGCTAACAAATTCCCTAAAAGAGGTTGGTCAGAAATTGGTGCTTCGCCTGAGGTATTGCTAAGTGCCATCATGAGCCCACCACCAAAAGCTAACCCTAGCCCTATAAAAGTTTGTTGACGTAATTGTTCTCCCAAAAAAATAGGGGCAAAAAGTGCAACCCACAATGGACTCGTTGTCACTAACGCTACGCTATTTACTACAGATGTATATTCTAGCGAAGTAATCCACGCCGCAAAATGTATTCCTAACATAAATCCTGATAATGTAATAAAGAGCCAATCTCGCTGCGTCAAAGTACGTATTTCGGGCATGTGCCGCTGCAAAGCCACAGGAATCAAGATAAGACTTGCTACAGCCAATCTTCCTGTTGCTATCAACAAAGAAGAAGCATTCTCTGCTTGTGCTAATCGAATGAAAATAGCAGCTGTACAAACTGCTGATAATCCTAAGAACATGGCTAAAAACGGTTTCCAGAGAGACTTTTCTCGCATAATGTTCCTATATTAGTAATTGATGAGTTTTTATGGTTTGCTAACAAAGTATATGTTATCATCCATCATACCCATTAAAAATGTATGGGAAAATAGCAAACTTAAAAACATCGCGAAGGAGATTAGTATGGCTTTTGAACTACCTCCATTGCCATATGCGTATGATGCACTAGAACCACACATCGATGCTCGTACAATGGAAATTCATCATGATAAGCATCACGCTGGTTACGTCTCTAAACTCAACAGCGCTATTGCAGGTACCGAGTGGGAAAGCAAATCTATAGACGAGATTTTGCGCAATATTAACAGCGTTCCAGAAGATATTCGCGTTGCGGTTCAAAACAACGGTGGTGGTCATGCCAACCATTCACTCTTTTGGGAAATTATGGGGCCAAATGGTGGAGGCTCACCTAGTGGCGCACTAGCTGAAGCAATTAATGCTGCCTTTGGAAGTTTTGACGCTTTCAAAGAAAAGTTTAGTAATGCAGCAGCCAGCCGTTTCGGTTCAGGTTGGGCATGGCTTGTTGTTGATGATGCGGGCAACCTAGCAGTTTACTCAACAGCAAACCAAGACAGCCCCTATATGCAAGGGCACACACCGATTTTAGGCTTAGATGTTTGGGAACACGCCTATTATTTGAATTATCAGAATCGCCGTCCTGACTACATTGCGGCTTTCTGGAATGTGGTTAACTGGGATGCAGTGGCTGAAAAGTTTGCAGCAGCTAAAAAATAGATAGAATGGTTTTCTGCCGCAAAAAACACTTGCTAAAGCAAATGTCAGTCTAAAC